>NZ_JABCPZ010000095.1 GCF_013283785.1 Nonomuraea antri
CGCCACCTCTCCCCCGGCCGCCTCGTTCAGCGCTTCCAGCGAATCGTGCAGATGATCCAGCAACTCCTGCAAACTCCACCCCGCGCACGGCGTAGGCCGGCACAACACCGCCGGAGTGACCACGCGCAGGCTGCCCAGTGTGTAGTCGATGGCCCGCTCCAGCAGCGCCACCCCTTGGATCAACGCCGTCCCATGCTCGCCCATGTCCGCCTCCTCACCCGCATAGACCGACTCACCTACATAGAGCGACTCGCCTATCGAGACCGGCTCACCTATCAAGACCGGCTCACCTATATAGACCGAGCAGACGGTCGAAAATCATCGCTACGGCCACGACCAGCGGATGCCCACCAGACCGGGCTGCAGCGCGGCGGCCACCAGATGGACGGCATGGTGAGAGTTGAGCGTCAGCTCGGCCGTGGCCAGTTCCCCGGCTCCGGGACCGCGCCGCGAGAACCGGTGGATGCGCACCGGCAGCTCAACGGGGTCGAACGCCACGCGCAGCACGTACTGCCCGGCGGGGAACCTGAACCCGCGCTCGTAGTCGCACGACTCGGTGCCGCTCAGGTCGGCGATCTCGTAGCGGATCACGTGCGAGTCGCCGACCCGCAGCACCCGATCGAACAGCAGCTCGGCCACCACCAGCGCGGTCGGTCCGTCGCGCCGCACCCGGCCGACCCGGCAGTCCTCGACGGCGTGGACGCTCACCCGGCTCACGTCGCAGCCCGGGTCGCCCCGGTAGATCATGATGTAGCGGTCGGCGCCCTCCTCGTGGGCCTGCACCACCTGCAGCGTCTCCCGTCTGGTGATGCTCCGGTCGGCGCCGATGTGCAGCGACTCGTACATGCCGACGATGTGGAGCCTGCGGTCGTCGGCCACCGCGTCCAGTTCGCTCAGCATCGAGGCGAGCACCTGCGCGGGACGCAGCAGCGTCGAGTACGCCACGCCGGGCGCGCGCCCGCGCGGTTTGGGCGGGCCGAGCAGGTCGATCAGCGAGCGCGACGGCAGCTCCAGGATCTCCTCCAGGGCGCGGACGGCGCGCAGCGACTCCTCGCGTTCCGGCCGGCGCAGGCCCTGCTGCCAGTAGCTGAGGCTGCTCACCCCCACATGCAGCCCCCGCTGGGCCAGCCGGTGGCGCAGCCGTTCCAGGGTCAGCCCGCGTGCCTCGACCGCCGTGCGCAGCGCCACGTGAAAGGGGCCCGAGCGCAGCGCGGCCTGTAGTTCATCCGCCACGTTGTGAATGTTCACAGATTTCCACAGATTCGTCAGTAGTCGGTGAACGTCACGAAATGTCACCTTCCACAGCGGTCAGCGGAGCCGATTCAGCCGCCCTTGTCCGGACATCTGCGCAGGTCGAAGATCCGTTGCATCACCCCCCGAGCAGAAGGAGCACCCATGTTCCGGCTTGCCGTGGCCCTCGCCCTGGCGGTGGCCACCTGGATCTCGACGAGCACCCCCGCACACGCCTACACCTGGTACCGGCTGAACTTCACCCAGCAGGCCCAGCAGTACTCCAACTGGTGCTGGGCGGCGACGGGCAACTCCGTGGCCGCGTACTACGGCTACTCCTACAGCCAGAACCAGTTCTGCAACCTGGCCTTCAACCGCGCCATGAACTCCGGTTGCCCGAACAACCAGGCCACGCTGGGCAACGACCAGACCGCCTTCAGCAAGATCGGCATCAACCCCGGCGTGTACGTCTACAACTACCTGAGCTACGCCGCCATCGTCAGGGAGATCGACGCCGAGCGTCCGATCATGACCAGGATCCAGTGGACCAGCGGCGGCGGCCACATGGAGGTCATCTACGGCTACGACAAGAGCCAGTCGTGGGTGTACTGGAGCAACCCGTGGCCGTCCAGCACGCGTTACAACTGGTCGACCTACAACTGGTACGTCTCCAACGGCTCGTTCTTCTGGACCCACTCGCTCAACAACATCGGCGCGTAAGGAGGCCACCGTCATGAAGCTCGCCGTTATGAAGCGCGCCGTCACCAAGCTCGCCGTAACCAAGCTCGCCGTCACGAAGCTCGCCGTCACGAAGCTCGCCGTCACGAAGCTCGCCGTCACGAAGCTCGCCGTCACGAAGCTCATCGTCACGAAGCGCGCCGTCATCAAGCTCATCGCAGCGGCCTCGGCCCTGGCCGCGCTGCTCCTCTCCTCGTTGCCGCTCGCCTCCCCCGCCGCCGCCGCGGCGGATCCCGGCGCGCCCACCCCGGCCGACGTCGAGGCCGCCAGGACGGCGGCCGCGGGCGCCACCGAGACCGTCGGCAGGTTCTTCGCCGGCAAGGGCCAGCAGTCCAAGACCCGGCTCGCCCCGATGGCCGCCCAGGTCAACGGGCCGACGGTGGCCGTCAACGACCTGAACCCCGACTTCATCGCCGGACGCTCGCCGGAGATCGCCCGCTTCGCCTTCCTGGCCACCCAGGCCAGCGCGGCGGACGGCCAGACGGCCTCCGTCTGGACCACCCGCACCCCGGCGGGCACGTGGGCGGTCAGCAACATCGCCAGCGGCGCCGACGAGCAGCAGTACGCCGGCCAGCCCGGCGTCGTCTTCCGCGAGCCGCAGCTCAACGCCTGGTACGCGCTGCGCGGCGGCCAGGTCGTGCCGCTCAACACCGAGGCCACGCAGTCCATCGGCGCGGCCGGCGTGCCGATGGCCGACTACCAGCGGCTGGTGCGGCAGCGATACGGCGCCAAGCTGCCCGGCTCCGCGTACGCCAGGGACGGCTACGCGGGCGGTTACGGCAGCGGCAACAGCAGCGGCAACAGCAGCGACTACGGCGGCTACGGCGGCTTCCCCACCACCGACAACAGCTCGGGCCCGCTGCCGTGGGTGGCGGGCGCCGGGGTGCTGGCCGCGGCGTTGATCGCGATTCTCCTGCTCCGCCGCCGGACGACCTGACAGGATCCGGCTACGGCCCACGCCTCCGCGAACGGCCATCTCGCGTGGAGTCGTGGGCCGTACGCCTGCCCCTGGTTAATCTGGGGATCGGAGCGAAAGGATCTGCCATGAGCCTGCTCAGCGGACTGATCGACCGATTTCTCGGACTCCCCGAGGCCGGCGCCCCCGACCTGGCCGTCACGCGTGACCTGCGCATCCCGATGCCCGACGGCGTCGTGCTGACCGCCGATCGCTATCGTCCGCGCGGCGCGGGGCCGCTGCCCGTGGTGCTGATGCGCACGCCGTACGGCAAGGACAAGCTGCCGTCGCGCGGCGCGGCCAAGGTGCTGGCCAGGCACGGGATGCAGGTCGTCGTGCAGAACACGCGCGGGGTGTTCGGCTCCGGCGGCCTGTTCTCGGCCTTCCACCAGGAGAAGGACGACGGCCTGGCCACCGCCGAGTGGCTGCGGGGGCAGTCGTGGTGCGACGGCCGGCTGGCCATGACCGGCGGCAGCTACGTGGGGTTCACGCAGTGGGCGGTCGGGCCGTACCTCGATCCGCCGCTGGAGGCGATGTGCCTGGCGGTGACGGCCAGCGAGTTCGTCAGCGCCTTCTACCCGGGCGGCGCGGTCTCCCTGCACAACACGCTGACCTGGTCGGCGCTGATCGGCACGCAGGAGCAGGCGCCGCTCGGCGGGCTGCTGCCGAACCCGCGCCAGGAGCGGCGGGTGCGGCGCGCCATGGCGCACGTGCCGCTCGGCGCCTCGGACGTGGCCGCGATCGGCAAGGAGGTGCCGTTCCTGCGCGAGGTCGCCCTGCACGCCGAGCCCGGCGACCCGTTCTGGACGCTGACCGACCACAGCGCCGCCGCGGCCAAGATGACCACGCCGACCAGCATGGTCACCGGCTGGTGGGACCTGTTCCTGCCCGCCCAGCTGCGCGACTTCGGCGCACAGCAGGAGGCCGGGCGGCGGGCCAGGATCACCATCGGGCCGTGGGGTCATGATCCGGGCTCGTTGCGGACGTCCGTCGCCGACCAGGTGTCGTGGCTGTCGGCGCACCTG
Organism: Nonomuraea antri; assembly: GCF_013283785.1. Lineage (GTDB taxonomy): Bacteria > Actinomycetota > Actinomycetes > Streptosporangiales > Streptosporangiaceae > Nonomuraea > Nonomuraea antri. The sequence goes on from NZ_JABCPZ010000095.1 coordinate 3,949, forward strand.
CTCGGCGACACCGCCCAGTTGCACCGGTCGCCGGTGCGGTTGTATCTGCAGCGGGCCAACCGGTGGCTGGACTTCGACCGGTGGCCGCCGGATCCGTCGACGCCCACGCCGCTGCACCTGCTGCCCGGCGGCGGGCTCGGCTGGGAGCCGGCGAGGTCGGCGGGCTCCGGCGGCTCGCGTACGTTCACCTACGATCCCGCGCGCCCGACCCCGTCGTGCGGCGGGCCGCTGCTGGCGCTGAGCGGGGCGCGGCAGCGCGACAACCGCGAGGTGGAGCGCCGCGACGACGTGCTGGTCTACACCGCCACCCCGCTGGAGGGCGACCTCGACCTGGTCGGGCCCGTCTCGGCCGGCGTGCACGTGCGGACGGACACCGGGTACGCCGACCTGTTCGTCCGGCTCTGCGACGTCGACCCTTCGGGCGTGTCGCGGAACGTGACCGACGGGATCGTCCGGCTGCCTGCCGGGGAGACCGGCGTGGTCAGGGCGCAGGTCGAGCTGCATCCGACCGGGTACCGGTTCAGGCGCGGGCACCGGCTGCGGGTGCAGGTGGCCGGCGGGTCGTTCCCGCGCTTCGCCCGCAACCACGGCACCGGCGAGCCGGTGGCCACGGCGGTGTGGACCAGGCCGACCCGGTTCGAGGTCTTCCACGACGCGGTACGCCCTTCGTCGGTGTCGCTGCCGGTGCTCCACGGCGGATGAGCGTTCGTCAGCCTGGGGTGAGGGTGAAGGCGATGCTCGCGGCCACCCTCCCGTTGACGATGACGTCGAGCTCGCGCGGCCCCGGCGGCTCGTGCCTGGTGGTGACCGGGCGGAAGGAGTGGCTCTTGCGCACCGTGAACGTGGCGCCAGAGCCGGCCGCCTCGCGCCGCCCCAGATGGAACACCCGGCGCGAGCCCGGCCGCCTGACCGCGTATTTCAGCAGCACCGGCCCGGCCGACCCGGCCCGCACGGTGACGTCGAAGGTCAGCTTGCCGCCGACGGCCACCGTGTCGCTCTCCAGGGTCAGCGCGTCGACCGCGCCGCTGCCGTGCGTGGCGCCGACCAGCGCCAGCGCCTCGGGGTGCCCGGCACGCAGCAGCCCGCGCACGGCGTGTGCGAGCACCTTCTCCACGTGCGAGCCGCCGTCGGCGCGCCAGCGGGCCAGCAGCTCGACGGCCACCTGCGGGTGGTCTTTGGCCAGGTCGTTGACGTGGTTGGCGACCGAGCGGCGGACGTATTCGCTCGGGTCGTCGCGCAGCCGGTCGAGCAGCGGCAGCGTGGGGCCCGGGGTCATCAGCCAGTCCACCCGCGTGGCCCACGGCAGCCGGGGGCGGGAGCCTTCCGAGGCCAGCCGTCTCAGGTGCTCGTCGGGAGACTCGGCCCAGGCCAGCATGATCTTGAGCGCGTCGTCGCGGTGCCGCTCCAGGTAGGGCCGGACGGCGAACTCCCCCGTCGCGTACGGGGTGAGCACCGCCAGGGTGGCCATCGCGGTGTCGAGGTGGCCGAGCCCATGCGCGGCGGTGTGTTCGGTGGCCGGCCAGCCGCTCCACATGTCGAGCGTGACGTGCGCGGCGCTCTCCCGGACGATCTCGGCGGCACGGGGATAGGGCAGCGGCATGGCCTCGCGCATGGCCGCGGCCACGTGTTTCACCCGATCTTTGAGCTCCAGCCCGCCGAGGCCGGCCACGGCCCGCGCGATGAAGCGGGCGCGCGGGAACGCCGGCCAGGCGGCGGTCAGGCCGTCGGCGAGCACGGTGACGGAGTCGGTGTCGATCATTTCTTTCAGCGGCCGGCCCATGAGGCCCCACTGTGCCAGCCGCCACCGACAATCCCGGGGCGCTGGAACCTGACGGCCCGCCGCGGAGTAGCAAGGGCGTGAGAGTGCTCAGGATCGCAGTGGCGCTGGTGATAGCAATGGCCGGCTGCTCGGCGGGCGGCCCGCCACGGGAACGAGAGCGGTGTGACGCCGGACTGGTGACGCAGTCCGACGGCTTTCCCGAGGTCGAAGGCACCGCCCGGGACGCCGAGCTGTGGGGCCTGCTCTTCACCGGACCGCCGCCGTTGCCGCGCGGCGAAGAGGTCAAGATCGTGTGGCGGATGACCGGCGACGGGCCGCTCAAGGTGTCCGCCGCCCTGGGCGACGGGACGCCGGCCCAGCTCGTCTGGGGTCCCGAGGCGCACGGCGGGTCGACCTGGCAACGGCCGGGTCAGGAGTGGGGCACCGGATTCGTCTTCCCCAAGCCCGGGTGCTGGGAGATCCGGCTCAGCCGGACGCGCGGGTCGGGACAGGTGTGGCTGTCCGTCCGCTGACGACCCCCGCCGCCGGAGACGGCGGGGGTACGCGCGTGATCAGGCGAGTACGCGGTCCACGAAGGACGTCACGTCGTCCAGCACCTCGTCCTTGTTCGTCTCGTTGAAGACCTCGTGCCTGGCCTCCGGATAGATGCGCTCGGTGAACTCGCCGCCCTGGATCGCCGTCACGCCGCCGCGGCTCCCGGCCAGCGGGACGAGCTGGTCGTCGTCCCCGTGCACCCAGAGGGTGGGCAGCGCGCCCAGCGAGCCGCCCTTGGTGATGGCGGCCAGCGTGGTCGAGAACGCCTCCAGCGTGGCCCGCTTGAACGGCCCGTGCCAGACCAGCGGGTCGGCGGCGTACTCGGCGCCCACCGACAGGTCGCGCGACAGCGTGGCCGGGTCGATCGGGACGTCGGGCAGCTCGTCGAGCGCCAGCAGCGTGGGCACCACCGCCCACTCGCCGATCACCGGCCCGGACAGCACCAGCGCGGCCAGCCCGGCGCCGTACCGCTGGGCGTAGCGACTGGCGATCATGCCGCCCATCGAGTGGCCGATCACCACCACGGGGACGCCCGGGTGCTCGGCCCTGGCGTGCTCCTCAACGGCGTGGACGTCGGTGACCACGTCCTCGAAGTCCTCGATGAGCACCCGGTCACCGCCCGACTTGCCATGACCCATGTGGTCGAGGCCGTACACGGCGGCGCCGTGACGCACCAGCCGGTCCGCCACGTACTCGTAGCGGCCGATGTGCTCGCCGTAGCCGTGGATCAGGACGACCACGTATCGCGGCTGGTCGTTGGGCCACTCACGGGCGACGAGGCTCTCTCGCGTGCCGGTGAAGGTGCGCTCGCGCGACTCGGCCATATTCACTCCTCTGTCCAAATTGCGGCGAGCGTACGCCCCTCGTGCCCGATCGTCCACTTGACTCGCGGCCACGATGTCCGAAAACCGCCGACCTTTCGCGGCTCGGCGGTGTTCTACAGATATGGACATCTACACTCCGATCGACAGCCCGCTGGGCGAGATCCTGCTGGTCGGCGACGGTACGACACTGGCCCGCGTGACGTTCGGCGCCGCGGCGGCCGGGTGGCGGCTCGACCGGTCCGCGTACGCCGAAGCCAGGCGGCAGCTCGCCGAATACTTCGCGGGCGAGCGCACCACGTTCGACCTCGACCTGGTCTCGCGTGGCAGCGAGTTCCAGGAGCGGGTGTGGGCGGCCGTGGCGGCGCTGCCGTACGGGACGACCACGACGTACGGCGAGCTCACCGCGCGGATCGGCGCGCCGCGCGACCGCATCCGCGCGGTCGGCGCCGCCATCGGTGCGAACCCGCTGCTCATCGTGCGGCCCTGCCACCGTGTCATCGGCGCGGACGGCTCGCTGACCGGCTACGCGGGCGGCCTGGAGCGCAAGCACGAACTGCTCACCCTGGAAGGCGCACTGCAGCCGCGGCTCTGGAGCGTGTCATGACCATCACCGACCCGGAGCGGGTCGCCGGCGCCGACTGGCCGCGGCTGACCGGCGAGCTCGACGCCCACGGCTGCGCGCTGACCCCGCGCCTGCTCGGCCCCGCCGAGTGCACCGAGATCTCCGCCCTGTACGACGACGTGACCAGGTTCCGCTCGACCGTCGACATGGCGCGTCACCGGTTCGGGTCCGGGCAGTACCGGTACTTCGGCCACCCGTTCCCCGAGCAGGTCGGACGGCTGCGCGCGGCCTTCTACCCGCACCTGCTGCCGATCGCCCGCGACTGGGCGGCCCGGCTGGGCCGGCCCGCGCCCTGGCCGGACGACTTCGACGAGTGGCTGGACCTGTGTCACCGGGCCGGGCAGACCAGGCCGACGCCCATCCTGCTGCGTTACCGCCAGGACGACTGGAACGCGCTGCACCGGGACCTGTACGGCGATCTGGTGTTCCCGCTGCAGGTCGTGATCGGGCTCGACCGGCCGGGCGACGACTACACGGGAGGCGAGTTCCTGCTGGTCGAGCAGCGGCCGAGGGCGCAGTCCCGGGGGACGGTGACCCTGCTGCCGCAGGGGCACGGGCTGATCTTCACCACCCGCGACCGTCCGGTGCGTTCGGCGCGCGGCTGGTCGGCCGCGCCGGTGCGGCACGGGGTCAGCACGGTGCGCTCGGGCCTGCGTCACACGCTCGGGCTGGTGTTCCACGATGCCGCCTGAGCACGCCTGGGCGGCCGAGCTCGACGGGATGCTGCGGCTGCTGCGTGAGGCGCGGCCCCGGGTGGAGTCCGTGGTGGTCGGGCACGGCAGGGACGCGGAGGGCCTGGCCCGGGCGTTCACCGACGCCTGGGACGGACCGGTGCTCGCGGTGGTCGACTGGCCCGAGCGGGCGGCGTCGTGGCTGCGTCAGGCCAGGCGGTTCGCGGCGGGCCCGCCGGACGCCTGGGTGGTCGCGGGCGCGCCGCCGGGCTGGGCCGGGATGAGCGAACGGCTGCGCCGCAGCACTGGCTGGGACCCGGAACGCACCTTCGGCTTCGCCGACACCGCCGGCGCGGTCGCCCTGGCCGCGCCTGGGACACTGGAGGGCATGCGCGGGATCGACGGGAACGGCGACGGCTGGCGGCTCGGCAGGAATCTCGTCCACCGCGAGGTGAGCCGGTGATCCCGCTGCCGATGCGGGAGATCGCGCCGGGCGCCGTGCACGTGCCCGGCTGGCTCACTCTCGACGAGCAGCGCCACCTGGTGACCGCCTGCCGCGCCTGGGCCACCGGCCCGGTGCCGATCAGGCACACCGTCCTGCCGCGTGGCGGCGTCATGTCGGTGCGCACGGTCTGCCTGGGCTGGCACTGGCAGCCGTACCGGTACACGCGCGTCGCGCACGACGTGAACGGACGCCGGGTGGCCGAGTTCCCCGAGTGGCTCGGCGACCTGGGCCGGCGCGCGCTCGCCCACGCCTACGGCCGTCCCGCCGACGGCTACCGCCCCGACACCGCTCTGATCAACTTCTACGACGGCCAGGCCAAGATGGGCATGCACCAGGACAAGGACGAGAAGTCCGACGCCCCGGTCGTGTCGCTCAGCGTCGGCGACACGTGCCTGTTCCGCTTCGGCAACACCGAGACGCGCGGCCGGCCGTACCAGGACGTGGAGCTGGCCTCAGGCGACCTGTTCGTGTTCGGCGGCCCGTCGCGCTTCGCCTATCACGGCGTGCCGAAGGTGCGCCCGGGCACCGGAGATCCGGCCACCGGGCTCGCCTCCGGCCGCCTCAACCTCACGATGCGGGTGACGGGTCTGTGAGCACGTAGTCGAACTGGTCGTCGCTGAGCGTGCGCTGCAGGATCCTGACGACCTTGATGCCCTCGTCGTCCGGGCCCTGGACGAAGAACGGCTTGCCGTCGCGCCCGAACGTGATGGCCGACGGGCCCTGCCACGTGCCGAGTTGCTCGGCCACCGGCCAGAACTCCTCGCGCGGCTCGAAGCCGAGCCCCTTGGCGTACTCGACCGAGCCGAGCACCAGGTGCTGGGCCAGCTCCAGCGGGACCTCCTGCCAGCCCTGGTACTCGCCGAAGACGAATTCGCGGAACCTGCGCAGCTCACGCTCGTTGAGCACGTCCGGCCCGACGGTGTTCTTGACCCCGAGGCAGTAGACGTCGGCCAGGTAGCCGGTGACCTTCACCTTGTCCCAGCCGTGCTTGCGTGCCACGAGCACGCTCACCAGCCCGCCGGTCTCGGCGTCGGGGGCCTCGTCGGCCCAGCCGCGGGCCGGGTCGACGCCCAGGCCGACGCTCCAGCCGACGTTCATCCAGCAGCCGACCAGCTCGGACTCGCCCTCATTCGTGCCGCCCTCGGCGGCGACGGCCCGCACCAGCGGCGCGACCACGGAGGGCGCCACCTTGAGCTCGCGGGCGATCTGCTTGGGCGACAGGCCCTGGGCGCGCAGCTCGCGTACGCGTTCCTTCAATTCCGCTTTGTCCACCGGGGCAGCCTAACCTCCCCGGCCGCGTGCGGTGACGGTCACCGGTTCAGGTACCGGCCGATGATCTCCTCCTGGACGCGGACGGCCTCGCGGCAGCGCGCGTCGCCCTCCTCCTTCTCCCTGGTGACCCGCCCGGTGAGCCGGGAGACGAGGATGGATTCGTAGCAGGCGGAGGCGATCTCCAGCGCCTCGTCCGCGGACATGCCCTCGGCCGCGGCGTCGACCAGGCGCAACGCGGCCATCGTGAACGGCCCGGCCCCCGGCCTGATCGGCGTGTGCGGCAGCGTGTCGAACCGCTCGTGCCAGTCCTCGACGAAGGACGCAGCCGGCCGGCCGCCCGGCGGCAGGTCGCGCACCTCCCGCACGGCCGACCTGACCAGCTCGGCCCGGTCGGCCGGGAAGTACTCCGGGAACGGGGGCTCGAACAGCGGCAGCGTGGCCTGCACGATGTCCAGGGCGAGCCCGCGCAGCTCGGCCTCGGTCAGCGACTCGAGGTCTTCGGCGTGCCGTTCGATGACGTCGTCCCAGAGCAGCGGCATGTCTCACTCCTCAGCGCACCCGCGCCCGGTTCTGACCTGCGTCCGGGGGAAATGATATGAGCCGCTATGCCGGGTTGACGTACTGCTCGGCATACGCCTCGCCCGGCTCGATCGGCGTGATGACGTCGATGAGCACCCCGTCGGGGTCGGCGACGATGAAGTGCCGCTGCCCGAACTCCTCGCTACGCAGTTCCAGCTCCGGCTTCAGCCCCTCCCTGAGCACGAGTCGCTGCCACTCGGCGTCGACGTCGGTCACCTCGAAGTTGAGCAGCAGGCCACGCACCGGGACCCGGTAGGGCTCGGGCAGCGTCGGGTGGGTGTGGTCGAGCAGCGCCAGCTCATAGGCCGGCGGGCCCGGGCGGCGCAGGCTCACGTACCAGTCGGCCTCGAACGTCACCTCGAAGCCGAACAGGCGGGTGTAGAAGTCGCGCGACTCGGCCAGGCGGCTGGTGCAGATCACCGGATAGAAGCTGGTCAACGTCACCTTTGTACTCCTTTATCGGGTTTCACATACCGGCGGTATGTTGCACTAACGTAGGAGACGTACCGTCGGTATGTCAACGAGGTGAGGCACCAGCATGACGGAGCCCGGAGTCCGGGGCAGGCAGCGCGAGCAGACGCTGCGCACGCTCCTCGCCGAGTCCAGGAGCCTGTTCGCGGCCAGGGGGTACGCGGCGGTCGGCCTGGCGGAGATCGTCCGGTCGGCCGGGGTCACCAAGGGCGCGCTCTACCACCACTTCGACGGCAAGGCCGCGCTGTTCCGCGCGGTGCTCCAGCAGGTGCAGCAGGAGGTCGGCGAGCGCATCGCGGCGGCGGCCGACGCGCACGCCGATCCGTGGGAGCAACTGCTCGCCGGGTGCCGGGCGTTCCTGGCGGCGGGCGCCGACCCGGAGGTGCGGCAGATCATGCTGATCGACGGGCCCGCGGTGCTGGGCTGGAACGAGTGGCGGGCCATGGACGAGGCCGCCTCGGCCCGCCACCTCACCGACGCGCTCACCACGCTGGTCGGCGACGGCACGATCGCCGCGCAACCGGTCGAACCGCTGGCCCGCCTGCTGTCGGGGGCGATGAACGAGGCGGTCCTGTGGCTGGCCGCGTCACAGGACCCCCGCGACCTGGCCGACAGCACGGCCGCACTGACCCGCCTCCTGGACGGCCTGCGCCGCCCCCCGATCGGTCCTTGACCGGTTCGTCCGGCCGGTCAGTCCTTGACGGGTTCGGCCAGGCGTTCGCAGAGCCAGGCCAGCGCGAGCGGGTAGCGGTACTCGATCGCCGCGTGCCCGGCGGGGAAGAGCTCGAACCGCACCCGGTCGTCGGACACCCCCGGCCGCGCGCACCGCGTCGCGGAAGGCCGTCGCGCCGAAGTCCAGGAAGTACTCGTCGCGGTCGCCGGAGTCCACCCAGATGGCCCGCATCGACCGCAGCGCCTCGGCGTACAGGGGCTGACCGGCCATGACGACCGGGTCCTTGGCCAGCCATCGGGCCCACACCTCGGGCACCGCCACGCCGGTGGCGTCGAACGGCAGGCGCACCGTCCCGTCCTCGTCGGCGGAGTAGGCGGCCGCGTAGGCGTACATCTCCAGGAGTTCGAGGTCGCCGTCCCTGGTTCCGGCCAGGCGGCCGCGGAAATCGGTCAGGAACTTCTCGTACGAGCCTTCGTACATGTCGCGCAGCCGCCTGGCCAGCGACGGGAAGGCGGGGCGGGCGCTGACCTCGAACAACGCGTCGCCGGCGTGCGTGGCCAGCGCGCCGAACACGTCCGGCGCCAGCATGGCGGTGACCATCGCGCCGTAGCCGCCGCTGGACTTGCCGGTGACGGCGCGGTGGTCGCGGTCGGCGACGGTGCGGTAGCGGGCGTCCACCCAGGGCACGATCTCGTCGCGCAGGTACGAGTGGTAGCGCCCGGTCGCCGGCGAGTCGAGGAACTGGCTGCCGCCGAGCGAGGTCCAGGCGTCGACGAAGACGACGATCGCGGGCGGCACGTCACCCTGGGCGAACAGGGCGTCGGCCAGCTCGGGGAACGGCTGGCGGAACGGCGCCCGATTCCACCACATCCCGATATGCCCGGTATACCCCTGAAGAACGTAGATAGTGGGATAAATCCGCCCGGCCGCCGAATCCTCGTACCCCGGTGGCACGTACACCATCAACGGACGTTCGTGCGGGTCGCCCAGCGGGTTCCCGCGCAGCAGCGTGCTGTCGACGACGTGGTGGTCGAGACGACCTGCCAGTTCGGCGGACCAGGGCAACATGCGCTCTCCTTCTGGGGGGATGGACCTCGGATGGCTCGCGTGCGACGCTCAGCCGATGCCGGACTATTACCGCGATTTGGCCAGCGACTATCACTGGCTGTTCCCCGATCCGATCGTGAAATATCCGGGCATCCTCGGCGGCACCTCACCCGGCAGCGCCGACCTCGTCGAAGCCGTGGCCCGTGAGGTGAAGCCGGGCGCGGCCGTCCTGGACTGCGCGTGCGGCATCGGCACCGACGCGATGGCGCTCGCCCACCGCGGCTTCCGCGTCACCGCGTCGGACGGCAGCCCGGAGATGGTCGCCGAGGCCGCGCGGCGGCTGCGCACGCACGCGCCGGACGTGGAGTTCGTCAGGTGCCTGTGGCAGGACCTGCCCGCCACCCTGACCAGGGAGTACGAGCTGGTGCTCTGCCTGGGCAACTCGCTGGGCCACGCAGGCTCACACGAGGCCATGGTGCGCGCGCTGCGCGGCATGCGCGGCGTGCTGTCGCCCACGGGCACGCTGGTCGTCGACTCGCGCAACTGGGAGCTGCTCTACCGCGAGCGCCCGCGCGTCGTGGTCGCCGACGAGGTCAGGCGGCGCGACGGCATCCGCTCGTGGTGCGTCTACGTCTGGACGATCCCCGCCGCCTTCCCCGAGCCGTGCCAGGCCGAGGTGCTGTTTCTGCTGGAGCACCCGGACGGCGCCGTGACGCACCGCCGCCACCCGATCGACTTCCAGCCGTTCACCCCGGCCCAGCTCGAAGCCCGGCTGGAGGAGGCCGGGTTCACGGTCACCGGCGGCTCGTACCACCCGCAGCGGCCGCGATACGCGCTGGTCGCCAGGCCCAACTGAAAAGAAGCTTTCCTTATTACGGCATGATGGCCACCCATGTGGTCGCGCGACTTCGTCCTGTTCTTCACCGCACGCACCGTCTCCATGCTGGGCGGGGCGATGATCCCGGTGGCGACCGCGCTCGGCATGCTCGGCGCCGGTTACACCGAGACCGAGGTGGGCCTGGCGCTGGCCGCGTGGATGGCGCCGATGGCGGCGCTCATCCTGTTCGGCGGCGTGCTCATGGACCGTTTCACGCCGCGCAGGATGATGGTCGGCGCGGACGTCATCAGGATGCTCACCCAGGCCGGCGTGGGGCTGCTGTTCGCCTCGGGACGGCCGGCGCTCTGGCAGGTCCTGGTGCTGTCGGCGATCGCGGGCGCGGCGGCCGCCATGTACGTCCCGGGCGTGGCGGGCACGATCCCGCGCGTGTCTGCCGACGTGCAGCGGGCCAACGCCACGCTCCGGGTGTCCGAGGCGATCATGCAGTTGCTCGGGCCCGGGCTGTCCGGCGCGCTGATCGGGTTCGCCGGGGCGGGCGTGGTGTTCGCGGTGGACTCGGCCGGCTTCGGAATCAGCGCGCTGTGCCTGCTGCTCATGCGGGTGCGCGTGCCCGCGTCCGGCGAGGAGCCGGTGTTGGTGCGGCTGCGCGAGGGCTGGCGGGAGTTCCGCGCCCGCACCTGGATGTGGAGCGTCATCCTGATCTGGGTGATCTTCGGGATCACCCTGTTCGGGCCGCTGATCCCGCTCGGATCGGCGGTCGTGACCAGTGCGTTCGGACCGGCGGCGTACGGGCTGGTCCTGTCGGCGAGCGGCGCGGGCACGATACTCGGCGGGCTGGTCGCGCTGCGGGTCAGGCCGTCCAGGCCGCTGGCCGCGGGCGGCGTGGGCATGCTGCTGTTCGCGCTGGAGCCGCTGAGCTTCGCGCTGGACGTGCCGCTGCCCGTCATCATGGCCGCGCACGTGCTCGGCGGCGCCGGGTGGGCGTTCTGGTCGGTCATGTGGGCGACCAGCGTGCAGACCCTGGTGCCGGCCGACGCGCTCAACCGGGTCAGCGCGTACGAGATCGGCGGCTCCACCATGTCGGTGCCGATCGGCCAGGTGCTGGCCGGGCCGATGGCCGAACTGGCGGGCAAGCAGGAGGTGCTCGGGTTCTCAGCCCTGGTCGCGGTGGCCGGCTGCCTGGTCCTGCTATCGGTACGCCCGATTCGTACGGTCCGCCGCGCCGCCGCCGTAAGCGCATGAGAAGAACAGCTGAAGCGCCCCCCGGCACCGTAGAGCCATCACCACCGAGCTGAACGCAAAGGACGAGCCGATGGCCCCCACCGCCGAGTACGAGATCATCCGCACCTTCGACGCCCCCCGCGCCCTGGTGTACGCCGCCTGGACCGAGCCCGAGCACTTCTCCCGCTGGTTCGGCCCGCGCACGCTGGCCACGCCGATCGGCCGGATCCGCCTGGACGTCCGGCCCGGCGGCGCCTGGCAGGCGACCCTGACCGGCGACGAGGGCTTCGAGGTGACGCTGCGCGGGACCTACCGCGAGGTCGCCGCGCCCGGGCGGCTGGTCTTCACCACCGGCGACCCCGACGCGCCGGGCGACGGCCCGGCCTCGGTGGTGACGCTGGAGCTGGACGAGAGCGAGGGCCGGACCACGATGCGGTTCCACCAGTTCGGGGTGAACACCGACCAGGAGCACGCCGAGCAGGCCAGGGCGGGCTGGATCGAGTTCTTCGACCGCCTGTCGGAGCACCTGGCCGGGCACCTGGCCGGGCACCTGGCCGGGCACCTGGCCGGGCACCCCGCCGACGAGCCGGCCGTGCGCCCGGTCGGCGGGCCCGTCGCGCGTCCGGCGTGAGTCAGATGAGGTCGGCGGCGTCGTCCAGCTTCCTGGCGGCGCCGTCCTCGTACGCGGCCGCGAACGCCGCCTCGCCCAGCGTCGCGCGGGCCCTGGCGGCGGCGCGGTCGATGTCGGCCTGTTCCGACACGCCCGCCGGCACCTGCACCCGCTCGCGCGCCGCGAACGCCAGCCCGAGCAGCCGCGCCGCCCGCTCCGCCTCCCTCCTCGCGGCTTCCCCCACCGCAGCTTCCCCCTTTGCCGCCTCTCCCATCGCGGCCTCCCCCATCGCGGCCGAGGCCGAGGCGATCCCCTCGACGGCGAACGCGGCCGTGCTCGGGTCGCCGACGCGCTGGGCCGCGGCCAGCGCCTCCACGTGCAGTTCCCGGGCCGCGGCCGGATCGCCGCGCAGCTCAGTGAGGTGGCCGAGCTCGACCAGCGTGCTCGGCAGGTGCAGCGCGGGCTCGACGTCCGCGTTCCTGGGCACGCCTTCGAGCAGCCGCAGCAGGTGCGTCTCTGCCAGTTCGAGCCGGCCGGCCCGGCGGGCGGAGAAGGCCAGGCCCATCTCGGCCATGGCCTCGCCCTCCCGGTATCCCTGCCCGACCGCCAGCGTCCTGGCCCGCTCGCAGAACTCCATGGCCCGCTCGTAGTCGCCGGTGTTCATCGCGGTCCAGCCGAGCCAGGCGGTGCGGGTGGCCACGGTGGACCACAGCCCCAGGTCCTCGGCCAGGCGCAACCCCTCGCCGAACAGCCGCGCCGCGCCCTCGGCGTCGCCGGTCATCTCGGCCAGCCCGGCCAGCCATTCGGTGGCCTGCAGCCGTCCCCACTGGTCGCCGAGCGACTCGAACAGCCGGGCGCTCTCGCCGCCGTCGCGTTCCAGCGCCTCGATGTCCCTGCGGGTGAACGCCTCCATCGCCCGCCTGCTCAGCGCGGCCGCGATCCCCCACCGGTCGCCGGTCGCGCGGAACGTGGCCAGCGCCCGGTTCACCAGTTCCTGGCTCGTCGGCAGGTCGGGCACGAACCTGGCGGCGAACAACTCGGCCCTGGCCCGCTCGCCGGGGTCGGCGACGGCGTCGAGCACCGGCCGCCAGTCGGCCCGCTCGCCACGCATCAGGGCGAACCCGGCGTGCCAGGCCGCAGCCCTGGCGTGTTCCGGCCCGTCCTGAGGGCCGGAGCGCAGCGCGGACTCCAGCTCCCGCATGGCCTCGGCCGGCCTGCCGCGCAGGAACCAGTACCAGGCCAGCGCGTTCACCAGCGTCAGCGACTCCGGCCGGCCGGCCGCCGCGCCGAGCGCCGCACGCAGGTTGGCGGACTCGGCGTCCAGGCGCGGCAGCCACTCCCGCTGCCCGCCGCCGTACAGCTCGGGCTCCGCCCGCCGGGCCAGGTCCAGGTAGTGGCGCAGGTGCGCCTCGCGGACGCCGTCCAGCTCGCCGGCCTCGGCCAGCCGCGCCAGGCAGTACTCCGACACCGATTCGAGCAGCCGGTACCGCACCCCGGACGGGCCTTCTGTCACGGTCACCAGCGAGCGGTCGACCAGCCTGGCCAGCAGGTCGAGCACGTCGAGATCGGCGTCGCCGCAGACGGATTCCGCCGACTCCAGCGTGCAGCCGTCGCGGTGCACGGCCAGCCTGCGCAGCACCCGCCGTTCGTCCTCGGACAGCAGCTCCCAGCTCCAGTCGATCACCGCGAGCAGCGTCTGCTGGCGGGCCGGGGCGCCGCGCCGGCCGGTTGCCAGCAGCTTGAACCGGTCGTCGAGCCGGTCGGCCACGCCCTGGACACCGAGCGCCCGCACCCGCGTGGCGGCCAGCTCCAGCGCGAGCGGCAGCCCGTCCAGGCGGCGGCAGATCTGCGCGACGGCCTGCGCGTTGCCCGCGTCGAGCGCGAAGCCGCGAGCGGCCGCCGCGGCCCTGGTCACGAACAGCCGGACCGCGTCCGACCTGGCCATGAGCGCCGGGTCGTGGGTCGTGGGCACGTCGAGCGGCGGCACCTGCCAGGCCACCTCGCCGGCCACGGCGAGCGGTTCCCTGCTGGTGGCCAGGACGCGCAGTCCGGGCGCGGCCCGCAGCAGCAGCTCGGTCAGCTCGGCGACCGGCTCGACCAGATGCTCGCAGTTGTCCAGCACGAGCAGCAGCCGCCTGGACCGCAGCGCCGCGGCCAGCCGGTCCTCGGGGGCGGCGGGCGCGCCGTCCTCCTTGATGTCCAGCGCGGCCATCACGGCCTCGGCCGGCGACCCCTCCGTAGGGGCCAGCTCGACCAGCCACGCGCCGTCCTCGAACGCCTCGACCAGCCGGGACGCGGTCTCCAGCGCCAGCCTGGTCTTGCCGACCCCGCCCGGGCCGGTGAGCGTGACCAGCCGCTCCTCCTGGAGCAACGCGCCGAGCTCGGCCACCGCGCCGTCGCGGCCGATGAGCCTGCTGACGGCGGCGGGCAGGTTCGTGACGGGCCGCTCGGCCGGGACGCTCAGCGCCGGGTCCTGGCCGAGTATCGCCTGGTGCAGCGCGACCAGGTCGGGCCCGGGGTCGAGGCCGAGCTCGTCGGCCAGGCGCTCGCGCAGCTCGGCGTAGCTGGCCAGGGCCTCGCTCTGGCGTCCGGACCGGTACAGGGCCCGCATGTGCACCGCGCGCAGCCGTTCCCTGAGCGGGTGCGCGGCCACCAGCTCGCCCAGCTCCCCCGCGAGCAGGCCGTGCTCACCCAGCTCCAGCCGGGCCTCGGCGTGCTGCTCCAGCGCCGACAGCCGCTGCTCGCCCAGCCGGACGATCGCCGACCTGGTGTACTCCTCGTCGGCGAAGTCCGCGAAGGCCGGCCCGCGCCACAGCGCCAGCGCGTCGGCCAGCAGCCCGGCCCTGGCCCGCGGGCTCCCCGCGGACTCGGCCCGCGCGAGCAGGTCGGCGAAGCGGGCGGCGTCGAGCGTGCCCGGGTCGGGCCGCAGCAGGTAGCCGGGGGCGCGGGAGACGACGAGGTTCTTGCCGCCCGGCTCGGCGTCCTCCAGCGCCTTGCGGAGCTGGGAGACGCGCACCTGCAGCGCGCCCGGCGGGTTGGCCGGCGGCTGCTCGCCCCACAGGTCGTCGATCAGCCGGTCGACGGAGACCGGGTGTCCGTCGTGCACGAGCAGGTCGGCGAGCAGCGCCCGCACCTTCAGCCCGGGGATCGCGACCGGCTCCCCCGCGTCGGTCCAGACGGCCAGCGGACCAAGCACCCCAAAACGCATGCCCGTCACCTTATGTGCCCGGGGATCGTTCGCGGTCGGATCCCGTACGGGGCCCTCAGGTCTGGTGCGGGGCCCTCAGGCCCTCAGGTCTGGTGCGGGGCCCTCAGGCCCTCAGGTCTGGTGCGGGGCCTTCCTGGCCGAGCCGCGGTAGCGGTCGGCGGCGTAGCGCTGCTCGTTCTCGTCCAGCTTGTCGTGGGCCGCCTCGACCAGGTCGACGCCGAGCACGTCGGCCAGGCGTACCAGGTAGAGGGTCACGTCGGCCAGCTCGCCGCGGATCCTGGCCAGCTCGTCGGGCGCGGGCCGGCGCGACTCGTCGGCGGTCAGCCACTGGAACTCCGCCACCAGCTCGCCGACCTCGCCGGCCAGCGCCATGGCCAGGTTCTTCGGGGTGTGGAACTGCTCCCAGTCTCTGGCCCGCGCGAACTCCCGCATCCGGGCCGTCAACTCCGCCACGTCCGTCGTCACGCCAACCGACCTTACCCGTCGGCTACGTGGTCACCTCGC
Organism: Nonomuraea antri; assembly: GCF_013283785.1. GTDB lineage: Bacteria > Actinomycetota > Actinomycetes > Streptosporangiales > Streptosporangiaceae > Nonomuraea > Nonomuraea antri. The sequence goes on from NZ_JABCPZ010000095.1 coordinate 19,308, forward strand.
CCAGCAGCTCGCGCAGCAGGTCGGCGGGGGCGCGGTCGCCGCCGAACGTCAGCGCGTCGCCGGACGCGCGCCGCCACGACCACAGCAGCACGTCCTGGGGCCGGCCCGCGACCGAGGCGGCCGCCGGCCCGTCGGCGATGACCTCGACGCCGGTCTTCGCCGGGCGCACCGTCCAGCGGCCGGGCCCCGCCTCAATCGCGACGGCTCGCGGGTCGCGGGTGAGCCGGTCCCCGAAGTCCTCCGGCCACTTGCCGGTGTAGAAGGCGAGCATCGTCACCAGCACCTCGTCGATGCCGTCGATGGCCAGGTCGTCCGGGATCGGCGCGATCGGCACGCGCTGGGCCAGCTCGGCGTCCACCCGGTGGACGACCGTCTCCAGGGCCATCCTGCGGGCCCAGAAGCCGATCGTCTGGTCCGGGTCGTACCAGGTCACGGCGGTCTCGTCCGGTGCGCGGGCGGACAGTTCGGCCGTCAGGTCCGCCAGCGACCGCTCCAGGTGCGCGACCGGACCTTCGCTCCCCTGCTCCGGCGGCCACTGCTCCGGCCAGGCGCCGCCGCGGATCGTCTCGACCTTGTGCTGGTAGACGAGCGCCACGTGCCGCAGCAGGTCGCCCGCGCGCCACTCGGGGCAGGTGGGCACCGGCGCGTCGAGGTCGCGGCCGCCGATCTCCCGCAGCCTGACGGCCTCGCGGGCGAGGTGGTCGAGGTAGCGCTCGGGCGACAGGCGGGCAGGAGGGGCCATCCGGCCATGGAAACACGAAACACCGACAATCCGAACGAATGCCGTGATCCACCTGAATCGCCCGGTCTACCGGTACGCTTCCGCGAGTGTCCGGATTATCGGTGCCCGGCTACGAGATCAAGGGCGTTCTCGGGCGGGGCGGTTTCGGTGTGGTCTACCTCGCCCTGCAGTCCGCCGTCGGCCGCGAGGTGGCGCTCAAGGTGGACAACCGGCTGCTGCTGTCCGACCACGACAGACGCCGGTTCCTGCGCGAGGTGACGGCGGCCGGGGCGCTGACCGGGCATCCGCACGTGGTGCCCGTCTACGACGCGGGCGTGCTGCCTGACGGGCGGCCGTACCTGGTGCTCGAACCGTGTCCGGGCGGCTCGCTGTCGGGGCGCCTGCTGTCGCCGCCCGACGTGCGCGACGTCGGGGTGCGCGTCGCCGACGCGCTGGCCGCCGCGCACGCGCAGGGCGTGCTGCACCGGGACGTGAAACCGGCCAACCTGCTGATCAACCGGTACGGCCAGGTCGCGCTGTCCGACTTCGGGCTGGCCGCGATGCCCTCCGCGGGCCCGGCGGCCGGTCTCTCCTGGGGGTCGGAGGCGGCGTCGGTGACCCGGGAGTCGCCGAGCGCCGCCTACGCGCCGCCCGAGGCGTTCGAGCTGACCGAGCCGACCCCGGCCGGTGACGTGTACGCCCTGGCGGCCACGCTGTACACGCTGCTGACCGGGCGGCCGCCGCGCTTCCCCGAGGGCGGCGCGCCGAACCTGGCGATGATCCTGGCGCTGCACCGCAGGCCCGTACCCGACGTGCCGGGGGTGCCCGACGAGCTCATGGCGGTGCTGCGCGAGGCCCTGGCCACCGACCCGCGCCGGCGCACGCCGAGCGCCGCCGCCTTCCGCGACGCACTGTCCGCCCTGCCGCTGTCCCCGCTGTCCGCGCAGTCCCCGCTGTCCGCGCCTTCGGAGGTCCCCGCCGCGCACCCGACCGGACGGGCGCCAGAGAGCGCGACGGAGCGGGCGGCAGGTGGAGCGACAGAGCGGGTGACAGGGCGAGCGGCGGGACGGGCGACGGGCGGAGCGATGGAGCGGGCGACAGAGCGGGCGACAAGGCGGGCATCAGGGCGGGCACCGGAGAGGGCGGCGGAACCGGCTGGGCGTGGCACGCCCAGGACGCTGCTTCTCGGCGCGGCCGCCGTGGCGCTGGCCGTCGCGGTCAGCGTCATCGTGACCGTCCGCCCCGGTGTGGCCGAGCCCACCGACCGGACGAAGGCCGCCGCGCAGCCCACGCGCACCCCCGCGCCCACGCCCGCTCCCACGCTCACTCCCGCGCGCCCGGCCACGCACACCGAGAACTGCCCGGCCGCCCGGATACGCGGCGGCGGCGCGGCCTGCCTGTCGGAGCCCGAGTGCTGGGCGGCCCGCCCGGCGGCGACCGGCGGCAGCGCCGCGGCCGGACGGCTGAGCTGCGCGGAGCCGCACGCCTGGGAGACGTTCGCGATCGCGCCCGTCCCGGCGAACTCCCGCCTCACGCCCGGCCTGGCGCGGCACCCGACCGTGCGGCGAGTGTGCTCGCGCACGGTCCTGCTGGCCACCAGGACGACCGCCGCCCGCAGGCACCCGGCGAACGCCTGGACGGTCAAGGTCATGCCGCCCTCGCGCGCGCAGTTCGCGGCCGGCGTCCGTGACTACCGCTGCCTGGGCAGACTGACCGGCGAGCAGGAGACCCGGGGCACGTTCTTCCACCGCACCGGCTGACCGCACCCGCTGACCGTGCCCGCAGACCGCGCCCACTGACCGCACCCGCTGACCGCACCCACCGATCCCGCCCACTGATCACGGGCCGGGGCGGCCCGTCCCGGCCGGGGCCGTGCTCTCGCGTACGACCAGCTCGGTGGCCAGCTCCACCCGCCTGGCCTCGGGCGCCTCGCCGCGCCGCATGGCCAGCACGGTACGCGTGGCCAGCGCGGCCATCTCCTGCAGCGGCTGGCGCACGGTGGTCAGCGGCGGCCAGGCGGACTTGGCCAGCGGCAGATCGTCGAACCCGACCACGCTCAGGTCGTCGGGCACCCGCAGCCCGCGCCGCCTGGCCGCCTCGAACACGCCGAACGCCGTCAGGTCGCTGCCCGCGAAGATCGCGGTGGGCGGCCGGTCGAGCGCGAGCAGCGCGTCGCCGTGCTCGTGCCCGGAGTCGACCAGGAACGTGCCCCGCCTGATCAGCTCGGGCTCGACCGGCAGCCCTGCGGTCTCCAGCGCGGCCCGGTAGCCGTCGATCCTGGCCTGGCTGCACAGCATGTCGGCGGGTCCGCTGATCATGCCGATCCGCCGGTGGCCCAGCTCCAGCAGGTGCCGGGTGGCGGCCAGGCCGCCGTTCCAGTTGGTGGCGCCGACCGAGACGACGCCGGGCGCCGGCTCGCCTTCCGGGTCGACCACGACGAACGGCAGCGACCGGGCGCGGAGCTGGGCCTGCACCCCGGTCGACAGCCGGGAGGCGACGATCACCACGCCGTCGGTCCTGCGCGCGGCCAGCCGTTCCAGCCAGTCGCGGCCGGGGCCCGCGTGCGTGTGCAGCACGGAGATGACCACGCTCGCGCCGCCCTCGTGCGCGGCGGCCTCGGCGCCGCGCACGATCTCCATCGCCCACGGGGATTCGATCTCGGCGAAGACCAGGTCGACCAGCCCGGCTGGAGTGTCGTCCTGGCTGACGCGGCGCTGGTAGCCGTGCTGCTGGAGCAGCCGTTCGATGCGGTGCCTGGTGGCCGGGGCGACTTCCGGCCGGCCGTTGATGACCTTCGAGACCGTGGGCACCGACACCCCGGCCTCTTCCGCGATCAACGCGATCGTCACCCGTCTCTTCGCTGACACGATCGGGAGTGTAGCCGAAAGTTTCGGATTGGGATCGCTCCCACGACGCGCATTGACGCTCGACCAGCGACTCACCTAAGCTCCGGGAATCGAAAGTATCGGGGGGTTCACGAAAGTTTCGGACACACTGGAAGGGGACCCCTATGAGACGCAGTGCCGTGTTGATCGCGGCCGCCGTGCTGGTGGCCGGCTGCGGTGGCACGCCGGAGCAGGCGCAGGGCCCGTCGGGCGGGCCGGCCAAGGTGACGCTCGAATGGTGGCACCTGTAGACCAGCGAGCCGCTGAAGACGCTGTGGGCGCAGCGGGCCAAGGAGTTCGAGTCCAGGCACCCGAACGTGACGATCAAGGCCACGGTGCTGGAGAACGACGCGTACAAGGCCAAGCTCACCACGATCACGCAGTCGGGCAAGGCCCCCGACCTGTTCGTCACCTGGGGCGGCGGGGTGCTGCGGCAGCAGATCGACGCGGGCCTGGTCAAGGACCTCTCCGCGGACGTCGCACCCACCCTGGACGGCTTCACCGCCGCCGCGCTGAGCGCCTACCAGTTCGACGGCAAGACCTACGCGTTGCCGACCGACATCGGCCTGGTGGGCTTCTGGTACAACAAGAAACACTTCGCCGAGGCCGGCATCAGCGCGCCGCCCGCCACCTGGGCCGAGTTCCTCGACGGCGTCAAGAAGCTGAAAGCGGCCGGCATCACCCCGATCGCGCTGGCCGGCAAGGAGAAGTGGCCGGGCCACTACTACTGGGCCTACCTGGCCATGCGCATCGCCGGGCTGCCCGCGCTGAAGCAGGCGGGCGTCGACCACGACTTCACCAAGCCCGACTTCGTGGCCGCGGGCCAGCAGGTCAAGGCCCTGGCCGACCTGCAGCCGTTCCAGAAGGGCTTCCTCGGCGCGGGGTACTCGACGCCCGACGGGCAGGCGGCCAGCGTCGCCAACGGCAAGGCCGCGATGGAGCTGATGGGCCAGTGGGCCCCGGCCGTGCAGGCGTCGTCGGGCAAGGGGCTGGGCGCGGACCTGGGCTTCTTCCCCTTCCCGGCGGTCGAGGGCGGCAAGGGCTCGGCCGGTGACGCGTTCGGCGGCGGCAACGGCCTGGCCGTGGGCGCCGACGCGCCGAAGGAGGCCGTGGAGTTCGTGAAGTTCATGACCGAGATGGACACCCACGCCAAGGCCGTGACGGCCGGCGGCGTGCTGCCGGTGCTCAAGGGCGAGGAGAGCGCGGTCAAGGACGCCAATCTCAAGCAGGTGGCGACCCTGCTGTCGGCGGCCTCCGGCTACCAGCTCTACCTCGACCAGGCGTACCCGCCGGCGGTGGGCCAGCAGGTCAACGACAGCGTGGCCGAGCTGATCGCCGGAACCAAGACGCCTGAGCAGGTCGGCCAGGCCATCAGCGACGTGGCCGAGAGCGAATGACGACGCTCACCAGGGGGCCGCGGGTGCGTGCGCGCCCGGCCCCCGCCGCCACCCGGCGGCGGCGCCGCCGCTGGGTGACGATCGCCCTGTTCCTGCTGCCCGCGCTGGTGCTGTTCCTGCTGCTGGTGGTCGCCCCCATCCTGGTGGCGATGTACGCCAGCGCGTTCAAATGGAACGGCTTCGGCGGCCTGCCCACCGACTTCGTCGGCCTGGACAACTTCACCCGGCTGTTCGGCACCGAGATCTTCCGCGCGGACCTGTGGCACCTGGTGGTGCTGGTGGCGTTCTCGCTCGGGGTGCAGCTGCCGTTCTCGCTGGCCGTCGCCATGCTGCTGAACCAGCGCATCCGCGGCCGGGCGCTGTACCGGCTGGTGTTCTTCGCGCCGTACGTGTTGTCGGAGGTCATCGCCGGGGTGCTGTTCTCGCTGATCCTGGCGCCCGACGCGGGGATGGCGAACCAGGTGCTCGGCCTGGTCAGGCTGGACTCGGAGTGGCTGGCCGACCCGGACACCGTGATGCCCTCGCTGTTCCTGGTGATGAGCTGGAAGTACTTCGGCTTCCACATGATGATCTACCTGGCCGGACGGCAGAGCATCCCGGACGAGCTCATCGAGGCCGCCAAGATCGACGGCGCCGGCCCGTGGCAGGCGTTCCGGCACGTCACGCTGCCGCTGCTGGGCCCGACCATCCGGATCAGCGTCTTCCTGTCGGTCATCTACACCATCCAGCTGTTCGACCTGGTCTGGATACTCACCGGCGGCGGCCCCTCGCACGCCTCGGAGACGATGGCCGTCACGATGATGGAGTACGGCTTCAAGCGCTCCCAGGTGGGCTACGCCAGCGCGATCAGCGTGGTGATGTTCGTGCTCAGCCTCGTCTTCGCCCTCGGGTACCAGCGGTTCGTGATGCGCCGCGACCTGGAGGGGGCGACCACGTCCATGGGAGGACCCCGGTGACTCGTGCCAAGTCCGCGCTGCCGCTGCACGCGATCGCCTGGATCGTCGGCGCGTTCATCCTGGTCCCGGTGGTCTACGCGGTGCTGGGCGGGTTCAAGAGCAACACCCAGTTGTCGGGCAACCCGTTCGGCCTGCCCGATCCCTGGGTGCCGGCGAACTACTCCGACGTGCTGGTCTCGGCCTCGTTCTGGGGGCAGCTCGGCAACAGCGCGTTCATCGCGGTGATCTCGACGTTGCTGGTGGTGGCGCTGTCGGCGCTGGCCGCGTTCGCCTTCGCCAGGTTCGCCTTCCGCGGCAGGGAGCTGCTGTTCACGCTCTTCACGATGGGGCTGATGTTCCCGTTCGCGGTGGCCATCCTGCCGATCTTCGTGTTGCTGCGCACGTTCGGGCTGCTCGACAACCCGCTCGGCGTCATCCTGGTGCAGGCCGCCTTCGGGCTGCCGCTCACGATCATCATTCTGCGCGGCTTCTTCCGCGGCATCCCCGGCGAGATCGAGGAGGCGGCCACGCTCGACGGGTGCACGCCGTTCGGCTTCTTCTGGCGGATCCTGCTGCCGATGGCGCGTCCGGCGCTGGCCACCGTCTCGGTGCTGGCGGTGGTGGGGAGCTGGAACAACTTCATGTTGCCGCTGGTGGTCTTCAGCGACGAGACACGCTGGACGCTGCCGCTGGGCATCCAGCAGTTCCAGGGCCAGTACAGCGCCGACACCGCCCGCATCCTGGCCTACCTGGTGCTGGCCATGGTGCCGGCGCTCGGGTTCTACGCTGTCGCCGAACGCCACCTGGTGGGCGGTCTGACAGCGGGCGCCACGAAGGGTTGACACGTCCGGCATCTTGCGTGCGGCGGTTTTCGGCTGCCTAATTAGGTAAGGCTTTCCTCACGCACGCGGGAGTGGCGATGTTCGCCAGCTACCTCATCGGGTTACGCGAAGGGCTGGAGGCGACGCTCGTCGTCTCCGTCCTCGTCGCGTTCCTGGTCAAGAGTGACCGGTCGGACAAGCTGCGGCTGGTGTGGACCGGCGTCGCCGCTGCCGTGGCGCTGTCGGTCGCGTTCGGCGCGCTGCTGACGTTCACCGCGGCCCGGCTGTCGTTCACCGCGCGCGAGCTGTTCGAGGCCGTCGCCTCGCTGCTGGCCGTCGTCTTCGTCACCTGGATGATCTTCTGGATGCGGCGGACCGCCCGGGCGCTCTCCGGCGAGCTGCGCGGCAAGCTGTCCGACGCGCTCCAGATGGGCTCACTCGCCGTGGTCGTGATGGCGTTCCTGGCCGTGGCCCGCGAAGGGCTGGAGACCGCGCTGCTGTTCTTCGCCTCCGTGCAGAGCGTCGCCGTGCAGTCCGATCCGCTCGTCGGCATCCTGCTCGGGCTGCTCACCGCCGTCGTCATCGGCTGGCTGCTCTACCGCGGCGCGGTGCGGGTCAACCTGTCGCGCTTCTTCACCTGGACCGGGCTGCTGCTGATCCTGGTGGCCGCGGGCATCTTCAAGTACGGCGTGCACGACCTGCAGGAGGCCGCCGTCCTGCCCGGGCTGAACACCCTGGCCTTCGACCTCGGCGCGGCGCTGCCCGCCGGGTCCTGGTACGGCAGCCTGCTGGCCGGGATGTTCAACGTCACCGCCCAGCCCAGCGTCCTGGAGGTCGTCGCCTGGGCCGCCTACCTGGTTCCCACGCTCTTCTTCTTCCTGCGACCCCAGCGGGCCGCCGCCACCCCGGTGCCCGCGCCCACCACCCCCGCGGCCTGAACAGGAGCATCATGCGCACCCCCATCCGCCTGTCGTTCGGCGTGCTCGTCCTGGTCGGGCTGAGCGCCTGCGGCTCCGGGCAGGAGACCGCCGCCGCCCCCGCCGCGTCCGGGAAGATCGCGGTCGCCGCCACCGACACCGAGTGCAAGGTGGCCGTCGGCGAGGTGGCCGCGGGGACGAGCACGTTCGCCATCACGAACAACGGCACCAAGGTGACCGAGTTCTACGTGTACGCGCCGGGCGACCGGGTGATGGCCGAGGTCGAGAACATCGTCCCGGGGCTGACCCGGGAGCTGATCGCCGAACTGCCGGCCGGCGCGTACGAGACGGCCTGCAAGCCCGGCATGGTCGGCAAGGGCATACGCAACGCGCTCAAGGTCACCGGTGAGCACAAGCCGCTCAGCAGGGACGCCAAGCTCGCCGAGTCGGTGGCCAGCTACAAGCGTTACGTCAAGTCCCAGAGCGACACGCTGCTGGTCAAGACGCAGGAGTTCGTGGACGCGGTCAAGGCCCAGGACATCGAGCGGGCCAAGGCGCTGTTCCCGGTCTCGCGTACGTACTGGGAGCGCATCGAGCCGGTCGCGGAGATCTTCGGCGACCTCGACCCGGCCATCGACGCCCGCGAGGCCGACCTGGCCGAGGGCGAGGAGTGGACCGGGTTCCACAAGATCGAGAAAGACCTGTGGATCACCAAGGACGTCAGCGAGGACGGCCCGATCGCCGACAAGCTGATCGCGGACGTCAAGACCATCGTGACCAAGGCCAACGCCGCCGAGCTGACCCCGCTGAACCTGGCCAACGGCGCCAAGGAGCTGCTCGACGAGGTGGCCACCGGGAAGATCACCGGCGAGGAGGACATCTGGTCGCACACCGACCTGTGGGACTTCGACGCCAACCTCGACGGTTCCAAGGCGGCCGTGCAGGCGCTCCGGCCGGTGCTGGAGGAACGCGCCCCCGACCTGGTCAAGACGCTGGACGCGAAGTTCGCCGCGGCCGAGGCGGAGCTGGCCAAGCATCAGAAGGGCGACGGCTGGCGGCTGCACGACGAGCTGAGCAAGGCCGAGCTGAAGGCGCTCTCCGACGTGATCAACGCGCTGGGCGAGGAGATCAGCAAGGTCGCCCCCATCGTCGCCAAGTAGCCGAGGACAGGACGGAAGGCACAGTCATGGGCGAGCGGATGAGCCGCAGGAGCGTACTCGGCCTGAGCGCCGCGGGCGCCGCGGGCGCGGCGGTGCTCGGCGCCGGCGCGGTGGCCTCGCGCGCGCTGCTCGACGAGCCCCCGGTCGCGCACGCGAGCACCACCGCCGACCCCGTCCCGTTCTACGGCGAGCACCAGGCGGGCATCGTCACACCGGCCCAGGACCGGCTGCACTTCGTCGCCTTCGACGTCACCACCGGCGACCGGGCCGAGCTGGTCGAGCTGCTGCAGGAGTGGACTGCCGCGGCGGCCAGGCTGGCGCAGGGCAAGGAGGCCGGGGCGTTCGGCGCGGTCGGCGGGGCCGCCGAGGCCGCGCCCGACGACACGGGCGAGGCGCTGGGCCTGCCCGCCTCCGGGCTGACGCTGACGATCGGCTTCGGCCCCTCGCTGTTCGACGACAGGTTCGGGCTGGCGGCCAGGCGCCCGCCCGCGCTCGCCGACCTGCCGAAGTTCCCCGGTGAACAGCTCGTCCCGGACATCTGCGGCGGCGACATCTGCGTGCAGGCGTGCGCGCACGACCCGCAGGTGGCCGTGCACGCCATCCGCAACCTGGCCAGGATCGGCTTCGGCAAGGTCTCGGTGCGCTGGTCGCAGCTCGGCTTCGGGCGCACGTCGTCGACCTCGCGGGCCCAGACCACCCCGCGCAACCTCATGGGCTTCAAGGACGGCACGAACAACCTGAAACTGGAGGACGCCGAGCTGCTGCGCGACCAGCTCTGGGCCGCGGCCGCGGACGGCGCCGGCTGGATGGCGGGCGGCAGCTACCTGGTCACCAGGAAGATCCGCATGACGATCGAGACCTGGGACCGCACGTCGCTGGCCGAGCAGGAGCAGATCTTCGGCCGCGACAAGGGCGAGGGCGCGCCGCTGGGCCGCAAGAAGGAGTTCGACCCGCTCGACTTCGCCGCCGCCGGCCCCGACGGCGCCCCGTTCATCAGGGACGACGCGCACATCAAGCTGGCGCATCCGAGCAGCCACGGGGACGCGCGCCTGCTGCGCCGCGGCTACAACTACGTCGACGGCTCCGACGGCCTGGGCCGCCTGGACGCCGGGCTGTTCTTCATCGCCTACCAGCGCGATCCGCGCAGGCAGTTCGTGCCGGTGCAGCTGAGCCTGGCCAAGTCCGACCCGCTGAACGAGTACATCAAGCACGTCTCCAGCGGGCTGTTCGCGGTGCCGCCCGGGGTGCGTGACGCGGGTGACTACTGGGGCCGCACGCTTTTCGCGTGATATTTGGGGAAATGTCGGCCGATTCTGGTAGGACGGTCACGCCCGAATCCCCCAGCCGAGGACACCACCGACCGTGACCGTCGCACCCGCGCAGCCGTACGGCTACACGCGCCCCTACCAGAGCTACGCCGGCCTGCCGATCGAGGACTGGACCGAGGAGGATCGGCCGGACGTGGCCGACCCGTCCACGGTGGCCTGGCGGCTGACCTCCGACGACTGGGTGGAGGAGACCTACGAGGAGATCACCGAGGCGATCGACGCGTTCGTGGCCGACGTCGACACCACCGTGGTCACCACGCTGCTCATCGGCGAATGGCAGGAGTCCTACAGCGAGAGCTCCGAGCCGATCGTCGCCAAGCTGGTCGAGCACGCCGCGAGGTTCCCGGCGCTGCGCACGCTGTTCTTCGGCGCGATGAGCGCCGACCAGTGCGAGATCTCCTGGATCCGGCAGTCCGACCTGACGCCGCTGCTGGAGGCGTACCCGAAGCTGGAGCGCCTGGAGATCCGCGGCGGCACCGAACTGCGGCTGTCACCGGTGCGCCACGAGGCGCTGCGCGTGCTGCGCATCGAGACCGGCGGCCTGCCCGGCGAGGTGGCGCGGGCGGTGGCCGCCTGCGATCTGCCCGCGCTGGACCACCTGGAGCTCTGGCTGGGCGTGGACAGCTACGGCGGCGACACCACCGTGGCCGACCTGGAACCGATCCTGTCCGGCGCGCGGCTGCCCGCGCTGAAGTACCTGGGGCTGCAGGACGGCGAGTTCCAGGACGACATCGCCGCCGCCGTCGCCTCGGCCCCCGTCGTGGCCCGACTGGAGACGCTCAGCCTGTCCATGGGCGTGCTCACCGACGCCGGCGCCGAAGCCCTGCTCACCGGCCAGCCGCTCACCCACCTGCGCAAACTCGACCTGCACCACCACTTCCTGAGCACCGCCATGATGGGCCGCCTGCGCCAATCCCTGCCCGGTGTCGAGCTCGACCTGTCCAGTCAGGAGACCACCGACCGCGACTGGCGCTACGTCGCGGTGAGCGAGTGACCTCGTTGCTCGAACTCTGCGAGTACCTCGAGGAGTACGCGGGCCTGCCGATCGAGTTCTGGTGGCCGGGCGAACAGCCGCCGGTCGCCGACCCGGGCGCGGTGGCCTGGCGGCTGCAGGCGAGCCGTTACGACGAGATGCTGCACGACGACATCGCCGACGCCATCGAGGAGTTCGTCGAGCAGGTCGACACCACCCGGGTCACCGCGATCGTCCTAGGCGATTGGGAGCACGCCGGGGGTGACCCGGCGACCGTCGCCGTGGACCTGCTGGTCGCGCACGCCGCCAGGTTCCCCGCCCTGCGCTCGATCTTCTCCGGCGCCAACACCGGCGAGGTCATGTGCCCGCAGTCGGACATCACCCCGCTGCTGGCGGCGTTCCCCCGTCTCGAACGGCTGGACGTGCGCAGCGGCGGCGGCCTGCGCCTGGACCCGGTGCGGCACGAGTCGCTGCGCGCCCTGCGCATCGAGAGCACCGGCCTGGACGCGCGGGTGGTGCGGGCGGTGGCCGCGAGCGAGTTCCCCGCGCTGGAGCACCTGGAGCTCTGGCTCGGCACCGACCCGCGCGGCGGCGAGGCCACCGTCGCCGACCTGGAACCGATACTCACCGGCGCGCGCCTGCCCGAGCTGTATCACCTCGGCCTGCAGAACAGCGAGCTCCAGGACGAGATCGCCGCCGCCGTCGCCGCCGCCCCGGTGGTGGCCCGGCTGGGGTCGCTGAGCCTGTCCCTGGGCGCGCTCACCGACCGGGGCGCGGAGGCGCTGCTCACCGGCCAGCCGCTCACCCACCTGCGCGAGCTCGAGCTGAGCCACAACTTCCTGAGCCTCGAACTGGTACGACGCCTCACCGACGCCCTGCCCGGGGTGGAGGTCGACATGTCGGACCGCTGGCCGCTGGTCGAGGACGAGCGGTACGTGGCGGTCGGCCGGTGACAGGCATGAACGTACCCACGAACGGACACGGCCCATGATCAAATATCACAAGAGCAACCACTACCAGCACGACTACCGCGACGAATACGCGGGGCTGCCGGTGGCGCGCGTGCTCGACACCACCGAGCAGATACCGCTGCCCGCCGCGGACGCCGCGGCCTGGCGGCTGGCCGGCTCCTGGGAGCAGGGCGAGTTCGACGGCTTGCACCTGAGCCTCAAGTGGCTCAGCGAGCGGGTCGACACCACGCGCGTGCGGGCGCTGGTGATCGGCCTGTGCCTGGACGAGCTGGGGTCGCAGGGCTGGACGGTCGCCGGTTACCTGGCCGAGCGGGCGGCCATGTTCCCCGAGCTGCGCTCGCTCTTCATCGGCGCGATCACCGACCACGAGTTCCAGATCTCCTTCATCGAGCACGGCGACGTGACACCCGTGCTGACCGCCTTCCCCAAGCTGGAGCGGCTGGACGTGCGCGGCGGGACGTTCGAGCTCGACCCCGTACGGCACGACTCGCTGAAGACGCTGCGCCTGGAGAGCGGCGGCCTGCCCCCGGAGGTCGTCCGCGCGGTCGCCGCCAGTGACCTGCCCGCGCTGGAGCACCTGGACCTGTGGCTCGGCACCCCCGAGTACGGCGGCGAGACCACCGCCGCCGACCTCGAACCGATACTCACCGGCGCGCGCCTGCCCGCGCTGCGCCACCTCGGCCTGGAGAACAGCGACATCCAGGACGAGATCGCCGCCGCCGTGGCCACCGCACCCGTCGTGGCCCGCCTGGAGTCGCTCAGCCTGGCGCTGGGCGCGCTCGGCGACCCGGGAGCCGAAGCCCTGCTGACCGGCCAGCCACTCACCCACCTGCGCGAACTCGACCTGCAACACCACTTCCTGAGCCCGGAGATGGTGGCACGCCTCACGCGCGCGCTGCCCGGGGTGCGGCTCGACCTGTCCCGCCGGGCGCAGGCGGAGCGCTACATCGCGGTGGCGGAGTGAGATGAGCGATCAGCAGCGTGACCCCGGTTCGGCGTTCGTGCACGAGGACGAGGTGTACACCGACGGCCCGGGTGACTACTACCGCGAGTGGTTCGCCGGCCTGCCGATGGTGGAACCGGGCGACGAGCCGGCCGAGCCCGGCCGGGTCGCCTGGAGGCTCTACGACCAGCCCGCGATGGACGGGGACGAATCGGCCTTCGCCGCGGAGCTCGACCGGCTGTTCGAGATCGTCGGCGGAGACCGGGTCGAGTCGATCGTCGTGGCCGGCGGTGGCGCCGCCAACGCGGCACGCCTGCTCGCGGCCGCCGCCCCCCGGCTGCCCCGGCTGCGCTCGCTGTTCCTGGGCAGCATCGAGCCGGAGCACTGGGAGATCTCCTGGATCGAGCACGGCGACGTCACCGCGGTGCTGGCGGCGTTCCCCGGGCTGGAGCGGCTGGAGGTGCGCGGCTCCGACGGGCTGGCGCTGCATCCGGTCCGGCACGAATGCCTCAAGGTGCTGCGATTCGAGTCCGGCGGGCTCCCCGGGGCGGTGGTCAGGGCGATCGGCGCTTCGGACCTGCCCGCACTCGAACACCTGGAACTGTGGCTCGGCGTCGAGCAGTACGGCGGCGACCACGGCGTCTCGGACCTGGAAGGCATCCTGGGCGGCGCGCGACTGCCCGCGCTCCGGCGGCTCGGCCTGCGCAACAGCGAACGACAGGACGAGATCGCCGCCGCCGTGGCCACCGCGCCGATCGTGGCGCGGCTGGACGCGCTCAGCCTGGCCATGGGCACGCTCACCGACGAGGGCGCCGAAGCCCTGCTCAGCGGCCAGCCCCTGACCCACCTGAGCCACCTCGACCTGCACTACAACTTCGTGAGCGACGAACTGGCCGACCGCCTGGTCGCCGCGCTGCCCGGCGTGGCCGTGGACCTGTCCACGCGCCTGCCCGACCGCGACGACGACCGGTACGTGGCGGTGAGCGAGTGAGCGTGCGTTTCGCCGTCGTGGGGACTCCAGGCGACCGGCGGGTGACGTTGTTCCGCGACGCCGTCGTGGCGCACGGCCTGGCCGAGCCGCTGGTGATCCCCTGGCGCGACGTGCTGACCGGCCGGGAGCTCGCCGTGCCCGCCGGTTCGCTGCTGCGCGTCGATTCCCCCGGCGAGGACGCCGAGACCGACGCGCTGCTGCGCGGCCCGGGCGAGCCCGCGCGGGTCGGCGGCGGCGAGGCCTGGTACCGGACGTTCACCGCCGGGCTCGACCGGGTGGCCGCGATCCCCGGCGTCCGGCTGCTGGGGGACGCCGGGGAGATCGGAGTGATGTTCGACAAGCGCCGCTGCCACGCCGTGCTGGAGCGGGCCGGGGTGCCGGTGCCGCCGGCCTTCGAGGCGGTCTCGTACGCGGACCTGCGGGCCGGGATGGCCGAGCGCGGCTGGCATCGGGTGTTCGTCAAGCCGGCGCACGGCTCGTCGGCGTCCGGCGTGATCGCGCTGCAGGTCCAGCCGCCGCCGGGCGACCGGCTCAAGGCCGTGACCTCGGCCGCCTGGATCGACGGGGGGTGGTGCAACTCGCTGCGGGTGCGGGCCTACGCCGCCGAGCACGACGTGCGCCGGCTGGTGGACTTCCTCGCCCCCGACGGGCTGCACGTCGAGCGCTGGTTCCCCAAGGCGTCGCTCGACGAGGGCACGTTCGACCTGCGGGTCGTCACCGTGGCCGGGACGCCGACGCACGCGGTCGTGCGGACGAGCCGCGTCCCTATGACGAACCTGCACCTCGGGGGCAGGCGCGGCGACCTCGGCGCGGTGCGGTCGCGGCCGGAGCTGTGGGCGCGGGTGCTGGAGGTGAGCGCGCGGGCGGCGGCCTGCTTCCCGGGCAGCCTGAGCACCGGCGTGGACGTGATGGTCGGGTCCGACTGGAGGTCGGTGGTGGTGGCCGAGGTGAACGCGTTCGGCGACCTGTTGCCCGGGTTGGGCGACATTTCAGGAAATGGGCGCGACACGTACGCGGAACAGGTCAAAGCGGTGGTCGAGGCCGGCTTCGAAGCGACGGGAAAGGCCGGGGCGGGGCAGCGGTGAACATGAACGAGATCGTGGGCAGCCACGACATCCTGCTGGTCACGCTCGACACCCTCCGCTACGACGTCGCCGCCGCACTGGCCGCCGCCGGCGAGCTGCCGAACCTGCTGCCACCCGGTGTGACCTGGGAACGGCGGCACAGCCCCGGCAGTTTCACCTACGCCTCGCACGCCGCCATGTTCGCCGGGTTCCTGCCCACCCCGGTCACGCCGGGGCCGCATCCCCGGCTGTTCGCGGCCACGTTCCCCGGCAGCGAGAGCACGGCGGGTGACACGTGGGTGTTCGACGCCCCCGACCTGCCGACCGGCCTCGCCCAGGCGGGGTACCACACGGTCTGCATCGGCGGCGTCGGATTCTTCAACAAGCTGACCCCGCTCGGCTCGGCGCTGCCCGGCCTGTTCGCGGAGAGCCACTGGCGGCCGGAGTTCGGCGTGACGAACCCGTCCTCGCTGGAGCACCAGATCGACTGCGCCGCCGACGCGTTGCGCGAGGTCGAGCGGCCGGTGTTCCTGTTCGTCAACGTCTCGGCCCTGCACCAGCCGAACCACCACCACCTGCCCGGCGCCGGCGGCGACTCCGTCGAGACCCACGCCGCCGCCCTGCGCTACGTCGACCGGCACATCGCGCGGCTCTACGGCCTGATGCGCCGCCGCCGTCCCTGCCTGGTGATCGTCTGCTCCGACCACGGCACGGCGTACGGCGAGGACGGCCACGTCGGCCATCGCATCGCCCACGAGGTGGTCTGGACGGTCCCCTACACCGAGTTCGTTCTGGAGAGTCATGCGGCCCTATGAGGGTTATGTCTACGCCTACCCGCACAAGACCGCCTACCGGCCGCTCGACCCGCGTCCGGCGCTGAAGGAGGTCTGGGCCGGGGAGCGTCCCGGGGCGCTGTACGCGCACATCCCGTTCTGCGAGATGCGCTGCGGCTTCTGCAACCTCTTCACCCGCACCGGCGCTCCCGAGGACCTGGTCGCCGCCTACCTGGACGCGCTGGAACGCCAGGCCGTGACCGTCCGCGAGGCGCTGGACGAGCCGCGCTTCACCACGGCCGCCTTCGGCGGCGGCACCCCCACCTACCTCAGCGCGGGCGAGCTGACCAGGCTGTTCGACCTGGTGGAAGGCACGATGGGGGTGGATCTGGGCGCGATCCCGCTGTCGGTGGAGACCTCGCCGGCCACCGCCACGCCGGACCGGCTCGCCGTCCTGGCCGAGCGCGGCACGTCCAGGATCTCCATCGGCGTGCAGAGCTTCGTGGACGCCGAGGCCCGCGCCGCCGTGCGCCCGCAGAAACGCGCCGAGGTGGAGGCCGCGCTCGACGCGATCCGCGCGGCCGGGATCCCGGCGCTCAACATCGACCTGATCTACGGCATCGACGGCCAGACCCCCGAGTCCTGGCTGTACTCCCTGGACACCGCGCTCATCTGGAAGCCCGAGGAGCTGTATCTCTACCCGCTGTATGTCCGGCCGCTGACCGGGCTCGGCAAGCAGGGCCGGGCCTGGGACGACCAGCGGCTGGAGCTGTACCGGGCCGGCCGCGACCACCTGCTGGCCGCCGGGTACGAGCAGGTCTCCATGCGGATGTTCCGGCTGCCCGGCTCGGGCACGGCCACCGAGTACTGCTGCCAGACCGACGGCATGGTCGGGCTGGGCTGCGGGGCGCGCTCGTACACCAGCAGGCTGCACTACTCGTTCGAGTACGCGGTCGGCGCCAGGCAGGTGCGCTCGATCATCGACGACTACGTCGGCGGCGCGGACTTCGGCCGGGCCAACGTGGGTTTCACCCTCACGGACGACGAGCGCAGGCGGCGGCACCTGATCCAGTCGCTGCTGCGGGCCGAGGGACTGTCGCGCGAGCTGTACCGGTCGGAGTTCGGCGCCGACGTCCTGGACGACTTCCCGCTCACCCGCTTCGCCGCGTGGCTGGTGGTGGAGCCGTCGACGATCAGGCTGACGCCGGAGGGCCTGGCCCACTCCGACGCGATCGGCCCCGCGCTGTTCTCCCCCGCCGTCAAGACGCTCATGGACGGATACGCCGCATGCTGACCATCCTCTACCGCGGCCCGCTGGCCAGCTGCGACTACGACTGCGCGTACTGCCCGTTCGCCAAACGCCGCGACACGCCCGAGCAGCTGCGGGCCGACCGGGCGGCGCTCGAACGGTTCGCCGACTGGGTGGCGAACGCGTCGTTCGAGGTGTCGATCCTGTTCACGCCGTGGGGCGAGGGCCTGGTCAGGTCGTGGTACCGGGAGGCGCTGGTGGACCTCTCGTGGTTCCCGCACGTGCGCAAGGTGGCGATCCAGACGAACCTGAGCTGCCGGACGGACTGGCTCAAGGCCGCCTCCGACCGGGCCGCCCTGTGGATCACCTACCACCCGACCCAGGTGCCCTACGACCGGTTCCTCGGCAAGGTCCGTTCGCTGAGCGTGCGGCACAGCGTGGGCATCGTCGGCGACCCCGCCCACCTCGACGCCGCCCGGCGGCTGCGGGCCGACCTGCCTGCGGAGACGTATCTCTGGGTGAACGCCGAGGAAGGCCGCCTCTACACCGACGCCGAGGCCGCCGAATGGGCGGCCGTCGACCCGCTCTTCCACCACAGCCGCTTCCCCCATGCCAGTGCCGGGCTGCCGTGCCGGACCGGAGACACGGTGATCTCGGTGCACGGCGACGGCACCGTGCGCCGCTGCCACTTCGTGCCGGAGGTGCTGGGCAACCTGTACGACGGCTCCTACCGGCCGGCGCTGCGGCCCCGCGCCTGCCCGGCCACGGCGTGCGACTGCCACATCGGGTACGTGCACCTGGAGCCGCTGGGGTTGTACGACGTGTTCGCGGGCGGCGTCCTGGAACGCGTCCCCGCCACCTGGC
>NZ_JABCPZ010000096.1 GCF_013283785.1 Nonomuraea antri
GGTTAGGCAGGGGTGGTGGTTGTGGTGGTGAGGGCGGTGATGGTGGTGGTGATGGCCTGGGGGAGTGCGGACAGGCGGTGGAGTGGGGCCTCCAGGGGCGTGAGGTCGTCCGACCAAGGAGCCGCCTGACGGATCAGCGCCCGGGCCTGGTTCTTGGTGAGCGTGACCCCCTCGGCGCGGGCCAGGCCGATGAGCGACTCCCGCCACGTGTTCGCCAGCTTGCCGTGCGCGTTGTCCAGGATCCTGCGCAGCATCGCCGGCTCAGGCCCCGTGGGTTGCGGCAGCCGTACGGCGTCGATCACGGTGTCGCGCGCGGTGAACTCGTACACCGGCGACAACACGCCGGGCGGCGGCGTGGGCACGCCCAGGACGGCGCGGACGTGCGCGGCCCGGGTGGCCAGCAGCAGCCGGGGGAGCGCGGACTCCAGCCCGGCAGGTACGGCGACCGCGACCCGGACGGGATCGGCCGCGTACGGCTTGGCCAGCCAGGTCGAGAGCTTGACCCGAGGCTGGGGCAGGTCCTTGGCCCAGTCGCCCACCAGCAGGTCGGGCACGAACCCCTGCAGCTCGGCCAGGCCGGGCAGCGCGGCGGCCGACGATTCCACCGACTGCGGCCCCTGCGTGTAGATGGCCGTGGCCTGGCGGTTCAGCCGGGCGGCGGCCGCGGGGCGTGACTTGGTGGTGGGACGCAGGACGTAGAGGTCGGCCGCCGACCCGATCGCCTCCGCCCCGAAATATCGGTTGAAATCGGGGTATATCGCCTCATAAGCGAGATTCAGCTCCGACAGGGACTGCTGAACCTTGAAGGCGAGCATCGGAGTCCGCTCGCTGGCCCCGTACGCCAGCAGCACCCGGCCGTCGTTCTTCAGGCCCTCGACGGCGCGGGCCACGAACAGGCCGATGCCTTCCGGCGTGTACGGCGGATCGGTGACGGCCAGGTCGTGTTCGCGTGCCGACGCGGGCAGCCCCAGGCGCAGATCCGCCCACCGGGTGCGCACGCCCAGATCCTGCTCGTCGATGTAGGCCAGGATGCGCTCGTCGATGTCGACGACCGTGACATCGGTCTCCGGATGCACGAGCTTGACCGCCAGCGAGGTGAGATCGTGGTCGCCGACGCACAACAACCGGGCCCCGGGCAGCCAGAACCTGGCCCCGAGCAGCAGCGCCCGCCGCAGCGCGGTCTCGGGCGTGGCGGCCACGTGGTCGAGCGTGTGCCGGCCGCGCGGGGCCTTGGCGACGAGTTCGGTCAGCCGGTCGAGCACCTGTGGGTAGTGGCCGGCCAGGTGGCCCACCGGGTCTTCCGGCGGCGGGGCCAAGGCCAGGAGGTGCTGGTAGCCGGGCGTGTGCGCGGCGGGCACGCGGAACCGCTCGTCCCGCCGCTCCAGCCTGACCTCGCGCAGCAGGGCCTCGATCGAGCGGCGCGAGGTGGCGCTGGCCCGCACCAGCTCGGCCAGGCTCCACCACTGTCCGTCGCAGAGCAGGAGCAGCGCGTGGCGCAGCCGCCGGCTGTCGACGCCCGCCTCGCCGAGCAGGCGTTCCACCCCGTGCTGTGCCACTCCGTCGCGCTCCATGCGCCAACCCTATCGACGGATCACCGCCCCACGGCCTGGTGTGCGTGGTGCCGGTGTTCCCGCAGGTGAAAGGGGGTGGGAATGAGGTGGGCCGTCCGGTGGTCGAGATGGCGAGGTTCGGATGTCGAGATGCCGCGAATGTTCGCAATGCGGACGTGGCGGGCACCATTCCGGCATGGTGCGGTAATCTCTACCCACGATACGCAGCAGGGCCAACGTCGTCCCCGCCTGTAGGAGCAGTTCAGACAGACGAAGACGACGGGAGGGATTCAATGCCTGCTGCCCACCTCGGGTTCCCCGAGCCCCAGGGCCTCTACCACCCCGCCAACGAGCATGATGCCTGCGGTGTCGCCATGGTTGCCGACGTCGCCGGTCGCCGGGGGCACGACATCGTGGTCAAGGCACTGACGGCGCTGTGCAATCTCGATCACCGGGGGGCCAAGGGTAGCGAGCCGGACACCGGTGACGGCGCCGGGATCCTGACGCAGATCCCCGATGAGTTCTACCGCGCGACCGTGCCGTTCGCGCTGCCCGCCGCCGGTGCGTACGCCACCGGCATCGCCTTCCTGCCGATCGACGACGAGGCTCGTCAGATCGCGCTGCGGATGATCGCGGAGATCGCCGACGAGGAAGGCCTCACCGTGCTCGGCTGGCGGGACGTGCCCGTCGACCGGGCGCTGCCCGGGCCCAGCGCCCGCGCGGTCATGCCGCACTTCGCGCAGCTGTTCGTGTCGAGCCCGGGCGGGGAGTCCGGGCTGGCGCTCGACCGGCTCGCGTTCTGCCTGCGCAAGCGGGCCGAGCACGAGGTGGACGTGTACTTCGCCTCGCTGTCGGCGCGCACGGTCGTGTACAAGGGCATGCTCACGCCCGACCAGGTCGAGCCGTTCTTCCCGGACCTGTCCGACGAGCGCTACCACAGCGCGATCGCGCTGGTGCACTCGCGGTTCTCGACCAACACGTTCCCGAGCTGGCCGCTGGCCCACCCGTACCGGTACATCGCGCACAACGGCGAGATCAACACGGTCAAGGGCAACCGCAACTGGATGCGCGCCCGCGAGGCCATGCTGGAGTCCGCCCACATCCCGGGCGACATCTCCAGGCTCTTCCCGATCTGCGACCCGGACGCCAGCGACACCGCCAGCTTCGACGAGGCCCTGGAGCTGCTGCACATCGGCGGCCGCAGCCTGCCGCACGCGGTGCTGATGATGATCCCGGAGGCGTGGGAGAACCACACCGAGATGGACCCGGCCCGCCGGGCCTTCTACGAGTTCCACTCCTCGATGATGGAGGCCTGGGACGGCCCCGCCTCGATCACGTTCACCGACGGCACCCTGGCCGGCGCC
This sequence comes from Nonomuraea antri, assembly GCF_013283785.1. GTDB lineage: Bacteria > Actinomycetota > Actinomycetes > Streptosporangiales > Streptosporangiaceae > Nonomuraea > Nonomuraea antri. Next base: position 2,915 of record NZ_JABCPZ010000096.1, read on the forward strand.
GTGCTCGACCGCAACGGCCTGCGCCCTGGACGCTTCTGGGTCACCGCCGACGGTCTCGTCGTGCTCGCCTCCGAGGCCGGCGTGCTCGACTTCCAGCCGGAGGACGTGGTCCGCAAGGGCCGCCTGCAGCCAGGCAAGATGTTCCTCATCGACACCGCCCGCGGCAAGATCATCGAAGACGACGAGATCAAGGCCGAGCTCGCGGCGGAGCAGCCGTACGAGGAGTGGCTGCACGCCGGTCTGGTCCGCTTCGAGGAGCTGCCCGCCCGCCAGCGGGAGATCCCGAGCCACGAGGCGCTGGTCAAGCGGCAGCAGACCTTCGGCTACACCGAGGAAGAGCTGCGGATCATCCTGTCGCCGATGGCGAAGAGCGGTGCCGAGCCGATCGGCTCGATGGGCACCGACACGCCCGTGGCGGTCCTGAGCGAGAAGCCCCGGCTGCTGTTCGACTACTTCACGCAGCTGTTCGCGCAGGTCACCAACCCGCCGCTGGACGCGATCCGCGAGGAGCTGGTCACGTCCCTGGCCAGCGTGCTCGGGCCGGAGGGCAACCTGCTCGACCCGGGTCCCACCTCGTGCCGCCAGCTCGTGCTGCCGTACCCGGTGATCGACAACGACGAGCTCGCCAAGATCATCCACATCAACGACGAGGGTGACCTGCCCGGCTTCCATCCGCACGTCATCGACGGCCTGTACGAGGTCGCCGGCGGCGGCGAGGCGCTGCTGGCCAGGCTCGCCGAGATCAAGGCCGAGGCGTCCCAGGCCATCGCGGACGGCGCACGCGTCATCGTGCTGTCCGACCGCGGCTCCTCCGACACCCGGGCCCCGATCCCGTCGCTGCTGCTCACCGGCGCGGTGCACCACCACCTGATCCAGGAGAAGACCCGCACCAAGATCGGCCTGGTCATCGAGACCGGCGAGGCCCGCGAGTGCCACCACATGGCGCTGCTCATCGGCTACGGCGCCGGCGCGGTCAACCCGTACCTGGCCATCGAGACCGTCGAGGACCTGGTCGACACCGGGGTGCTCCAGCTCGACAAGCACAAGGCCGTGCGGAACCTGATCAAGGCGTACGGCAAGGGCGTCATCAAGGTCATGTCCAAGATGGGCGTGTCGACGGTGGCCTCCTACACCGGCGCGCAGATCTTCGAGGCCCTGGGGCTGAGCCAGGAGGTCATCGACTCCTGCTTCACCGGCACCACGTCCAGGCTGGGCGGCGTCGGCTTCGACGTCCTGGCCGAGGAGACCGCGCAGCGCCACCGCCACGCCTACCCGCGGGTGGAGAACGCGCACCGCAGGCTCCAGGTCGGCGGCGAGTACCAGTGGCGGCGCGAGGGCGAGCCGCACCTGTTCAACCCCGAGACCGTCTTCAAGCTGCAGCACGCCACCCGCACCCGCCGCTACGAGATCTTCAAGGAGTACACCTCCATGGTGGACTCCCAGGCGGAGCGGCTGATGACCCTGCGCGGCCTGTTCAAGCTGCGCAAGGGCGCCCCGGTGCCGATCGACGAGGTCGAGCCCGTCTCGGAGATCGTCAAGCGGTTCTCCACCGGCGCGATGTCGTACGGCTCGATCTCGATGGAGGCGCACGAGACGCTCGCCATCGCGATGAACCGGCTCGGCGGCAAGTCGAACACCGGCGAGGGCGGCGAGGACCCCGAGCGCCTGTACGACCCCGAGCGCCGCAGTGCCATCAAGCAGGTGGCCAGCGGCCGGTTCGGCGTCACCTCCGAGTACCTGGTGAACGCGGCCGACCTGCAGATCAAGATGGCCCAGGGCGCCAAGCCCGGCGAGGGCGGCCAGCTCCCGGGCCACAAGGTCTACCCGTGGATCGCCAAGACCAGGCACTCCACGCCCGGCGTCGGCCTCATCTCGCCGCCGCCGCACCACGACATCTACTCGATCGAGGACCTGGCCCAGCTCATCCACGACCTGAAGAACGCCAACCCGGACTCGCGCGTGCACGTCAAGCTCGTGGCCGAGGTCGGCGTCGGCACGGTCGCGGCGGGCGTGTCCAAGGCCCACGCCGACGTGGTGCTCATCTCCGGTCATGACGGCGGCACCGGCGCCTCGCCGCTGACGTCGCTCAAGCACGCGGGCGCGCCGTGGGAGCTCGGACTGGCCGAGACCCAGCAGACCCTGCTGCTGAACGACCTGCGCGACCGCATCGTGGTGCAGGTCGACGGCCAGCTCAAGACCGGACGCGACGTCGTCATCGCCGCGCTGCTCGGCGCCGAGGAGTACGGTTTCGCCACCGCGCCCCTCGTGGTCAGCGGCTGCGTGATGATGCGGGTCTGCCACCTCGACACCTGCCCGGTGGGCGTGGCCACGCAGAACCCCGAGCTGCGCAAGCGCTTCAGCGGCAAGCCGGAGTTCGTGGTGAACTTCTTCGAGTTCATCGCCGAGGAGATCCGCGAGTACCTGGCCGAGCTGGGCTTCCGCTCGCTCGAGGAGGCCATCGGCCACGTCGAGATGCTCGACATGTCGGCGGCGGAGAACCACTGGAAGGCCGGCGGGCTCGACCTGTCGCCGATCCTGCACCGGCCGGAGCTGCCCGCGGGCACGCCGCTGCGCCGCACGATCGAGCAGGACCACGGGCTCGCGCACGCGCTCGACAACACCCTCATCCAGCTCGCGGAAGGCGCGCTCAACGAGGGCACCCCGGTCACGCTGGAACTGCCCATCCGCAACGTGAACCGCACGGTCGGGACCATGCTCGGCTACCAGGTCACCAAGCGGTACGGCGGCAAGGGCCTGCCCGACAACACCATCGACATCGGCTTCACCGGCTCGGCGGGCAACTCGTTCGGCGCGTTCGTGCCGCGCGGCATCACGCTGCGGCTGACCGGCGACGCCAACGACTACCTCGGCAAGGGCCTGTCCGGCGGCCGGATCACCGTCCGCCCGCACGAGGCGGCCCCGCTCGACGGGCACATCATCGCCGGCAACGTCGCCCTGTACGGCGCCACGTCCGGCGAGGTGTTCATCCGCGGCGTGGTCGGCGAGCGGTTCTGCGTACGCAACTCCGGCGCCACCGCGGTCGTCGAAGGCGTCGGCGACCACGGCTGCGAGTACATGACCGGCGGCAAGGCCGTCGTGCTCGGCCCGACCGGGCGCAACTTCGCGGCCGGCATGTCGGGCGGCGTCGCCTACCTGCTCGACCTCAGGCCCGAGCGGGTCAACCGCGAGATGGTCGCCATCGAGGCGCTCACCGAGCCGGACGCCGAGTTCCTCAAGGAGACCGTCGAGAAGCACTTCGCCGAGACCGGCTCCCCGGTGGCCAAGGGACTGCTGGCCGACTGGGACGCGGCGCTCACCAGGTTCGGCAAGGTCATGCCGACCGACTACAAGAGGGTGCTGGCCGCCGCCGAGGCCGCCCGCGCCGAAGGCAGGAACGTCGACGAGGCGGTCATGTCCGCCGCGGTTCAGGGTTAAGGGAGGCGTACACCGATGGCTGACCCGAAGGGTTTTCTCACGCACGACAGGGAGCTGCCCGCGCGCCGTCCCGTGGACGTCCGCATCAGCGACTGGCGGGAGGTCTACCAGGACTTCTCCCAGGAGAAGCTGACCAGGCAGGCGTCGCGCTGCATGGACTGCGGCATCCCGTTCTGCCACAACGGCTGCCCGCTGGGCAACCTCATCCCCGAGTGGAACGACCTGGTCCACCGCACCGACTGGCGCGAGGCGATCGAGCGGCTGCACGCCACGAACAACTTCCCGGAGTTCACCGGCAGGCTCTGCCCGGCTCCGTGTGAGGCGGCGTGCGTGCTCGGCATCAACTCCGACCCGGTGGCGATCAAGCGGGTCGAGGTTGAGATCATCGACCGGGCGTTCGCCGAGGGCTGGGTCACCCCGCAGCCCCCGGCCGTCAAGACCGGCAAGCGGGTCGCGGTCGTCGGCTCGGGCCCCGCGGGCCTGGCCGCCGCCCAGCAGCTCACCAGGGCCGGGCACGACGTGGTGGTGTTCGAGCGCGCCGACCGCATCGGCGGCCTGCTGCGTTACGGCATCCCCGAGTTCAAGATGGAGAAGCGCCACATCGAGCGGCGCCTGGAGCAGATGCGGGCCGAGGGCACCGAGTTCCGCACCGGCGTGAACGTCGGCATCGACGTCACCGCCGCCGAGCTGCGCGAGCAGTTCGACGCGGTGGTGCTGTCGGGCGGCGCCACCCAGTGGCGCGACCTGCCGGTGGCCGGGCGCGACCTCAAGGGCGTCCACCAGGCGATGGAGTACCTGCCGCCGGCCAACAAGGTCCAGGAGGGCGACTTCGCCGAGTCGCCGATCTCGGCCGCGGGCAAGCACGTGGTGGTGATCGGCGGCGGCGACACCGGCGCCGACTGCATCGGCACCGCGATCAGGCAGGGCGCCGCGTCGGTGACCCAGCTGGAGATCATGCCGCGCCCGCCGGCGTCCCGGTCCGGCGGCCAGCCGTGGCCGACGTTCCCCATCCTGTTCAAGATGGAGTCCGCGCACGAGGAGCTGGCCGACGGCGGGGGAGAGCGCGTCTACGCGGTCTCCACCACCGAGTTCGTCGGCGACGCCGACGGCAACGTGCGGGCGCTGCGCCTGGTCGAGGTCGAGGGGCCGCAGTCCGGGTTCAAGCCCGTCCCGGGCACCGAGCGGGAGATCCCGGCCGAGCTGATCACCCTGTCGATGGGCTTCGTCGGCCCGGAGAAGGGCGCGCTGCTCGAAGACCTGGCCGCGCTCGGCGGCGACGGCTTCTACGACGCCCGTGGCAACGTCGCGCGGGACAAGACGTACATGTCGAAGGTCGACGGCGTCTTCGTGGCCGGTGACATGGGCCGCGGCCAGTCGCTCATCGTCTGGGCCATCGCCGAGGGCCGTGCCGCGGCCTCCGGCGTCGACAGGTTCCTGACGGGTGAGACGGCGCTGCCGTACCCGATCCTGCCGACGGCCCGTCCGCTGGTCTGACCTCGTGGGAAACGGCCCGGCTTCTCGGCCGGGCCGTTTCGCGCGACATTGCCCGAAATTTCACCACTAAGTTGCATCACTCGATAGGTGTCGGGAAGATGCAGATTCTGTGGGAGTGGTGGATGGGGGAAGCATGCGGCGGTTGGCATCGGTCCTGGCGGCGCTGACCGTCTCCACCGCGCTCGCCGCCTGCTCCCCCCTGGACGGCGGCCGCGACGTGACCACCGGACCCGCGCACGACTACCTCGTCTTCTACGCCGACGGTCAGCAGCGCCAGGCCGAGACCGCCGTCGAGCAGGCCGGAGGCAGCACGCTCACCGCCGACACCAGGCTCGGCTACCTCATGGCCAGAGGACACGGCGACGGGTTCGCCGAGAGCGTCGGCACGGACCGGGCGATCGTCGGCGTGGCCTCCGACAGGAAGATCGGCTTCGCCTCCGCCCGTTCCCACGCCTTCCCCTCCCGCGTCCGCCCCTCCCGCGCCTACCCCGACGGCTCGCTGCTGAGCAGGAAGGCCGCCGCGGGCGAGCCGCTCGCGCCGCGCCAGTGGGACATGAAGATGATCGGCGCGGACCGCGCCAACGCCGTCGCCCCCGGCACCAAGCAGGTGCTGGTCGGCGTCATCGACACCGGCATCGACGGCAAGCATCCAGACATCGCGCCCAACTTCAACCGCGAGCTCAGCCGCAACTTCGTCACCGACAGGCCCAAGGACGACCACGGCGAGAACCTCGACGGCCCCTGCGAGACCAGCGACTGCAAGGACCCCAACGACCGCGACGACGACGGTCACGGCACCCACGTGGCCAGCACCATCGCCTCGCCTATCAACGGCATCGGCATCGCCGGCGTCGCGCCCGGCGTGCAACTGGTCAACATCAGGGCCGGCCAGGACTCCGGCTTCTTCTTCCTCAAGCCCAGCCTCGACGCGCTCACCTACGCCGCCGACATCGGCGTCGACGTGGTGAACATGAGCTTCTACGTCGACCCGTGGCTGTTCAACTGCCGTGACAACCCCGCCGACACGCCCAAGCAGCGCCTGGAGCAGCGCGCGATCATCACCGGCATGCAGCGGGCGCTCGACTACGCCCGCGGCAAGGGCGTCACGCTCGTCTCCGCGCTCGGCAACGGCGCCACCGACCTCGGCGACCCCGAGGTCGACAGGAACAGCCCCGGCTACCCGCGCGGCGACGAGAAGATCCGCGAGGTCGACAACTCCTGTCTCAACGTGCCTGCCGAGTCCAAGGGCGTCATCTCGGTCGCCTCGGTCGGCCCGTCCGGGCGCAAGGCCATCTACAGCGACTACGGCCTGGAGCAGACCGACCTGGCCGCGCCCGGCGGCGACATCCTCGACGGCAAGGGCGCCTCGGCCACCCGGTCCATCCTGGCCGCCGCCCCCGAGCACGTGCTGCGCGCCGCCGGCCGCATCGACCAGGCGGGCAAGCCCAAGGGCACCGACGTCGTACGCGACTGCCGCGACGGCGCCTGCTCCTACTACCAGTACCTCGACGGCACCTCGATGGCCGCACCGCACGCCACCGGCGTCGCCGCCATCCTGATCAGCCGCTTCGGCCAGGCCCAGGGCAAGGCGGGCGTCAGCGCCGCGCCCGCCGACATCCAGCGCCTGCTGTACGAGACCGCCGACAAGAAGCCCTGCCCCACCCCCCGCGCGTACGTGTACAAGGTGTACGAACAGACCCAGACCCATGTCTGCGAAGGCACACGATCGCGTAACGGTTTCTTCGGCCATGGCATCGTGAACGCCTGGCGGGCCGCTACCGTCGAAGGGTGATGTACCGCCTCGTCGCCGACGCCGCGATGGTGGTCCATTTCGCCTTCCTCGCCTACCTGGCCGTCGGAGGATTCGTCGCCTGGCGGTGGCGGCGGACGATCTGGGCCCACCTCGCCGTCGTCGGCTGGGGCGTGCTCTCGGTGGTGACGGGGATCGACTGCCCGCTGACCCACGCCGAAGACTGGGGACGCCGCCAGGCGGGCCTGGAAGGCCTCCCGGCCAGCGGATTCATCGACCACTACATCGAAGGCGTGATCTACCCGGAGGAGTACACGAACTTGGCGCGACTCGGGGTCGCTGTTCTCGTGCTGTTCTCCTACGTCGGCTACGTTCTGCGTCGTCAGTGACTGCCAAGTGGTCTGTACCAATTAAGGTAGGACTCGTGACTCGTCGCGCGAAAATAGTCTGCACTCTCGGCCCCGCCACTTCGTCCCCTGAACGCCTTCGCGAGTTGATCTCCGCGGGCATGGACGTGGCACGGTTCAACCTCAGCCATGGCAATCATGACATGCACAGAGAGGTTTACGACCGGGTCAGGGAGGTGGCGGCCGACCTCGGCCGCGGCGTAGGCGTGCTCGCCGACCTGCAGGGGCCCAAGATCCGCGTCGGGAAGTTCGAGGAAGGCCCGGTCCGGCTCGGCTTCGGCGACGTCTTCACCATCACCACGGAAGAGGTTCCCGGCGACCGCGAGCAGGTCTCCACCACCTACAAGGGCCTGCCGAAGGACGTCCGCCCCGGCGACACCATCCTCGTCGACGACGGCCGCCTCGTGCTCGAGGCCACCAGGGTCGACGGCGAGCGCGTCACCACGCGCGTCGTCATCGGCGGCATGATCTCCGACAACAAGGGGCTCAACCTGCCGGGCGTCAACGTCAGCGCCCCCGCGCTGACCGACAAGGACGAGGCCGACCTGCGCTGGGCGCTGCGCACCGGCTTCGACATGATCGCCCTGTCGTTCGTCCGCCGCCCGTCCGACGCCGACGTGGTGCGCAACATCATGGAGCAGGAGGCCGTCCGCCTCCCGCTGCTCGCCAAGATCGAGAAGCCGCAGGCCGTCGACCGCATGCCGGAGATCGTCGAGGCGTTCGACGGCATCATGGTCGCCCGCGGCGACCTCGGCGTCGAGCTGCCGCTGGAGCAGGTGCCGATCGTCCAGCGCCGCCTCATCGAGCTGTGCCGCGAGAAGGCCCGCCCGGTCATCGTCGCCACCCAGATGCTCGACTCGATGATGAACGCCCCGCGCCCCACCCGCGCCGAGGCCTCCGACGTGGCCTACGCCGTGATGGACGGCGCCGACGCGGTCATGCTGTCCGGCGAGACCTCGGTCGGCAGCTACCCGGTCGAGGCCGTCTCCACGATGGACCGCATCGCCTGCGCGGCGGAGAAGTCGTCCCTGCACGCCACGCACACGCTGGAGCGCATGCCGGAGACCACCGGCGGCGCCATCGCCCGCGCCGCGGCCGAGGTCGGCGCCATCGTCGGCGCCAAGGCGCTGGTGGCCTTCACCATGTCCGGCGAGACCGCCCGCCGCCTGGCCCGCTACCGCTCGCCGATCCCGCTGCTCGCCTTCACCTCGGCGCCGCACGTGCGCGGCCAGCTCTCGCTGACCTGGGGCGTCGAAACGTTCCACGTGCCGTTCGTGCACCACACCGACGACATGGTGCGCCAGGTCGAGGCGGCGCTGCTGTCGTCCGGGCGGCTGGAGAAGGGCGACAAGGTGGTCATCGTGGCCGGCTCGCCTCCCGGCACGCCTGGCTCCACGAACGCGCTGCGCGTCCACACGATCGGCTCGGCGGTCTCGCACGCCCACTGAGGCGCCGCCACCCGCTCGCTGAAACGGGAAGGGCCGCCCGGGGATCACCCCCGGGCGGCCCTCCCGCGTTGGACCTACGGTCAGTCGTTGGCGTGCAGCGCGGCGTTGAGCTCGACGCCGGTCCCGGTGCGCGCGACCGCCTGCACGGCGCCCGTCTGGGAGTTGCGGCGCAGCAGCAGCCCGTTCGAGCCCGACAGCTCGGCCGCCTTGACCACCCGGCCGTCGGGGAGCGCGACCTTGGTGCCCGCCGTCACGTACAGGCCGGCCTCCACCACGCAGTCGTCGCCCAGCGAGATGCCCACGCCCGCGTTCGCGCCCAGCAGGCAGCGCTCGCCGATCGAGATGACCTGCTTGCCGCCGCCCGACAGCGTGCCCATGATCGAGGCGCCGCCGCCCACGTCGGAGCCGTCGCCGACCACCACACCGGCCGAGATGCGGCCCTCCACCATGGACGCGCCCAACGTGCCCGCGTTGAAGTTCACGAACCCCTCGTGCATGACGGTCGTGCCACTGGCCAGGTGGGCGCCCAGGCGCACCCGGTCGGCGTCGGCGATGCGCACCCCGGACGGCACCACGTAGTCGACCATCCGCGGGAACTTGTCGACGCCGAAGACGGTCACCGCGCCCTTGGCGCGCAGCCGCAGCCGGGTCTGCTCGAAGCCCTCGACCTGGCAGGGCCCGGCGCTGGTCCACACCACGTTCGAGAGCAGCCCGAACAGGCCGTCCAGGTTCACCCCGTGCGGCCTGACCAGGCGGTGCGAGAGCAGGTGCAGCCGCAGGTAGGCGTCGTGCGTGTCGACGGGCGGTGCGGAGAGCTCGGCGACGCCCGTACGCACCGCGACGACCTCCACGCCGCGGACCGGGTCGGGGCCGACCAGCGGGGCCAGCTCACCGGCCTCCTCGGCGGCCAGCCGCTTGGTCCCGGTGACAGGTGGTTCGCCCAGTTCCGGCGCGGGGAACCAGGTGTCGAGTACGGTGCCGTCTGCGGCAATGGTCGCGAGGCCGACGCCGAAGGCGCCGGTCGTCGTGGGATCGATGGCAATCACGGGCCCAAAATACCGTTCCCGCGCTCAGCCCAGCGCGCCCAGGTCCGCCGACAGCCAGCGCTGCGGCCGCATCGCGAACGTCACCAGCGCCTGCAGGTCCGACCCGTGGACGTATCCGGCGACGGCGTCGGGCGGCAGGTAACGGGCGGAGATCCGGGTCAGCTGCGCCGTCGTCGTCGGCCCGGACGCCACCACCGCCCCCTCCACCGACACGTACCGGTACGTCGGACTCGTCCGCTGCACCAGCACCGAGAACCGCCCGGCCTTCCTGACCAGCTGGGCCTTGCGCGAATCACCGTCGGTCAGGAACTCCAGCATTCCGCCGGGCGCGTAGTGGTACCACACGGGCACGGTCAGCGGGCCCCGCCCGTCTCCCGCGTCCACGGCCAGCACCGCGATGTGCGGCCCGGCCAGGAACGCCTCACGCTCCGCCACGCTCAACGCCATCCGCCCCACCTCCCTTGACCGGATTCATCACCGATCTTGCAGCCGCCTACTCCCGGCCCCGGCGGTCTTTGCCCCCGTTTTGCCGCCCGGCCACCCTGGTGTCGGTCACGCCCACCTCGGCCGCCCGCGCTTCAGCCATCTGCGCTTCGGCCGCCCGCGTTTCGGTCGCACGTTTTTCGGCCACCTGCGCGGCGGTCAGCACGAACGCGGCCAGCGCCCGCGAGCGCGCCCCTTCCGGCCAGGCCAGCACCACGGTCGTCGGCGGCGCGTCGGCCACCGGCACGCACACCAGATCCCGGCGCACCTGCTCACGCACCGACTCCGGCGCCACCGCCACCAGCCGGCCGAGCGCGACGAGCTGCATCAACCGCCCGGGCTCGACGTCGTCGTCGGGCCCCTCACGGTCGTGCCGTTCCCGGTCGTGCCGTTCACGGTCGGGCCGTTCACGGTCGGGCCGTTCCCGGTCGGGCCGCACGCGCGGCCAGCGCGGTGTCGGATCGCCGTCCAGGTCCGCCAGCCGCAGGAAGGGCCGCCCGGCCAGCCGATGATCGGCCGCCAGCACCGCCACGGCGCCCTCCACGACCAGCGGCTCGGTGTCGAACCCCGTCAGGTCCTCATGCGGGCTGTGCAGGAACGCCACGTCGGCGGTGCCGTCGCGGAGCAGCGCCGCCCGCTCCGCCACCCCGCACAGCGCGAGCTCCACCTCGACCGCGTCGGGATGCCCGGCGTAGGCCCGCAGGAGGTCGGGCAGCAGCCCGCCGTCGCCACCCGGCTTCACCGCCACCACCAGCCGCGGCTCGTCCAGCCCCGCCCTGCGGGTACGCACCGTCGCCGCCCGCACCGCGTCGAGCACCTTGGCCGCCTCCCTGGCCAACACCTCGCCGGCCGGTGTCAGGGCCAACCGGCGTCCCGACCGGTCGAACAGCGTCACCCCGAGCCGCCGCTCCAGCTTCTGGATGGCCCGCGACAGCGGCGGCTGCGCCATCCCCAGCCGCTCCGCCGCCCGTCCGAAATGCAGCTCCTCGGCGACGGCGGTGAAATAGGCCAGCTCACGCGTCTCCATACCGTCAGGGTATGACCGCGTACCCAGCCGGTGTTGGCCGCGACAGCCGCGCCGATGATGGGCTTCGATCATGGACAACTCCACGATCGCCCTGATCACCGGGGCCACCAGGGGCATCGGCTTCGCTGTGGCCGCCGGGCTCGCCGCCGCGGGCGCGACCGTCGTGCTCGGCGCGCGCGACCCGGACGACGGCCGCGCCGCCGCCGCCAGGATCGGCTCAGCCGCCCACCCGGTCGAGCTCGACGTCACCGACCCCGCCACCGTCACCGCGGCCGCCGCCCACATGGCCGAGCGCTTCGGCCGCCTGGACGTACTGGTCAACAACGCCGGCATCTCCGGCCACGACCCGGCCCGTGAGACCCCGCCGAGCAGGACGCCCGCCGACCTGGTCCGCGCCGTGTTCGAGACCAACGTCATCGGCGTGCTCACCGTCACCAACGCGCTGCTGCCCCTGCTCAGACGCGCACCGGCGGCCCGCGTCGTGAACGTCTCCAGCGGCGTCGGCTCGCTGGCGCACCACAGCGACCCCGGCCACTACCTGTCGGCCCTGCCCGCCCAGGCCGCCTACCCGCCGTCGAAGACCGCGCTGAACGCGCTGACCGTGCAGTACGCCAAGGAGCTGCGCCCGGACGGAATCCTGGTCAACGCCGCGGCGCCCGGGGCCTGCGCCACGGACTTCACCAAGGACCTGCCGTTCCCGATCACCAGGACGGCCGAGGACGGCGCGGCGATCATCATCCGCCTGGTCACCCTCCCGCCTGACGGCCCGACCGGCGGCTTCTTCGACGACGCGGGACCGGTGCCCTGATAGGGGTCAGTATTTGGCGCCGACGTGAGCGTCGAGCAATTCGACGGCCTCCCGCCTGGCCACCGACAGCTCGTTGCGGTTGTTGTAGCGCCAGGCGACTCCGAGCAGGTCGAGCCCCTGACCGCAGAGCGCGAGAATGTCGGCGGATTCGTTCTTGAACATGTAGCGGGGCTGCCAGTCCGCGAGCTTGATCTCACGGGTGTGCTTCATGCCCGGGCCATGCTGGGGGAACAAGCACGGCCAATGCGTGGAGTAGCTCTTGACCTCCGTGCAGCCTCGGCGCCGGCGGCGGCTCACCGACGAGGCCGGCATGACGCCCGCCATCACGGCTGCGGCTTCCTCGATCAGCCCGGGATAGGCGTCACCGCAGAAGAGTGAGAGCTGGAACACGTCGTTCCTGCAGCGGACGATGTGTCCGTCTCCCAGGTAGAGCCCGAGCAGGTGGGCGTAGGCGACGTCGTCGAGCGGGCGGCCGTGGCAGCGAGGACAGGCACGACCGCGCCCATGGAGACACCGCACAGCGCGGCGACCTCCCGGTCGATCAGCCCTTGGGCCGACAGGCGGAGGGCACGGGCCACCGTTTCGCGCGAGTGCATGAGATCAGTGTGGCGAGTGCCACCGACAGTCTCGAGTCGATCGGTGCCGGAAGCGGGATTCGAACCCGCACGCCCTCTCGAGCAGACGCTTTTGAGGCGTCCATGTCTGCCATTCCATCATTCCGGCCGAATTTCCGGACTTGTCCGGATCTTTTGGAACACCCTACCGCCCAGGAGGGAACGGGCCGGGTGCCAGCGTGGATCTAATCTACCGGACATCTGTACTCTTCTGCTCGTGAGTACGCAGCGGCGAGTGGTGATCGCGGAAGACGAGGCGCTGATCCGCCTCGATCTCAAGGAGATGCTCCAGGAGGACGGCTACGTCGTCGTGGGCGAGGCCGGTGACGGTGAGCAGGCGATCAGGCTGGCCGCCGAGCTGAGGCCCGACCTGGTGATCCTGGATGTGAAGATGCCAGTGCTCGACGGCATCTCGGCGGCCGAGCGGATCGTGGCCGACCGCATCGCGCCGTGCCTCATCCTGACCGCCTTCTCCCAGCGTGATCTGGTCGAGCGGGCCAGGGACGCCGGGGCGATGGCCTACCTGGTCAAGCCGTTCACGAAGGCCGACCTGGTGCCGGCGATCGAGATGGCGGTCAGCAGGCACGAGGAGATGGTGGCGCTGGCCTCGGAGGTGTCCAGCCTGTCGGAGCGGCTGGAGACCAGGAAGCTGGTCGAGCGGGCCAAGGGTCAGTTGATGTCTCAGCACGGCTGGAGCGAGCCGCAGGCGTTCCGGTGGATCCAGAAGGCGTCGATGGACCGGCGGCTGAGCATGCGGGAGGTTGCTCAGATCGTTATAGACGACGCGGCCGAGCGGGCGTGAAAAAGCCCATTATCAGCTGATTCGCCCCCGTGGGTTGTGAGCCGGTCACGACTAGGCATCCAACCGGCTTCGGGTTCTGGCGGCGCAGGCGTCCCGACGCATGCTGATGGGCGGACGGAGAGTCCGCTCATTGAACGGAGACGCTTCGATGATCCGTAATTCCCGCGCGCTGGTCGCCGCTACCGCTGCGTGCCTGGCGCTGGCGGCGTGTAACAGCGGGGGCACGACCCCGGGCGCCACGGGGTCCGCCTCCGTGCAGCCGCCGCAGCAGTCCGCCGCCCAGGGCGACAGCACACTGAAGATAGGCACGGTCCTGCCGCAGACGGGCTCGCTGGCGTATCTGGGGCCACCCATGTTCACCGGCGTGGACCTGGCGCTGAAGGAGATCAACGAGGCCGGCGGCGTACTTGGCAAGCCGGTCGAGAAGTTCGACACCGACTCGGGCGACACCACCACCAACATCGCCTCGCAGTCGGTGGACAAGTTGCTGGCGCAGAAGGCCGACGCCATCGTGGGCGCGGCCTCCTCGTCGGTGTCGGAGTCGGTGATCGACAAGATCACGGGTGCCGGGGTGCTGCATTTCTCGCCGGCCAACACCTCCGACAAGTTCACCACGATCAACGACAGAGGGCTGTACTTCCGCACCTCGCCGCCGGACAAGCTTCAGGGGCGGGTCCTGGGTGACCTGGTGGTGACCGATGGCAACGACACCATCGGCATCCTGGCCATGCAGGACTCTTATGGTTCCGGACTGGCCGACCAGGTGACCCAGACCGCCGAGGCCGGTGGCGCCGAGGTGGTCGAGCGGGTCGACTACGACCCGAAGGCGGCCGATTTCTCCGCCGACGTCTCCAAGCTCAAGGCGAAGAATCCGAAGGCGATCGTGCTGATCGGGTTCGAGGAGACCGCCAAGGTGGTGCAGGAGCTCGTCAAGCAGGGGCTGACGGCCGACAAGCACAAGTGGTACATGGTGGACGGCAACACCTCCAACACCAACTACCTGAAGATGCCCAAGGGCACGCTGACCGGCGTCAAGGGCACCGTGCCCGGCGCGGCGGCGCCCGCGGCGTTCCAGAAGCGGCTGCTGGAGGTGCGGGAGGACCTGGCCGAGTACACCTACGCGGCCGAGTCGTACGACGCGGTGACGCTGATCGCGCTGGCCACCGAGGCGGCCAAGTCCGATGCCGGCACCGCGATCGCCGGCAAGCTCGTCGAGGTCAGCAAGGGCGGCGAGAAGTGTGACGGCTTCAAGGCCTGCGTCGATCTGCTCAAGGCGGGCAAGGACATCGACTACGACGGCGTGAGCGGCCCGGTCGACTTCAACGACGTGGGCGACCCGACGGTGGCCACCATCGGCGTCTACCTGTACGGCGAGGACAACAAGTTCAACGCCGCCAAGGCGCTCGAATATCGCCAGGGCAACATCACCGGCTAGCCCCATCCCACATTGTGGACATTCCTCCTCCGGTCTCATCTCATTTCGGGATCGGGGGAGATCCTTTTATGGCGTGGCCGTAACTCTCATGAAACGTTCCATTACCCAGGGTGATTGGGACATTACGAATCAGCATAAAAGACCGGTAAGAACCCCACATCTCTCCCCGGGAGGGGCATGCTGAGCTCGTGAAACGCAGCGAGGGAGATCGTTCCCTCGTTGAGATAAGGGGAGACCTTTTTATGATCCGCATTGCTCCAGCGGGACGCATGCTGGCCGTCGCGGCCGCGGCGAGCCTGGCCCTGACGGCCTGTGGCGGTGGCGGCGGCGACACCACCGCCTCGCAGAGTTCCGCGCCCGCCGCGGCGTCCTCGTCGGCGGCCCCGGCGACCAGTGGGGCGGCGAAGGGCGACGGCACCCTGACGATCGGCAGCCTGCTGCCGCAGACCGGTTCGCTGGCGTTCCTCGGCCCGCCCATGTTCGCGGGCGTCGACACGGCGGTCAAGGAGATCAACGACGCCGGCGGCGTGCTCGGCAAGCCGGTCACCAAGATCCACACCGACTCCGGTGACACCACCACCAACCTGGCCGCCCAGGGGGTCGACAAGCTGCTCGGCCAGAAGGCCGACGCCATCATCGGCGCCGCGTCCTCCTCGGTGTCGAAGTCGGTGATCGACAAGGTCACGGGCGCGGGCGTGGTGCAGTTCTCGCCGTCCAACACCGCCGACGAGTTCTCCACCATCAAGGACAACGGCCTCTACTTCCGCACCGCGCCGCCGGACAAGCTGCAGGGCCGCGTGCTCGGCGACCTGGTGGTGGCCGACGGCAACGACACGGTCGGCATCCTGGCCATGCAGGACTCGTACGGCACCGGCCTGGCCGACCAGATCGCCAAGACCGTCCAGGACGGCGGCGGCGAGGTCGTCGAGCGGGTCGACTACGACCCCAAGGCGGCCGACTTCTCCGCGGACGTGGCCAAGATCAAGGCGAAGAACCCGAAGGCGATCGTGCTGATCGGCTTCGAGGAGGGCGCCAAGGTCATCCAGGAGCTGGTCAAGCAGAGCCTGACCTCCGACAAGGTCAAGTGGTACATGGTGGACGGCAACATGTCGAACACCAACTACCTGAAGATGCCCAAGGGCACCTTCACCGGCGTCAAGGGCACCATCCCCGGCGCCGAGGCCCCCGGCCCCTTCCGTGAGCAGCTGGCCAAGGTCGCCCCCGACCTGAAGGACTTCACTTACGCGGCCGAGTCGTACGACGCCACCATCCTGACCGCCCTGGCGGCCGAGGCGGCCAAGGACGACAGCGGCGCCTCGATCGCGGCCAAGCTCTCCGAGGTGAGCAAGGGCGGCGAGAAGTGCAAGAGCTTCAAGGAGTGCGCGGACCTGCTCAAGGCGGGCAAGGACATCGACTACGACGGTGTCAGCGGCCCGATCGAGTTCAACGAGGCCGGTGACCCCGCCACCGCCACGATCGGCGTCTACCAGTACGGCGAGGACAACACCTACGCCGCCAAGGCGCTGGAGTACCGCACCGGCAGCATCGACGGCTAAGCGGCTCAGCCGCCCAGGCCGCAGACCTCCTGCGCGTAGCGCAGGAACCGGTCCTGCATCGGCTTGGGCGGCACCACGATGATCACCCGTTCCTCGCCCCCGTCCACGCTCGCCCGGACGGGGAACAGGAAGGCCTTCTTGGCCTCGGCGAACGCGTGGCCGTCGCATCGGCCTGGCGACAGCTCCATCGGCAGCTCCGCCCGCTGCTCGGCCGCCCCCAGTTCCACCAGGGGGCGGCTTTTCGCGTCCGGGGTCACGATGTAGTGGGTGGTGCCGCCCACCTCGTTGACGGCCACCGTGCCCGCGCCGCGCCTGGTCAGCACCAGGTTGCCGCGCATGGCTTTGCCGACCCGCGTCCACTCCGCGCCGAACTCGATGGTGGCGGCCTGCTTGATCAGGTACGCCGCGCACTCGTCGCGCAGCAGCCTGCTCAGCAGCGGGTCGGGGTGCGGCACCGGGAAGACGACCTTGCGCGGCGCGCCGCCGTCCGTGCTGAGATGGGCCACCACCGTCGCCGCCTGGAGCTCGGGCAGCCCCTGCGGCGAGCACCTGGCCGCGCCGTACTTGATGGGCAGGTCGGTCCTGGGCGTGCGGCCGATGATCGCGTCGGCCCGCTGCGGCGGGAGGGTTTCGAAGGACGGCGTGATCAGCTGAAGGTCGGCGAAATGCACCGGCTTGTCGCCGGTATTGGTGACGGCCACTTGCAACTGGTGCACCGGTTCGTCGGAACGCCATTGGTGCAGCGCGACCGATACCCCGGGCGGCGGGTTCACCGGGGGCGGCGAAGGCTGCGCCGCGGCGCCGCAACCCGTGATCGAGACCACCATGACAAATGTGACCGTAATACGCCTCACGAGAGCACATTAGGCGTGCTTCCCCAGGTCCGTAAGTTGAGGACTGATTACGACTCCGCATCCAAGTGCCGACAGTTCAACACCGGACCTGGTTGGAACACGCGGCGATTTTGTACGTTTCCGTCATTCGATCGGGAACGCTCGGCGGCTGCTGACGGATCCCGGCCTGGAGATGAAGGAGACACTTCATGATCCGCATTGCTCCTATGGGGCGGGCGCTGGCTGTCGTGGCCGCCACGAGCCTGGCCCTGACAGCCTGCGGCGGCGGCAGCGACACTGCCGCGCCGGCATCGCCCACCGCTGGCGGGTCCAGCGCGCCGGCCACTTCGGCGCCGGCGGCCAAGGGCGACGGCACGCTGACCCTTGGCACATTGCTGCCCCAGACGGGTTCGCTGGCCTTCCTCGGCCCGCCTGAGTTCGCCGGTGTCGACCTGGCGCTCAAGGAGATCAACGAGGCCGGGGGCGTGCTCGGCAAGCCGGTCGTCAAGTTCGACACCGACTCGGGCGACACCACCACCAACATCGCCTCGCAGTCGGTCGACAAGCTGCTGGCGCAGAAGGCCGACGCCATCATCGGCGCGGCGTCGTCCTCGGTGTCCGAGTCGGTCATCGACAAGATCACGGGTGCCGGCGCGGTGCACTTCTCGCCCGCCAACACCTCCGACAAGTTCACCACGATCAGCGACAAGGGCCTGTACTTCCGCACCTCGCCGCCGGACAAGCTGCAGGGCCGCGTGCTCGGTGACCTGATCATCGCCGACGGCAGCGACACCGTGGGCATCATGGCCATGCAGGACTCCTACGGCACCGGCCTGGCCGACCAGGTGGCCAAGACCGTCCAGGACGGCGGCGCCGAAGTGGTCGAGCGCGTCGACTACGACCCGAAGGCCGCCGACTTCTCCGCGGACGTGGCCAAGCTCAAGGCGAAGAACCCGAAGGCGATCGTGCTGATCGGCTTCGAGGAGACCGCCAAGGTCGTCCAGGAGCTGGTCAAGCAGGGCATGCCCGCCAGCAAGCACAAGTGGTACATGGTCGACGGCAACACGTCCAACACCAACTACCTCAAGATGCCCAAGGGCACGCTGACCGGCGTCAAGGGCACCATCCCCGGCGCCGCCTCTCCTGACGAGTTCCAGGAGAAGCTGAAGGGCATCAACTCCAAGCTCGAGGACTTCAGCTACGCCCCCGAGTCCTACGACGCGGCGAACCTGATCGCGCTGGCCGCCGAGGCCGCCAAGAGCGACGCGGGCGTCGACATCGCCGCCAAGCTGGCCGAGGTCAGCAAGGGCGGGGAGAAGTGCAAGAACTTCAAGGAGTGCATCGACCTGCTGAAGGCCGGCAAGGACATCGACTACGACGGCGTGAGCGGTCCTGTCGAGTTCAACGAGGCCGGTGACCCGGCCGTCGCCACCATCGGCATCTACCAGTACGGCGACGACAACCGCTACGCCACCAAGGCGCTGGAGTACCGCACCGGCAACATCGCCGGCTGATCCAGCCGCCTGAGGGCGTCCTCGCCCGGTGAACACCTGGGGCCCGGTCATCGCGACCGGGCCCCTTTCGCGTGCCCGCTACGGCCGTTTCGCGGGCTTCTGGGGCCATTCGCCGCCCGCCACGGCCGTGGCTATTCGCAGCCCGCCACGATCTGGTCGGCCGCGGGACGGTAGCGCTTGAGCAGCGTCACCTGCCGCTCGCGCGGCGTGCTCGGCTTGGCCAGTTCCTCGGTCGTCTCCTTGACCGTCGCGACGGCCGTCCTGAGTGCGGCGGGCAGCCGGTCGCCGAACTCCAGCGTGATGCCCCGCAGCTCGGAGAAGCGGCCCACCAGCGCGTTCTCGAAGTTCTGCCGGTCCTCGCCGCCGGCCGGCTCCAGCATCAGTCCCGCGTAGCCGATGGCGGACACGACGCGGGAGCAGGGGCTGTCGGACGGGTCGCCGCCGGTGCTGTACTTGCCGGTCGAGGCGTCGTCCCCCTGGCAGGCGGTCACGAGGGGCAGCAGCAGCACGAGAGTCGCCAAACGTTTCACAGCGCCCATTCAAAACGGTCGCGCACACGCAGAAAAGGGGCTCCCGTGACGGGAGCCCCTTTTCGCGCCGGAGGGGTGTGCTACGCCTTGGCCAGCGTGCCCAGGTACAGCTCGATGACCTTGGGGTCGTTGGCGAGCTGCCGCCCGGTGCCGGTGTAGGCGTTGCGGCCCTGGTCGAGGACGTAGCCGCGGTGGCAGATCTGCAGGCAGCGCCGCGCGTTCTGCTCCACCATGATGACGGTCACGCCCGCCTTGTTGATCTGCTGGGCCTGGATGAACACCAGGTCCTGCAGCTTCGGCGACAGACCGGCCGACGGCTCGTCCAGCAGCAGCACGGAGGGCTCGGTCATGAGCGCCCTGGCCATGGCCACCATCTGGCGCTCACCGCCGGACAGCGAGCCGGCCCGCTGCTTGCGCCGCTCCTTCAGCGCCGGGAACAGCTCGGCGACGAACTCGAAGCGCTCCTTGAACTTGCCGGGCACCTGGAAGGCGCCCATCTCCAGGTTCTCCTCGATGGTGAGGCTGGGGAAGACGTTGTTCGTCTGCGGCACGTAGCCCACGCCGCGGGAGACCAGCGAGTGCGCCTTCATGTTCGTGATGTCCTCACCCTTCAGCAGCACCGTGCCGCTGCGGATGTTGACGAGCCCGAACATGGCCTTGAGCAGGGTCGACTTGCCGGCGCCGTTCGGGCCGATGATGCCGATCAGCTCGCCCTGGCGGACGTACAGGTCGGAGCCGTTGAGGATGTTGACGCCAGGCAGGTAGCCGGCGATCAGCTCGTCGCACCTGAGCACGGCCTCGGCCGCGCCCTCCAGGTGCGCGCTGCGGTCGGTGACGGCCGCCTTGGACTCGGGGACGGCGTTCACTTCTGCGTCTCCTCCTCGATCTCGGCCTCGAGCGCCGCCTCGGCCTCGTGCAGCTGCGCCTCCAGCTCGGTGTCCGAGAGGGGCGCGTCGTGGTGCGCGCCGAGGTAGGCGTCGATGACCCGCTCGTCGGACATGATCGTGTCGGGCGGGCCCTCGGCGATCACGTTGCCCTGGGCCATGACGATCACCCAGTCGCTGATGTCGCGGACCATGTCCATGTCGTGCTCGACGAACAGCACGGTCATGCCCTGCTCGCGCAGGTCCTTCACGTGCCCGAGCAGCGACTGGGTCAGCGCCGGGTTCACGCCGGCCATCGGCTCGTCGAGCATGACCAGCTCGGGGCCGACCATGAGCGCGCGGGCCATCTCCAGCAGCTTGCGCTGGCCGCCGGACAGCGAGCCGGCGAAGTCCTCGCGCTTGGCGTCGAGCTTGAACCGGGTGAGCAGCTCTTCGGCGCGCTCGGTGATCTCGTCCTCCTGCGCCCGCCACAGGCCGGGCACTAGGGCGCTCCAGAAGTTCTCGCCCCGCTGCCCCTGCGCGCCCAGGCGCATGTTCTCCAGCACCGTCAGCTTGGACAGGGCCTTGGTGAGCTGGAAGGTGCGGACCATGCCCAGGCGGGCCACCTTGTGCGCGGGCACGCCGTTCATGGCGCGGCCGTTGAACGTCCAGCGGCCGGAGTCGGCGGTGTCGAAGCCGGTGAGCTGGTTGAAGAACGTGGTCTTGCCGGCGCCGTTGGGGCCGATCAGCGCGGTGATGGAGCCGCGCTGGATCTCGACGTGCTCGACCTCCACGGCGGTCAGTCCGCCGAAGCGTCGCACCACGTTGTCGACGACCAGGATCGGATCGGGCTTCGGCACGCCGGGCTCGCGGTCCAGGTCCTTGAAGGCGGCCAGGGCGGCCGCCTTGCGGTCGGTGGTCGTGCTTTCAGCGCGCATCGATTGCTATCTCCCTCTTGTCACCGAAGATGCCCTGTGGCCGGAAGATGAGCAACAGCATCAGGCCGAGACCGACCAGGACGTAGCGCACCGCACCCACCTGGAAGCTGGACATGAACGGGATGAGACCCGCGCCCACCGCCTCGCTGAGCACGCCGTTGACCAGGACGAGCAGGAACCAGAAGATCATCGAGCCGACGACGGGGCCGAACACGCGGGCCGCGCCGCCCAGGATGACGATCGTGTAGGCGAAGAAGGTGGTCTCGGTGCCGAACACGTCGGGCTGAACCGAGGTGTAGTACAGGCCGTAGATGAAGCCGGCCAGCGAGCCGATGACGCCGCCGAGCACGAGCGACTGCATCTTGTAGGAGAAGATGTTCTTGCCGAGGCTGCGCACGGCGTCCTCGTCCTCGCGGATGGCCTTGAGCACGCGGCCCCAGGGGCTCTTCATCAGCAGGTAGACGATGCCGCAGGAGATCGCGATGAGGATCCAGCCGACGGTCAGCAGCCACATCACCCGGTGGTTGAAGAACAGCGGCACGTTGAAGAGGTTGAAGCCGTATTCGCCCTGGGGGTAGGGGTTGAGCGCGTAGAAGCCGTCGGTGAAGCCGCGCCGGCCGTCGGAGCCGCCGAAGACGTCCTTGTACTCCACCGAGCGGAAGATCAATCGGATGATCTCCGCCGCCGCGATGGTGACGATGGCCAGGTAGTCGGCGCGCAGGCGCAGCGTCGGCGCGCCCATGACGAGCGCCAGGAGCACCGCGGCGGCCAGGCCGACCACGATGCCGACCCAGAACGGCAGCCCGATCACCGTCACGGTGACGGCCAGGCCGTAGCCGGCCACGGCCATGAACGCCGCCTGGCCGAAGTTGAGCAGGCCGGTGTAGCCGAAGTGGATGTTGACGCCGATGGCGGCCAGTCCGTAGATCACCGTCTCCGCGCCGATGATCGCCTTGAGCGTCGTGCTTAGGATGACGATCCAGTCCATGGTGAGCTCCCCCTCAGCCGATCCGCTCGCGGCGGCCCAGGATGCCCTGCGGCCTGAAGAGCAACACGACGATCAAAACGCCCAGCGCGCCCACGCTCTTGAGCTCTGGCGGCACCCACAGCGTGGAGACCTGGATGAACAGGCCGACCACCAGCGAGCCGACCAGCGCGCCGAACGCGGTGCCGAGCCCGCCGAGCGTGACGCCGGCGAAGATGAGCAGCAGGATGTCCTGGCCCATCGTGTACTTCAGGCTCTGCGACATGCCGAGCATGACACCGGCCAGCGCGGCGATGGCGCCGCCGACGGCCCACACGATGCGGATGACCCGGTCCACGTTGATGCCGGAGGAGGCGGCGAGCGCCGGGTTGTCGGAGATGGCGCGGGCGGCCTTGCCGGTGCGGGTGCGCAGCAGCGCGATGCCGACCACGACCAGGACCAGGAGCTCGACGCCCATCGCGACGAAGTTCTTCGGAGCCGCGGAGATGGGGCCGACCTGGATGCCCGCCTGCGCGGTGTACTGGGCGAACGACTCGTTCTGGCCGCCGAACAGGATCAGGAAGATGTAGCGCATGAACAGCGCGAGACCGATCGAGATGATCATCATGGCGATGATGCCGGTGCCGCGCTTGCGCAGCTTGCCCCAGAAGAATCGGTCTTGCCCGTATCCGAGTACGCCGGCCACCGCCACCGCGAGTATCGCGGCCGGGATGAGGTGCAGCTCGAACCCGAAGGTCCCGGTGTTGAACCAGAAGGCCAGGATGGCGCCCAGCGTGACCAGCTCACCGTGGGCGAAGTTGGTCAGGCCGGTGGTGCCGTAGATCAGCGACAGGCCGAGCGCGGCCAGCGCGATGATCAGGCCCAGGTTCAGGCCCTCGAAGGTGAGCTGGGCCGCCCGGTCCCAGAAGCTGGTTCCCGCCTCTTCCTGCGGCGCCGCTCCGGGCGCGGCCTTGGGCTGCAGGGCGAAGAGCACCGTGGAGGGGTTGCCCTCGTAGACCACCGGGGTGCGGACGTTGTTTCCGCCGCGGATCTCCGCGTCGGCCGGCAACGTGCTGACGTCCAGGGTGACCTTGTACTTGCCCGGTTCGTCGACCGGGACCTCCCATGTGCCTTGGGCGTTGGTGGTGACCTCCTGAACGGGTTGTCCGCCCTCGGTGGTCACGACGATTTTCACGCCGTTCACTGGCTGGCCTTGGAGTTTGAGTGTCCCTCTCAAGCTTTGGTCCGCCGCCGCAGATGCGGGGGAGGCCAGCAGGAGAACGAGTCCACCCAGGAAGGCCGTGAACGCGATCACGGCTCTGCGCAATGGTGCTCCCTCAGGTAGGTCAAGGCGGGGTTGTGCCCCTCCATCTCGACACATGGGCATCGCAGGCACAACTGGGATGCTGTTTGCGGGAGCTTATTCCGGCAACGCCCGGTTCAGTATCGTTCGTCACCAATTAGTGACATGTGTGTGTCACTCATGTGAGGAAACAAGACGGCAGGTCAGGGGCTAAATGAGCCGAGACGCCTGGCGGGTCACGGAAAAGAATCGATAACGATCCCCGGAAAAGCATGGACGAGCCCGCGAGGCGGCCTTTGGGGCCATGTAGGGCTTTCCTCGTCCGTATGCGGAAACATCTCCCCATACGCCGGGGGCCTGACACGTTATCTACTGGGCCTCCCCGCGGGCTCTGTTCGGACCACCGTAGCGACCCGCGGGGGCCGTGTGCAAAGGGGGAACCGAAGGAATTAACGGGTCACTTGTCGCGCAGCATGCACGTGAGACGTGAGGTGCAGACCCGTCGTCCCTGCTCATCGGTGATCTCGATGTCGTACGTCGCCAGCGTCCGCCCGCCGTGCAGCCGGGTGGCGACCCCGGTCACGAATCCGGCCGTCGCCGAGCGGTGATGCGTGGCGTTGATCTCGATGCCCACCGCGATCCGCTCGGGCCCCGCGTGGATGGCCGCGGCCACCGAGCCCAGCGTCTCGGCCAGCACCACCGAGGCGCCGCCGTGCAGCAGCCCGTACGGCTGGGTGTTGCCCGCGACGGGCATGCGGCCCACCACCCGCTCCGGACCGGCCTCCAGGAACTCGATGCCCATCCGCTCCGCCAGCGTGCCTGCGTGCATGTCGCCGAGCACCGCGGCGATGGCTGGGTCTGTCTGCGTCAAGGGGATGCCTCCACTCTTCCGAGCTCGGGTTTTCTGTCGGAGATGGAGACTAGGCTGCGTGTGTGCCGAAGAGTGAAGTGACCCCCAGCCGCCCGTGCCTGCTGCTGCTTGACGGGCATTCCCTGGCTTACCGCGCGTTCTACGCGCTGAAAGACGCCAACCTGATGACCACCGACGGTCAGCACACCGAGGCGGTCTACGGGTTCACCTCGATGCTGACCAACATTCTGCGCGACGAGCAGCCGACCCACGTGGCGGTGGCCTTCGACCGGTCGGAGCCGACGTTCCGCCACGAGGAGTACGCCGACTACAAGGCCAACCGCAGCGAGACGCCGGAAGACTTCCGCGGTCAGATGCAGCTCATCTTCGAGCTGCTCGACACGCTGCGCATCCCGCGGCTGTCCAAGGCGGGCTTCGAGGCCGACGACCTGATCGCCACGCTCGCCACCCAGGCGGCGGGCCAGGGCATGAGCGTGCTGATCGTCACCGGCGACCGCGACGCGCTCCAGCTGGTCGACGAACAGGTCACCGTCCTGATGACGCGGCGCGGCATCAGCGACATGACCAGGTTCACGCCCGAGGCCGTCCAGGAGAAATACGGCCTCACCCCCGCTCAATACCCCGACTTCGCGGCCCTGCGCGGCGACCCCAGCGACAACCTGCTGTCCATCCCCAGCGTCGGGGAGAAGACCGCCGCCAAGTGGGTGCGCGAGTTCGGCTCGCTGACCGCCCTGGTCGACCGGGTCGACGAGGTCAAGGGCAAGGTCGGCGACAAGCTGCGCGAGCACGTGGCCCAGGTGCTGATGAACCGCCGGCTGACCCAGCTGCTGCGCGACGTCCCGCTCGAGGTCGAGCTCGGCGCGCTCCAGCAGGGCGCGTGGGAGCGCGAAGAGGTCAACAAGCTGTTCGACACCCTGCAGATCCGCGGCGAGCTGCGCGAGCGCGTGTTCAAGACGCTCGGCACCGGCGAGCAGGAGCCCGACCAGGGCTTCGAGGTCGAGACCGTCATCCTCGGCCCCGACCGGGTGGCCGGCTGGCTGTCGGCGATGCCCGCGGGCCGGGCCGGGCTGGCGTTCAAGGGCGCCTACGGCAGCGGCACCGGCCGCATCGACGGCATCGCCGTCGCCTCGCCCGACGGCACCGCCGCGCACATCGACCCCACCAAGCTCACCGAGGCCGACGAGGCCGCGCTGCGCGCCTGGCTGGCCGACGACGCCAGGCCCAAGGCCGTCCACGACGCCAAGGGCCCGATCCTGGCGCTGTGGGCCCAGGGCCTGGAGCTGCGCGGGCTCACCTGCGACACCGCGCTGGCCGCCTACCTGGCCATGCCGGGCCAGCGCACGTTCGCGCTGGAGGACCTGGCCCGCCGCTACCTGCACCGCGACCTGCGCGCCGAGGAGGAGCAGAGCGGCCAGGGCACGCTGTTCGGCGACGATGAGGACGCCCCGGCCAAGGACCTCGCGCTGCGCGCCCACGCGGTGCGCGAGCTGGCCGAGTCCCTGGAGACCTTCCTGGCCGCCCGCGGCGGCACCCAGCTGCTCACCGACGTGGAGCTGCCGCTGCTGAGCGTGCTGGCCGAGCTGGAGCGGGCCGGCATCGCCGTCGACGGCGAATACTTCGCCGGCCTGGAGGCCGAGTTCGGCGCGGCGGTCAAGCACGCCGTGGAGGAGGCGCACCGGGCCGTCGGCGAGCAGTTCAACCTGGGCTCGCCCAAGCAGCTGCAGGAGATCCTGTTCGTCAAGCTCAACCTGCCGAAGACGAAGAAGATCAAGACCGGCTTCAGCACCGACGCCGACCAGCTCGCCTGGCTCGCCACCCAGACCGAGCACGAGCTGCCGACGATCATGCTGCGCCACCGCGACCAGCAGAAGCTGCGCACCACGGTCGAGGGCCTGATCAAGGAGATCGGCGACGACGGCCGCATCCACACCACGTTCAACCAGACCATGGCGGCCACCGGCCGGCTGTCGTCGGAGAAGCCCAACCTGCAGAACATCCCGATCCGCACCGCCGAGGGCCGCCGCATCCGGCAGGGCTTCGTCGTCGGCGCGGGCTACGAGACCCTGCTGACGGCCGACTACAGCCAGATCGAGCTGCGCATCATGGCCCACCTGTCGGGCGACGAGTCGCTGATCGCCGCCTTCGAGTCCGGCCACGACTTCCACCAGGCCACCGCGGCCCGCGTGTTCGACCTGCCGCCCGAGCAGATCGACGGCGAGCTGCGCGCCCGCATCAAGGCCATGAACTACGGCCTGGCCTACGGGCTGTCCGACTTCGGGCTGTCCGGGCAGCTCAACATCCCGGTGTCGGAGGCGCGGGCGCTGAAGGAGGAATACTTCACCGAGTTCGGCGGCGTCCGCGACTTCCTGCAGGCCATCGTCCAGCAGGCGCGCACCGACGGCTACACCGAGACCATCATGGGCCGCCGCCGCTACCTGCCCGACCTCACCAGCGACAACCGCCAGCGCCGCGAGATGGCCGAGCGGATGGCGCTCAACGCCCCCATCCAGGGCTCGGCCGCCGACATCATCAAGGTCGCCATGCTCAACGTCCGCCAGGCGATCGGCGAGGAGGGCCTGGCCTCGCGGATGTTGCTGCAGGTCCACGACGAACTCGTGTTCGAGGTGGCGCCGGGCGAGCTGGAGGCGCTCAAGCAGCTCGTGTGCGACCAGATGAACGCCGCCTACCACCTGCGGGTCCCGCTGGAGGTCTCGGTCGGCGTCGGCCGTACCTGGGAGGACGCCGGGCACTGACCCGCGTGACCCCGTCCCGCCGCGCCCTCGGTGCGGCGGGACCGTCATGCCCGGAGGTTTACCCGCCGGCACCCGGGCAGGCATGACCAGAGCTTTACCGAAACATGATGAAGTAGGCGGCTCGCCCCGACGGCGCGGTCCTGCCGTCATACGGGTGGTTCTGGACTACCCTGTGGGTACTTTCCCTGAGTTGGCCGGGAGTTTTGTGCGGACGAAAGCGCCCCTCACGCGGATCATCGGCGCCGCGAACGTGGTGGTGGTGACAGTGGCGATCATCGGGCTCATCCTCCTGCCGTCCGCCGGGCCGCAGCCCGCGACCACGGCGGCGAAGAAGAGCGAGCAGCCCGCGGCGCCGGGGGAGCAGGCCAGGCCGCAGGCCACCGGAGAGCCGCCCGGCGTGGTGGCCACCCCCGAGTTCGCCAGGCAGGTCAAGGCCAACGAGCTCGGCCTGGTGCCGATCCTGATGTACCACCGGATCCTGCCCAAGCGGCTGGCCTCCATCGACCGCACGCCGGCCCAGCTCAGGAAGGAGCTGGAGACGCTGGCCAGGCAGGGGTACGTGCCGGTCACCGCGCGCGAGTACGCCACCGGCCAGATCGGGATCCCGGCCGGCAAGTCGCCCGTCGTGCTGACCTTCGACGACGGCCACTCCAGCCACTTCGCGCTCGACGCCGCGGGCAACCCCAAGCCCGACACCGCGGTCGGCGTGATCATGGACGTGGCCCGGCGACACCCCGGGTTCAGGCCCGTGGCGACGATGTGGGTCAATCATTACCCGTTCGGGCTGCGCGACAGGAAGGCCCAGACGGCGGCCGTGCGCTGGCTGCTCGACCACGGCTTCGAGGTGGCCAACCACACCTGGGGCCACCCGAACCTGCGCTGGCTGAAGACCAAGAAGGTGCGCGAGCAGATCGTCCGGCTGGAGCGGATGCTGGCGAAGCTCGGGGCCGGCCCCGCCAAGACCCTGGCCCTGCCGTACGGCGTGCCGCCGCGTTCGCGCAAGGCGGCGCTGAAGGGCTCCTGGGACGGGACGCGCTATGATTTCGCGGGCGTGTTCCTGGCCGGGGCCGAGCCGTCGCTTTCGCCCTACGCGAAAAAATTCGACCGCGGGGCGATCCAGCGGATCCAGAGCAACGGCAAGCAGGGCGAGTGCCGCAAGTGGTGCTCGCAGTACTGGCTGGAATGGCTGCGCAAGCACCCTGGTGAGCGCTACGTCTCCGACGGCGACCCCGAGCGGATCTCCATCCCGGGGAAACTGCGGGGTAATATCGACCCCAAGCGGAGACCCCAGGTCAACGCCTACTGATGCCTCCCCGGATTGACCCCGTGGCGATGGTCTCATATGCTGATCGCTGCGCTGTGGGCTCGCGCGCGCCTCAGACGGAGCGGGCTCGCGCTCGGTCACGTCGATGTCGTAATTCCTCGGCTTGATGCGGAAGAGGGCCTGCCGCGCATCGCCACATCGACATCTGTCCGCGTTCGGAGCAATTCCACACATGACGTCCAGCACTGAGGCCACCTCGAGCACCCCGCAGGTAGCGGTCAACGACATCGGGTCCGAGGAAGCCTTCCTCGCCGCGATCGACGAGACCATCAAGTACTTCAACGACGGCGACATCGTCGAGGGCACCGTCGTCAAGGTCGATCGAGACGAGGTTCTTCTCGACATCGGCTACAAGACCGAGGGTGTCATCCCCTCGCGCGAGCTTTCGATCAAGCACGATGTCGACCCTGCTGACGTCGTGGAAGTCGGCGAGCACGTCGAGGCCCTGGTTCTCCAGAAGGAGGACAAGGAGGGCCGCCTGATCCTGTCCAAGAAGCGTGCTCAGTACGAGCGCGCCTGGGGCACGATCGAGAAGATCAAGGACGAGGACGGCATCGTCACCGGCACCGTCATCGAGGTCGTCAAGGGTGGTCTCATCCTCGACATCGGCCTCCGTGGCTTCCTCCCGGCGTCCCTGGTCGAGATGCGCCGCGTCCGCGACCTGCAGCCGTACGTCGGCCGCGAGCTCGAGGCGAAGATCATCGAGCTCGACAAGAACCGCAACAACGTGGTCCTCTCGCGCCGTGCCTGGCTCGAGCAGACCCAGTCCGAGGTTCGCCAGACGTTCCTCAACACCCTCCAGAAGGGCCAGGTCCGCAAGGGCGTCGTGTCCTCGATCGTCAACTTCGGTGCCTTCGTGGACCTGGGTGGCGTCGACGGTCTGGTCCACGTGTCCGAGCTGTCCTGGAAGCACATCGACCACCCGTCCGAGGTCGTCGAGGTCGGCCAGGAGGTCACGGTCGAGGTCCTCGACGTCGACATGGAGCGCGAGCGCGTCTCCCTGTCGCTCAAGGCCACGCAGGAAGACCCGTGGCAGCAGTTCGCCCGCACCCACCAGATCGGCCAGGTCGTGCCGGGCCGCGTCACCAAGCTGGTGCCGTTCGGCGCGTTCGTCCGGGTCGAGGAGGGCATCGAGGGCCTGGTCCACATCTCCGAGCTGGCCGAGCGCCACGTGGAGATTCCGGAGCAGGTCGTCCAGGTCGGCGACGAGATCTTCGTGAAGATCATCGACATCGACCTCGACCGTCGCCGCATCAGCCTCTCGCTGAAGCAGGCCAACGAGGGCGTCGGCGCCGAGGTCGAGTTCGACCCGACGCTGTACGGCATGGCGGCCACCTACGACGACCAGGGCAACTACATCTACCCCGAGGGCTTCGACCCGGAGACGGGCGAGTGGCTCGAGGGCTTCGACAAGCAGCGCGAGGAGTGGGAGCGGCAGTACGCCGAGGCCCAGCAGCGCTTCGAGGCTCACCGGAAGCAGATCGAGGAGGCTCGCAAGGCCGAGGCCGAGGCGGGCGAGGCTGCTCCCTCGTCCTACAGCGGCGAGACGCAGGCCCCCTCGGGCAGCTCCTCGTCGTCGGCTCCGGCCAGCGGCGCCCTCGCCTCCGACGAGGCTCTCGCGGCTCTGCGCGAGAAGCTCGCCGGCGGTCAGAGCTGAAGCTCGGCTGGTAGTTCGACCGGTCAGTAGTAACGAGAAGCCCCGCACGGGAAACCGTGCGGGGCTTCTCGCGTTCCCGGCGCCGGCCGGGACACCCGAACCGGTCAGAAGCGCGGGTCCGCGGTGGCGCGGGTCGGTGTTGGCGGTGGCGTCCGCGATCAACCGGTGTGCGTCGGCGGAGGTGGTATGGCGCGTGTCGCGTCCGCTGGGACCGGGGGCACTGCGGTGTGCTCCTCGGACGTCCGTGAAAAACCTCGGCGTTCGAGGGATTGCGGAAGCGATCGTTCCGCATTGCTGCCTAGGGTTTCTCACATGAACGAGATCAAGCCCTTCCGCATCGACATCCCCCAGACCGACCTCGACGACCTGCGCGAGCGGCTGCGGCGCACCAGGTGGGCGCGGGCGTTGCCGGGCGGGTGGGATCGCGGCGTGCCCGTCGACTACCTGCGCGAGCTCGCCGAGTACTGGGCCGAGAAGTTCGACTGGCGGGCGCAGGAGGCCAGGCTCAACGCCTTCCCGCAGTTCACCACCGAGATCGACGGCCAGACGATCCACTTCCTGCACGCCCGCTCGCCCGAGCCGCACGCCGTGCCGTTGATCATCACGCACAGCTGGCCGAACTCGGTCGTCGAGCTGCTGAACGTCATCGGGCCGCTGAGCGACCCCCGCGCGCACGGGCTCGACCCTGACCTCGCCTTTCACGTCGTGGCGCCGTCGCTGCCCGGGTTCGCGTTCTCGCCGTTCCCCGAGCCGGCCGATGAGCGGCCGTGGAGCGTCGAGCGGGTGGCGGGCACCTGGGCCACGTTGATGGCCCGCCTGGGCTACGAGCGCTACGGCGCGCAGGGCAACGACGCCGGCGCGCTGGTGACGCAGCAACTGGCCGCACTGGACGCCGAGCACGTCGTCGGCGCCGTCATCACCGGCGGGCTCGGCATCCCCAAGGGCGAGCCGGGCGAGCTCGACGGGTTCAGCGAGGACGAGCTCGCCACGCTGGCCGAGCTGACCGCCTGGACCACCGGCGGCAGCGGCTACGGCCCCTACCTGGCGGCCAGGCCGCAGACCCTGGCGTACGGGTTCGCCGACTCGCCGGTGGCGCAGCTCGCCTACCTGGTGGAGCGGTTCAAGGAGTTCGACGGGTGGCAGCAGGCCGTCGAGCTCGATCGTGACCTGGTGCTCGCCAACGCCAGCCTGTACTGGCTGACCGGGACCGGTGGGTCGTCGTCGTGGACGTACTACGAAGGCGCCGCGGGGATGCCGATCGACCAGGACGTGGTGCCGTCCGGGGCGACGCACGGCGGGCCCGAGGTGTTCCGGCGCATCGCCGCCAGGAAGAACGACCTCAGGTACTGGGGCGACGCGCACAGCCCGAGCCACATGGTGGCCATGGCGGTGCCGGAGTCGCTGGTGGCGGGCGTGCGGGCGTTCTTCCGCGCGCTGGCCTGACGTCCGGACGGGGAACGGCCGGTCGGGGACGGCTGGCCGGAAACGGCGGGTCGGGAACAGCCAGACCGGAAACGGCCGAGTGGGAACGGTCGGTTCGCGAGATTTTACTCAGCGTCATCGCGAACCCTCCCGCCCCCGGTGCCCCGCGCTGACAGACTTGCCTGCGCCGCATGGCAGGAAGGCCGGGCAGTGCAGGGCCCGGCCGCCGATCATCGGAGGGCGACGCGGGTGGGCACGGTCACACGGAGTACCTGGACGATCGCCGTGACGGCCCTCGTGCTGGCCGCCACGGCCCCGACCCCTTCCTGGTCCTCCACCCGGGGCGACCGGCAGGTCACTGTGGCGGCCACGTCCCAGGCGGTGCCCGCGCCGGGCCTGCTCTGGCGCGACTGCGGCGACCGGCTGCAGTGCTCGCGGCTGAGCGTGCCCGTCGACTGGCGGCGCCCCCGCGGCCCCCGTACCGGCGTGGACGTGGCCAGGATGCCCGCTCAGCACCCCGGCCGCCGCATCGGGACCCTGGTGGCCAACCTGGGCTCAGGCTCCTCCATCCAGGCCGTGCGCGCCCAGCCCGACCTGGTGGGCGAGCTGACCAGATGGTTCGACGTCGTGATCATGGACGGGCGCGGGCTCGGCGACCGGGGCAGCCCCGTCCTGGTGGGCTGCGCCCAGGCGGCCCCCGACCCGGCGCGGCCGCAACTCGCGCCCGGGCGCGCCGCCTGGCGCCGCCACGCCCGCGACAACGCGGCCTACGACAGGAGCTGCCGCACCGCCGCCGGGACCGCGTTCGCGGGGCTCACGTCCCGGCAGAGCGCCCACGACCTCGACGCCGTACGATCCGCGCTCGGCGAACCCCGCCTGCGCTACTTCGGCAACTCCTACGGCGCGGTGTACGGCCAGGCGTACCTGGAGCTGTTCCCCGCCCGGGTGCACCGGATGTACCTGGAAGGCGTGCCCGACCACACCGAGCCCGACCTGGGACGCCGGCTGCTGACCCGGGCCGTGGCCGTCGAACGCCAGTTCACCCGCTTCCGCGACTGGTGCACCCGCACGCTCGGCTGCCCGCTGGGCGACCAGGACGCCGTCGAGGTGTTCGACCGGCTGCGCCGGCGCACCCCGCTGTCGGCAGGTCCAGGACGGGGTGTGAGCGGGCGCGGCCTGGCCGTGGCCGTCGCCGCCGGGCTGAACCAGCCGAAATGGCCACAGCTCGCCCGGGCGCTGGCCCAGGCCAGGGAGGGTGACGCCAAGGGGCTGGCCGCCCTGGCCGGACCGGAGCCCGTCACGCCGCCGGGGACGGTGGAACGGGTCACGTACTGCCACGACTTCCTGCCGGACGTCCCGGCCTACCGGCAGCTCACGGCCATCGAGGCGCGGCTGCGGCAGTCGGCGCCGCGCGTGGGCTGGACCGCGGGACGCCAGGTGATCGCCCAGTGCGCCGGCGTCGCCCCTGGACCGGTCTGGCGGCCGCACGTGCCCGTGATCGGCCAGGTGCCGCCGGTGCTGATCGGCATCGGGCAGCTCGACCTCGACACCCCCGCCGCGGGCGCCGCGCACGCGGCCGGGCGCGTCCCCGGCGCGGCCGTCCTGTGGCACGGCGACGGCCACGACGCCTACCTGCGGCAGGGCACCGGCCGGCTGCGCGCCACCTGCCTGCGCACCCGCGTGCACGACTACCTGGTGAACGGCATGCTGCCCGCCCCAGGCACGACCTGCCGAGGCGAACTCGGCGCCGGGATGGGCCGATGAAGTAAGGTGCCGCACGTGCAGATCGAACGGGCGGTGGCGGCGGACGCGGGCGAGATCCTCACCCTGCAGCGGGCGGCGTACGTGAGCGAGGCCCAGCTCTACGGCGACCCGTACATCCCGCCCCTGGTGGAGTCGCTGGAGCAGGTGCGCAAGGCGATCGAGACGTCCATGGTGCTCAAGGCCGCCGACCAGGGCCGGGTGGTCGCGGCGGTGCGCGGGCAGCTGGCCGGGGCCACGTGCCTGGTCGGCAGGCTCGTCGTGGCGCCCGACCGGCAGGGCCAGGGCCTGGGCACCGCGCTGCTGACCGCCCTGCACGAGCACGTGCCGCAGGCGACGGCGTTCGACCTGTTCACCGGGCACCTGTCCGACGGCAACCTGCGGCTGTACCGGCGGCTCGGCTACCGCGAGACGCGCAGGGAGCGCATGGACGACCACCTGACGCTGATCCACCTGCGCAGGTCCACGGCCTGATCCCCGGCTGACCCTGGGCCGCCCCCGCGCCGCCACCGCGCCGCCACCGCGCCGCCACCGGGCCGCCCCCGCGCCGATCCCGCGCCGATCCCGGGCTGATCCGGGCCGCCCCCGGGGCCGATAGGCTTTGCCGGTGCTGAAGATTGGGCTCACCGGCGGCATCGGGTCGGGCAAGAGCGAGGTGTCCAAGCGGCTGTCGGCCATGGGCGCGGTCGTGATCGACGCCGACAAGATCGCGCGTGAGGTGGTCGAACCCGGCACGCCCGGGCTGGCCCGGGTGGTGGCCGCGTTCGGCGAGGAGGTGCTGCGCCCCGACGGCTCGCTCAACCGGGAGAAGCTCGGCTCGATCGTCTTCGCCGACTCCGAGCGGCTGGCCGCGCTCAACGCGATCGTGCACCCGCTGGTGGGCGAGCGCGTGGCGGCCCTGCAGAGCCAGGCCCCCGACGACGCCATCCTGGTCTACGACGTGCCGCTGCTGGTGGAGAACAAGCTGGCCCCCATGTACGACGTGGTCATCGTGGTCGACGCCGCCGACGACGTGCGCATCGCCCGCCTGGCCGAGCACCGGGGCATGCCGGCCGACGACGCCAGGGCCCGCATCGCCGCCCAGGCGGGCCGTGCGGAGCGGCTGGCGGCGGCCGACATCGTGATCGTCAACGAGGGGCCGCTGGCGGAGCTGGACGATCGGGTGACCGAGGTCTGGGCCGACCTGACCCGCCGCGCCGCCCGCGGCTGACGACCCCTACCGGGAGAGGCCCGCACCCGGGCGGATGACGGGCTTCCCGGTCGCCCGGCCGGGCTGCTTCGGCCGCGAGTGCTTGTCGGGCGGCGAGACCGCGTCCTCGCCGGGAATGCTC
>NZ_JABCPZ010000097.1 GCF_013283785.1 Nonomuraea antri
GGTGATGGTGGGGCGCCAGGTGGCGAGTTCGGTGAGTGGGGGGCGGGTCAGGCCGGTGACCTTGCCCAGGTCGTCCGCTCGGCGCAGGGTCACCGCGGTCAGGCCGTGCGGTGAGGTGGCGAAGGCGGTCATCTCCTGCTCGGACATGAGCCCACCCTGGAGCCCCAGCGTGCGCGCGGACTCGGGCGACAGCGCCCGCCCGGGTTCGAGCGTGGCCAGGTACCGCTTGGCCGGTACGTGCAGTTCGACCAGCGCCGCCACCCGGTCCCCGAGCAGCGGCCGGACCGCCGCCGCGCCGGTGGCCGCGTGCCCGGCCTCGTCGCCCGGGCACAGCAGGTGGCCCAGGTCGTGCACCAGCCCGGCCACCTGCAGTTCCAGGTCGTCCGGGCACCAGTCGCGGAGCACGGCCGCCACCTGCAGGCCGTGATCGAGCAGCGGCACCGGGTCGCCGGACCGGTCCGGGGTGTCCCAGGCGTTCTCGCATCGGGCCAGCAGGTCCATCAGTTCGTCGACGGTCACGGATCCACTGTCGAAGTCCCGCGGTCCGCCGTACCAGCCGGACTTTTCGATAGCTTCCATAGATGAGCGACTGGCACGACGTACGGGAAGAGTTGCGCGCGTTCGCCCTGGGCCTGCCCGAGGCTCACGAGGACCACCCGTGGGGCGACACGGTCATCAAGGTGAACAAGAAGGTGTTCCTGTTCCTCGGCGTCGACGAGCGGACCGAGAAGTGGGATCCGTCGTTCGGGGTGAAGCTGCGTTCTGAGGCGCACGGCCACGCGCTGACCGTGCCGGGCGCGGCGCCCAGCGGGTACGGGCTGGGCAAGGCCGGATGGGTGACGGTGCCGTTCCTGTCCGACCTGCCGGCGATCGACGTGCTGCGTGACTGGGTGGAGGAGAGCTACCGGGCGATCGCCCCGAAGCGGGCCATGAAGGTGCTCGACGGCGAGGCGTAGAGCCTCACTGGATGGCCAGGCGCAGGGCGAATCCGACCAGCACCACGCCGGTGATCCGCTCGATCCTGGCCCGTACGCGCGGCTTGCGCAGCAGCGCGCTCACCTTGTCGATGATGACGTTGTAGAGGCTGAACCAGAGCGCGTAGAGCACCGCGATGATGCTCGACAGCAGCACCGCCTGGCCGAGCGTGTCGCCATGGGTGGGCAGGAACTGCGGCAGCCAGGTCACGAACAGCAGCAGCACCTTGGGGTTGAGCAGGTTCGACAGCAGTCCCCTGCGTACGTGCAGCAGCGGTGAGCCCTTGGGCTCGTCCTCGACGGTGTGCTCGACCTTGTTCCTGCTGCTGAGCAGCGCGTTGATGCCGAGCCAGAGCAGGTAGCAGATGCCCAGCAGCCGGACCGCGGTGAACGCGGTGGGCGAGGCGACCAGCAGCGCCGACAGGCCGACGGCCGCGGCGGCGGCGTGCACGGACAGCCCGAGCAGGCCGCCGAGCATGGTCAGCAGCCCGGCCATGCGGCCGTGGGCGAGGGAGTTGCGCATGATCAGGGCGGCGTCCGGGCCGGGAATCATGATCATGACGAGGGTCGTGACCGCGAAGGTCAGCAGCATGGCGGGGGTCTCCCGGAGCTGAGGGGCGCGCTCCCGCCAACCCGCTTGTGCGCAGGCCGCACGGTGACGCGGGCGAACATGGATGAGTGCCTTGTGGGCACTACCGATGATACCGGTACGAATGGGATGAATCCCGGGCAGGCCCCCGCCCGAGACTCCGCTCAGACCGCCCGCCCGGGATGCGTCACTTCGCGAACGCGGCGAGCGCCACGGCGAGTCCGCGCTGGTTCTGGCCGGCGGCCTTGGCGTCGGTCGAGTTGATCGAGTAGACCACGGTGCGGGCCAGATCGCGGGTGGCGCCGACGCCGGCCGCGCTGCCGTACCTGGCGCCCGTCTTGCCGTAGGCGACGATGCCGCCGGGCAGGACGAGCCTGGACATGCCGGAGGTGTAGGTGGCGGGGTCGCCGGTGCCGTGCTGCTTGACGTCCGGGACCGTGAACATGGGCTCCAGCTGCGCCGGCGGCACGATCTCGCCCTTGAACAGCGCGGTCACGAACCGCTCCAGGTCGGCCGTGGTGGAGATCAGGTCGCCCGAGGCCCACGTGGAGGTGACGCTGCCCACGGTCATGTCCACCACGTACGCGTCGCCGTACGGCCGCGCGTCGGGGAAGCCCTCGGGCACGACCTGGTAGCCCCGGTTGTGCGGGCCGCGCACCTGGACGCTCCGGCCCGGCAGGTAGCTGTCACGCATGCCGACCGGGCGCAGGATCCTGGTCGTCACCTCGTGCTCGTAGGACCTGCCGGTGATCTTCTCGATCAGCATCCCGGCCACGAACGTGTTGATGTTGAGGTAGTGCTGCCGGGTGCCGGGGGTGAACTCGATCGGGTTCGCCACGGCCCTGGCGACGTACTCCTCGGGCGTCCACACCTTGAAGCGGGTGGCGTAGACCGTGGCGAGGTCGCCGGGCAGCTTCGGCGCGGGCAGGCCGCTGGTGTGGTTGAGCAACTGCCCGACGGTGATCCGCGGGTAGGCGGCGGGCAGCAGGCCGGGCAAGTGGTCCTGGACGGCGTCGTCGAGCGCGACCTTGCCCTCGGCGACGAGCTGGAGCACGACCGCCGTGGTGAACATCTTGGTCACGCTGCCCGCGCGGAAGCGCATCCCGTCCCTGGCCGGGCGCTCGCTCGTCAGGTCGCGTACGCCGCTCACGCCGTGCCAGGAGCCGGCCGAGCCGCCCACCCGCACCTCGGCGGCGGTGGCGTCGGGGGCGGGCAGCCCCGCGATCGCCTGCTTCAGCGCAGCCTCGTTGATCGGCGGCACCGCCTGCGTCGGCTGCGTGGCGGCGACGGCGGGGGTCGCGACGGCGGTCGCGCCCAGAGCGGGCAGGGCAGACAGAGCGGACAGAGCGGGCACGGCGGCCAGGGTGGACAAGGCGAGCGCGGCTGCGGCGATCCGGGTGCGCTTCATGGCATATCTCCAGGTAATGAGGGGTTTCTGTGCGATGTCCTCATCCTGGCGATCAGCCGGTTCATCCCGGATCGCCCGCACCGGCGGTCTTACCCGCTCCCTCCTGAGAGCGAGACGCTCACCCGATCAGGTGACCGCGAGCCGCTGGGCGTACTTCTCGTCCCGCCACAGCTCCTTGTCCAGCACCTCCAGCAGGGTCGTGGCGGCGTCGTGGACGTCCACGTACCTGAGGTAGAGCGGCGCGAAGCCGAAGCGCAGGATGTCGGGCGCGCGGAAGTCGCCGTGCACGCCGCGGTCGATCAGCGCGCGCATGATCGGGTAGCCGTCCGGGTGGCGGAAGGACACCTGGCTGCCGCGCTCGGCGGCCTCGCGCGGCGAGGCCAGCTCCAGCGCGTCGCCGATCAGGTCGATGAACAGCGAGGTCAGGGCCACGCTCTTGGCGCGCACCTGGGCCATCGGCACGCGTTCCCAGACGTCGAGCGCCGCGTCCAGGGCCGCGAACGACAACACGTGCGGGGTGCTCACCGCGAAGCGCCTGATGCCCTCGGCGCGGCGGAAGTCGGCCTCGAACGCGAACGGCTCGGCGTGGCCGTACCAGCCGGACAGGACGTTCTCCGCCGTGGCGTGGTGGCGCGGGTTGACGTAGATGAACGCGGGCGCGCCCGGCCCCGCGTTGAGGTACTTGTACGTGCACCCGACCGCGAAGTCCGCCGCCGAGACGTCCACCTCCAGGGCGCCGACGCTGTGGCACACGTCCCAGACCATGAGCGCCCCGGCCGCCTGCACCTGGGCGGTGATCGACGGCACGTCGTAGCGGGCGCCGGTGCGGTAGTCCACCTCCGACAGCAGCACCACGGCCGCGTCGTCGAACCTGCCCTCGGCCACGTCGCGCACCTCGTAGCCGCCGAGCAGCCTGGCAAGCCCCTGCACCATGTAGTGGTCGGTGGGGAAGTTCCGCGCGTCGGAGACGATCACCTTGCGGTCCGGACGCAGCCGCAGCGCCGCCGACACCGCCTGGAAGACCGCGATCGAGGTGGTGTTGCCCGCCACGACCTGCCCGGGCCCGGCGCCGATCAGCGGGGCCAGCCGGTCGCCGACGGTCAGCGGCTGGTCGTACCAGCCCGCGCTGTTCCAGCCGCCGACGAGCTGGGTGCCCCATTCGTCCTCGACGGCCCGGCGCACCCGCTCGGACGTGCCGCGCGGCAGCGCGCCCAGCGAGTTGCCCACCAGGTAGACGACGCCCTCAGGCAGGACGAACTCCCGCCTGAACTCCCGCAGCGGGTCCTCGGCGTCGAGGGCGCGGCAACGGTCACGGTCCAACACGAATTCTCCTTTATCCCACTTCAGGGGGAATAGTGGCAATTACCCGGTTTACACCATTTTGGTGGAGCGTGGCATACCAGTTCTGCACCGGATTGTGGTGAGTCTCGTCGAAGGTGACCGTGCCACGCGGGCTCGGCAGTTCGGTCACCCGGCCCAGCGCCCCCGTCAGGTCGCCGCCCTTGGCCACCGCCCGGTCGATCAGCCGCATGGCGTCCCAGCTCTGCGCCGCCACCATGGACGGGTTGCGCCCGGTCCTGGCCCGCCAGGTGGCCACGAACGCGGCGTTGTCCGGGTTGTCGAGCGCGGGCGAGTAGGGCCCGATGGCCACGATGCCGTCGGCGTCCGCGCCGACGCGCCGAGCCACGTCCTCGTCGGTCAGGTTGCCGCAGGCCAGCAGCGTGATCTTGTCCTGGTAGCCGTGCTGCCGGTAGGCCCGCAGGAACGCGTCGGCCTCGCCGCCAGCGTAGAAGGCGTACACCAGCTCGGCCTCGGCCGGGATCCGCGCCATGTACGGCGCCAGGTCCACGCCCTGGCCGAACGGCGTGAGTATGCGCTTGACCGCCTTCTCGCCGTACCCCTGCTCGAAGCCGTCGAGCGTCTGCTGGCCGGCCGAGTAGTCCGAGGCCATCAGCACCACGGCCTGGCCGGCGAAGCGCTCGGCGGCGTACCTGCCCGCCGCGTACCCGTGCGCGCGGTTGGTGTACGACACCCGGAAGACCCCGCGGCCGCCGAGCTGGTCGGCGCCGGCGTTGGCGATCACCACCGGCGTGCCCGCCGCCTCGTCGGCCACCGACACCGCCACCGGCGAGGCGATCAGGCCGGTGATCACGTCCACCCGGTCCTCCGCGATCAGCTCCCTGGCCCGCTGCCTGCCCTTCTCCGGGTTGCCCGCGTCGTCGGCGACGACCAGCGAGGCCGGCCGGCCGCCCAGCCGGCCGCCGTTCTCGTCCAGGTAGAGGCGCATGGCGGTCTCCATGTCCTCGCCGAGCGGCGCGTAGACGCCGGTCTGGGAGATGATCGCGCCGACCTTGACCGTCGCATCCTCCTCCGCCTGCGACGGCGCCGCCGCGCCGCAGCCGGCGGCCATGAGCACCACCAGACCGAGCACGGGTACGCGCATGGGAAGCTCCCTTCAGCCCAGATACGCCTCGGCGTTGGCGGCGAGCAGCTTGGCGCGTGCCGTGTCGGACAGGAAGGCCGCGTTCCTGATCAGCCCGCCCACCGGGGACTCGCCCAGCGGGTAGGGGAAGTCCGAGCCGAGCATGACGCGGTCCTCGCCCAGCGTGTCGACGAGCAGCCGCAGCGCCCGCTCGTCGAAGACCACCGAGTCGACGCTGAACCTGTCGAGGTAGTGCGACGGCGGGTACTCGGAGACGCCGATCAGGTCGTTCCTGCGGTGCCAGGCGTTCTCGAACCGGCCGAGCCAGAACGCGAACGAGCCGCCGCCGTGCGCGAAGCAGATCCTGAGCGTCTCGGGCACCCGGTCGAAGACGCCGCCGAGGATCATCGCCAGGATCGACAGGTGGGTCTCGGCGGGCATCCCGACCAGCCACTGCGCCATCCACCGGTCCAGCCGCGGCCCGGACGGCATGTCCCACGGGTGCACGAAGACGGGAACGTTCCTGCGCGCGCAGTGCTGGAGGAACTGCACGACGCCCGCATCGTCCAGGTCGCGGTCACCGACGTGGTTGCCGATCTCCACGCCCCGGTGCCCGCTGTCCAGGCACCGGTCGAGCTCCTCGCAGGCCAGGTCGGGGTCCTGCAGCGGCACCTGGCAGAACGGGACGAGCCGCTCGTCCGCGCAGATCTCCAGTGCCAGGTCGTTGAAGATCTTCGCGATGCGCACGGCCTGCTCGGCGGGTCGGTCGTAGCCGAAGAAGACCGGGGTGGGCGAGACCACCTGCCGGTCCACGCCGTCGGCGGCCATCTGTTCCAGCCGGACGCGCGGGTCCCACGCATTGTCCTGAATTTTGCGGAAATTTCGGTCGTTGACGAGGATCGTCGCTTCCCGCTCCGAGTCGATCCTCAGCCTGGGCGCCCCCGGCCAGCCCAGATCGGGCCAGCCCTGGGGCACGTAGTGCGTGTGTACGTCAGTGATCATCGGGGGTGCCGTCAGCCCTTGCCAGGATGGAGCGCGCCGCAGCGGTCGCAGGTGCGGGCGTTCTCATCGGCATAGAAGGCCGCGAAGACCGGCGGCAGGTCCTTGACGATGTCACGCACCTGCAACTCGACCTCGTGCAGCTTGTTCCCGCACTCCATGCAGTACCACAGGAACTTCTCCAGCTCGCCTTCCGGCCTGATCTTCTCGACCACCAGCCCGATCGAGCCCTCCTCCGGCCGCTGCGGCGAGTGCGGCATGCGCGCCGGCAACAGCCACATCTGCCCCTCGCGGACGTGCACGGTCTCAGGCCCGTTCTCGGTCATGATGTTGACGTGCATGTTCCCGCGGATCTGGTAGAACAGCTCCTCGTACGGGTCGATGTGGAAATCGGTCCTGGAGTTGGGTCCGCCCACCACCATCACGATGAAGTCATCGCCACCGGGGAACACCTCCTTGTTCCCGACCGGCGGCTTGAGCAGGTGCGCGTGCTCGTCGACCCACTTGGTGAAGTCGATGGGAGGAATCATGATCGCTCCTGGGGATGGTAGGCGACTGCTTGCATTTCGATGAGCAGGTGCGGGTGCGGCAGCTGGTGCACGGCCACCGTGGTCCGCGTCGGCCCTTCCTCGTCGAAGAACTCGGCGTAGACCTCGTTGTAGCCCTTGAAGTCGTTCATGTTGACCAGGTACGTGGTGATCTGCACGAGGTCGGCCAGTGAGCCGCCGGCGGCCTTGAGAATGTCGCCGATGTTCTCGATCACGGCCCTGGTCTGGGCGCGGATGTCCAGGTCGGTGGCGCCGAACTCGTCCACCTCGACCCCGACGAACGTGTTGTCGGGCCTGCGGCAGCTCGTGCCGGAGACGTACAGGAAGTCTCCCGCCCGCTTGACGTGCGGAAACCGTCCTCTGGGCACGGCCTTGCCGGGCACGCGCATGGCCTTGTTCCTGGTCACGTCCCCTCCGCGGTGGATGCGGCCGCCGTGAACGAGGCGCTGCCCAGGCGCTGGATCTCCACCCGGACGTGGGCGCCGGGGCGCAGCGGCTCGGCCGGCGTGGCCGCGCCGGCCAGCAGGATCGCGCCCGGCTCGATCACCTGCCCGGTGGCCTGGGCCAGCCGGGCCGCCTCGGCGATCGCCCGGCGCGGGTCGCCGAGGATCGCCCCGGTCGAGCCCACCTGCACCGGCCGGCCGTCGATCTCGAAGAGCACGCCGAGGTTCCACTCCGCCGGGTCGTAGGCCCGCCAGGGGCCGATCACGTACGCGGCGGCGGAGGTGTTGTCGGCGATCACGCTGTCGAGCGAGAACCTGAAGTCCTGGTACCTGGAGTCGATCAGCTCGATGCCGGGGGCCACGGCCGCGACCGCGCCGGGGGCGAACGCGTCGGCCATCGACTCGATGCGCCGGCCGACCAGGTAGACGACTTCCGGCTCCACCCTCGGATGGATGAAACCGGATACATCCGCGCTCGCGCCCTCGCCGATGCACATGGCATCAGTGAGCCTGCCCAGGATGAGGTCGTGCACGCCCATCTGACGGCGTTTGCCCTCGCTGGTGAACCCGAGCTTCACGCCCGTCAGCCGCTCTCCCCTGGCCAGGCGCAGGTCGATCAGCTCGCGCTGCGTCTCGTAGGGGTCGAAGCCGTACTCGGGCTGCGGGATGGGGGTGGCGGTGCGGAACGCCTCGTCGAGCGCGGCGGCCAGGTCGCTCATGGCGTGCCTTCCCCAGCTCGGGCGCCTTCCCCAACCCTGGTGTTCTCCCCGGCGCTCGCCAGGTCCAGGGCGATGTCCACGATCATGTCCTCCTGGCCGCCCACCATGCGGCGGCGGCCCGCTTCCGTGAGAATGGCGCGGGTGTCGACGCCGTACCGCTGTGCCGCGGCCTCGGCATGCCGCAGGAAGCTGCTGTAGACCCCGGCGTAGCCGAGCGTCAGCGTCTCCCTGTCCACCCGCACCGGGCGGTCCTGCAACGGCCTGATCAGGTCGTCGGCGGCGTCCATCAGCGCGTACAGGTCGCAGCCGTGCCGCCAGCCCATCAGGTCGGCCACCGCGACGAACACCTCGATCGGGCAGTTGCCCGCCCCGGCGCCCATCCCGGCCAGCGAGGCGTCGACGCGCACGCCGCCGTTCTCCACCGCCACCACCGAGTTGGCCACGCCCAGGCCCAGGTTGTGGTGGGCGTGGATGCCGATCTCGGTCTCCGGGCGCAGCACGTCGCGGTAGGCCCTGATCCTGTCGCGGACGCCGTCCATGGTCAGGCCGCCGCCCGAGTCGGTCACGTACACGCAGTGCGCGCCGTACGACTCCATCAGCCGCGCCTGCCCGGCCAGCACGTCCGGCGGGGCCATGTGGGCCATCATCAGGAAGCCGGCCACGTCCATGCCCAGGTCGCGGGCCACCTCGATGTGCTGGGCGGCGATGTCGGCCTCGGTGCAGTGCGTGGCGACGCGTACCGAGGTGACGCCGAGCGCGTGCGCCTTGCGCAGGTCGTGCACGGTGCCGATGCCGGGCAGCAGCAGCGTGGTGAGCCTGGCCCTGGTGACCGCGCCGGCCACGGCCTCGATCCACTCCTCGTCGGTGTGCGCGCCGGGGCCGTAGTTGAAGCTGCCGCCGGCCAGGCCGTCGCCGTGGGCGATCTCGATGGCGGCCACCCCGGCCGCGTCGA
This sequence comes from Nonomuraea antri, assembly GCF_013283785.1. Lineage (GTDB taxonomy): Bacteria > Actinomycetota > Actinomycetes > Streptosporangiales > Streptosporangiaceae > Nonomuraea > Nonomuraea antri. The sequence continues at coordinate 9,055 of NZ_JABCPZ010000097.1, forward strand.
GCGCCCGGGCGATCTCGGCCGCCTGGTCGAGGCTGTAGCGGTGCCTGATGGCGTGCATGCCGTCCCTGAGCGTGACGTCCTGGACGTAGATGGCGCTCACGCGGCCACCTCCGCCAGGCGTTCCGCGGTGCGCAGCGCGGCGGCCGTCATGATGTCCAGGTTGCCGGCGTAGGCGGGCAGGTAGTGCGCCGCGCCCTCCACCTCCAGGAACACGCTCACCCGTACCCCGCCCTTCTGACCTGGGACGAGCGTCCACACCGGCTCGTCCCCGGCCACCGAGGTGAACTGGACCCGCTGCTTGAGCCGGTAGCCCGGCACGTACGCGGCCACCCTGGCGACCATCTCCTCGACCGACGCGGCCACGGCCGCCTCGTCGCAGTCGTCCACCAGGCAGTAGACGGTGTCGCGCATGATGAGCGGCGGCTCCGCGGGGTTGAGCACGATGATGGCCTTGCCCCGTTCCGCCCCGCCCACCTTCTCGATGGCCCTGGACGTGGTCTGGGTGAACTCGTCGATGTTGGCCCGCGTGCCGGGTCCGGCCGACTTCGAGGCGATGGACGCGACGATCTCGGCGTACCGCACCGGGGCCACCGCCGACACCGCCGCCACGATCGGGATCGTGGCCTGCCCGCCGCAGGTGACCAGGTTGAGGTTGGGCGCCGTCAGGTGGGCCTCCAGGTTCACCGGGGGCACCACGTACGGGCCGATCGCGGCCGGGGTCAGGTCGATGATGCGCTTGCCGTGCCGCAGCACGGTCTCGGAGTTGTAGGCGTGCGCGCCGGCCGAGGTCGCGTCGAGCACCAGCGACACCTCGGCGAACTCGGGCAGCGCGACCAGCCCGTCGACGCCGCCGGCGGTGGTCGCCAGCCCGCGCCTGCGCGCCCTGGCCAGGCCGTCGGATTCGGGGTCGATCCCGGCCATGGCGACGACTTCGACCCGCTTGGACAGCAGCGCCTTGAACATCAGGTCGGTCCCGATGTTGCCGGAACCGATGATCGCCACCTTCACTGCGAGAACACCGCCCGCACCGAGCCCAGGCCGTCGATGTGCGCCTCGAACACGTCGCCCGGCTCCACCGCGACCACCGGGCCGAGCGCGCCGGTCAGCACGACGTCCCCGGCGCGCAGCGGGTGGTCGGTCTTCCCGAGCGTGCCGGCCAGCCAGACGGCCGCGTTCAGCGGGTGGCCCATGCAGGCCGCGCCGGCCCCGGTCGAGACCTCTTGGCCGCGCCGCGTCATCGTCATGCCGGCCAGCCGCAGGTCGAGCCCGGTCAGCGAGGTGGGCGTGTTGCCCAGCACGAACGCGCCGCTGGAGGCGTTGTCGGCGATCGTGTCGGCCAGCGAGATGTCCCAGTCGGCGATGCGCGAGTCGACGATCTCGATGGCGGGCAGCACGAAGTCGACCGCCCTGATCACGTCGGCCACCGTGAACGGCCCGCCCACCAGGTCGGCGCCGAGCACGAGCGCGATCTCCGCCTCGGCCTTGGGCTGCAGGAACCGCTCCACGGGCACGGGCAGCCCGTCGAGGTAGGCCATGTCGGCGAAGAGCATGCCGAAGTCCGGCTGGTCGACGCCGAGCTGGCGCTGCACGGCCGCGTTGGTCAGGCCGATCTTCCGGCCGGCCAGCCGCCGGCCCTCGGCCAGCGCCCGGCGCGTGTTGATCTCCTGTACGGCGTACCCGCCGGCCGCCGTGGTGACCAGGTCCCTGATCGGCGCGCACGGCTTGCCCGTACGCGCGGCTTCGACCAGCCGATCGGCGGCCTGGGAGTACGTGTCCACCGCCTGGGACCATTCGTCATGCATCGGGTTGCTCCAGTTTGATGGTGATCGTGGTGGGCTCGGAGTAGAAGTCGAGCGACTGGGTGCCGCCCTCCCTGCCGATGCCCGACAGCTTCACGCCGCCGAACGGGGTCCGCAGGTCGCGCAGGTACCAGGTGTTGACCCAGACCAGCCCGGCCTCCAGGCGCTGGGCGACGCGGTGCGCCCGGTCCAGGTTGGTGGTCCAGAGCGTGGCCGCCAGGCCGTAGTCGCTGCCGTTCGCCAGGTCGACCGCCTCGGCTTCGGTGTCGAAGGGCGCGACATGGCAGACCGGACCGAAGATCTCCTCCCGGTTGAATCGCGACCACTCCGACAAGCCTGTCACGACCGTCGGTTCTACGAAATATCCGGAATCGCGGGAGTCGCCGAACGACGGCACCCCGCCTCCCGTGAGCACCTTGGCCCCCTCCGAGCGGGCCAGGTCGTAGTACGAGAGCACCTTCTCCCGGTGTTCCGCCGAGATCATCGGCTGCGGGGTGACCTCCTGGGCCCTGGCCGCCAGCCGCGCGCAGAACTCCTCGAAGATCGGCCGCTCGACGTACAGGCGCTCGGTGCACAGGCACACCTGGCCGCCGTTGGTGAAGACCGACTTCACCGTGCCGTCGACGGCCCGGTCCAGGTCGCAGTCCGCGAAGACGAGCCCGGCGTTCTTGCCGCCCAGCTCGAACGAGACCGGCTTGACCCGGTCCGACACCGATTTCATGATCGCCCGGCCGGTGGCGGTGGAACCGGTGAACGTGACCCCGTCGACGCCCGGGTGCTCGACCAGGAGCCGTCCGGACGGCCCGTGCCCGAAGACGACGTTGACCACGCCGTCGGGCAGGCCGACCTCGGCGCAGATCTCGGCGAACAGCGCGGCCGAGCCCGGCGTGTTCTCCGACGGCTTGACCACCACCGTGTTGCCCGCGACCAGGGCGGGCGCCAGCTTCCACGTCATCAGCAGGAACGGCAGGTTCCACGGGACGATCACCGCCACCACCCCGAGCGGCCTGCGCACGGTGTAGCTGAGCACGCCGGGCAGGTGGAAGGCGTCGTCCGGGCGCTGGGCCGCGATCTCGGCGAACGCGCGGAAGTTCTGGGCGCCGCGCGGGATGTCGAGCGTGCGGGTCTGCTCCAGCGGCTTGCCCGTGTCGGCGATCTCCGCGGCCACCAGGTCGTCGAAGCGGGCCTCGATGCCGTCGGCCAGCCGCCGCATCCACCCGGCCCGCTCGGCGACCGGCAGCGCCGCCCAGTCGCGCGCCGCCTCCCTGGCCGCGCGCACGGCCCGGTCCACGACCTCGGGGTCCGCCTCGTGGACCTGCCGGAGCACCTCGCCCGTGACCGGGTCGTGCACCGGGAACGGCGGGCCCGCGGCCACCCGCAGGCCACCGATGAAGTGGGTCAACACAACAGTCTCCTCAATTTCCTCACTCCCCGGTATAGAGCGGCGAGCCTCCGATGGACAACAATGCGTTCCGTGTCACGGAACCCCGATCGTCTCTCGATGCTGGAGAAGTCGTGGCTGGTCCTGGACGCGTTCCGCCCCACGGGCGGCCCGCTCCGCCTGGTCGACGTCGCCGCACGCTGCCACCTGCCCAAGACCACCGCCTTCCGGCTGCTCACCGAACTGACCGAGATCGGCGCCGTCACCCGCAGGGACGACGGCTACTACCTCGGCCGCCGGTTGTTCGAGCTCGGTAGCATCGTCCCCCTGGAACGCGACCTGCGCCATGCCGCCCTGCCCTTCATGCACGACCTGTACGAGGCCACGCACGAGACCATCCATCTCGGCGTGCGCGACGGGCTCGACGTGGTCTACGTGGAGAAGATCCGCGGCCACGCGGCCGTCTCGCTGCCTTCACGGGTCGGCGGCCGGCTCCCGCTCACCTGCACCGGCGTGGGCAAGGCGCTGCTGGCGTACTCGGGGCCGGAGCTGATCGACGAGGTGCTGGCCCGGCCGCTGCGCCGGCTGACCCCGCACTCGATCGTCGACCCCAAGCGCCTGGAGGAGGCCCTGGGTCAGATCCAGGCGGCGGGCCTGGCCTACGAGCGTGAGGAGGCCCAGCTCGGCGGCGCCTGCATCGCGGCCCCGATCTTCCGCGAGGGCATGGCGGTGGCGGCGCTGTCGTTGTCGGTGCCGCTGGCCCGCTTCCATCCGACGCGGCTCGCGCCGGCCGTCAAGACCGCCGCGCTCGGGGTCTCCCGCGCGCTCACGCCTCGCCTCACCTCCTGAGCGCGGCGGTTTCTGGACCTGTCCAAAGGGTCAGCTTCCCGTACCTCGCGCCGCCCCGACATCATGGTCCGGTGACGCGGACGTGGGAATTGTGGGGAAACGTCATTATTGCTGGCACCTTTGCGCTTCCCCTGGCCGGGTTGGCAATCTTGCTCCTCGCCCGCCTTCGCCGCCGCGCCGGACACCCGGCGCCGCTCCGCACCGCCCTGGCCGACGTCGGCGTGGTGGTCGGCACGGCGCCCTGGGTGTGGATGATTCTGACCCCGTCCAACCGTCCGTCGAGCGTCGATCTGGTGCCGTTCCAGGAGCTGCTGGCCCTCGCCGATTCCCCGTTCGACGTGCTGTTCGTGCAGGTCGGGGGCAACCTGCTGGTCTTCGCCGCGCTCGGCGCGCTGCTTCCGGTGCGCACCGCCGCGCTGGCCTCCGTGGCACGCGTGGCCGCCGTCGCGGCGGCCTGCTCGATCCTCGTGGAGACCCTGCAGCACGTCCTGCGCCTGGGCCGGGTCTCGTCGATCGACGACGTGATCGTGAACACGGCAGGAGCCGTGCTGGCCGCCTTGGTTACTCGCCGCTGGTGGGCCTCGCGGATATCGGCCAGAACCGTTCCCCGGTAACGGCCCGGCGATAACAGTCCGGTTTTCCCCTCATGGGTACGATCCGCGCAAAAATCAGCCCGCGACCATCCCCTGCATCTGTGCGATCGTGGACAAGACGGGGCAAGTTCTCTGGAGACGCCAAACCCGCTTGGTGACAGAGGGTGATCGAACGTGTCTGAATCCCCGGTACCACACGAGCCCCCCATCTATCGACGCATCGCCGACGGCCTCCGCTCCCGGATCCTCTCCGGCGAACTGCGCGACGGGGACCGACTACCGGGCGAGAACGCGCTCATGGCCGAATACGCGATCGCACGCGCCACAGCGAGGCAGGCGCTCGCCGTACTGATCAATGAAGGGCTTGTGGTGCCGAAGCGAGGTTCGGGGGTTTACGTGCGACTTTTCAAGCCGATCCGGCGGCACGGTTCGCGCCGGTTATCGCGAGAGCAGTGGGGCCAGGGACGCGCCATCTGGGACGCGGACACCCGTGGCCGCCCTTTCACCGTGGACGAGGTGGAGGTGACTCTGGAACGGGCCACGGAAGACGTCGCGGGCGTACTGGAGAGCGGCGAGGTATGGGTTCGGCGCCGCCGCTACTCGGTCGACACCAGGCCCGTGCAACTGGCGACGTCCTACTTCCCCGCGCACCTGGTCGAAGGCAGCGCCATCACGCTCCTGGACACCGGCCCCGGCGGCGTCTACGCCAGGCTCGGCGACCTGGGCCTGCCACCGGCCCACTTCACCGAGGAGGTGCGCGCCCGCATGCCCAGGCCACGCGAGAGCCACCTGCTCGACCTGCCCGCAGGCACCCCGATCATCATGATCAGCCGTACCGCCTACACCTCGGGCGGCCTGCCCGTGGAGCTCAACGAGATGGTGCTGGACTCGGCCGCATACGTACTCCAGTACGACTTCGACGCCTAAATCAACCGGACATGTCAAGCGATAGGTTGACCTGTCCATCGCGATCATTGCGTTCTCTAGAGAAGTAACGCATTTTCAAAGGGAGATGGAACCTCGCTCGGGGCACCCTGGGAGGGCGGAGCAGATGTCCTTCGATCGGCATCTCGCCGAGATCGCCCGGGAGTACCCCCAGTGGACCATCTGGCGGAGCGACGCGGGCCGCTGGTGGGCCACGAGACACCATCCGCTCAGCGCGGCGCAGCGCGATGCCGGATGTGCGATGACCATCGACGCGGACGACCCGGACGGTCTGCGCGACCTGCTCCGGGACCAGGAGAGGAGGGCCGGCGAGCGGGCCGGTCCCGCCCCTCCATGACGCGCGACGTGGAGCGTTCCGCGATGCTTCGCGGGCCAGGCGGCGCGCGCACGCCAGCAGCCCGGTGCCGGGTTCAGCGTCTCGGCGGCCCCGGCACCGGGCCACCAGCGGGCGATCACGCAGTGGGGCCACGAACGCGGAAGCCTCCGACCCTATCGGGGGCGGGGGCTTCCGCTCCGCGGCTTACGGGTGGACCTTGAGCCTGCCCAGGTTCACGTCCGTGTCGTCGGCGACGATCTCGGCCTCGGCGACCTGCGGCTCCTGGTGGCCCTCGTCGTCCACGACGATCCGCACGTCCTCCTGAGCGGCCGGGAGAACCGGCTGCTGGGCGGCGACGGGCACGGCTTCGGGCACCAGCGGCCCGGCCGCCGACTCGCTGCGCATGAGGTCGCCGAGCACCGTGCTGATCTCGGTCAGGCGGCGCACCACCTCGGTGTGCGTGTTGGTCAGGTAGTCGACGCGGCGTCCGGCGTGCTCGTCGAGCGCGGCGACCCGCTGGTGCGCGGCGGCCAGCGTCGAGTCGGCCTCCTCCCGCGCGCTGGTGACCAGGTGCTCGGCCTGCGCGGTGGCGTTCTCCATCAGCCGCTCGGACTCCTGGGTGGCGCCGTTCAGCACCCGCTCGGCCTCGCCCCGCGCGCCGATCACGGTCTCCTCGGCCTCCGCGCGGGCCGCGCCGAGCTGCTCCTCGGCGTCGGCGCCGGCCTGGGCCAGCATGCGCTCGGCGGCCTGCGTCGCCTCGGCCACCCGCCGCTCGGCCTCGGCCTGGGCGGAGGTGAGGATCTTGTCGGCGGTCTCGCGCGCCGACGTCATCAGCCGGTCGGCCTCCGCCCTGGCGTTCTCGCGCAGCGACGTGGCCTCGGACTCGGCGTCCTCCCGCTTGGCCGCGGCCTCCTCCTCGCCGAGCTTGAGAATCTGCGCGAGCCGCGGGCTCAGGTCGTCGTAGCTCTGTGGCGCCTCGACCATGCGCCGCCGGGCCTCCGCCAGCTCGAGGCGGCCCTGCTCAGCCTGATCGATGGCCCGCGCCAGGCGCTCTTCCAGATCACGGACCTGGTTTCTGGTACGGATCATGTAGTCGTGGACCTGGCGGCGGTTGTAGCCGCGCATCACGACCTCGAAGGTGTCCTCTTGCATCAGATCGGGGAGACTCTCGTGCTGGTTTGTCATGGGGGTTACCTAAGGGTTTGCGTGAGGCGGGGGAAAACTGCGGGTTGTAAGGGTCTGACGACGAGACGTCAGGAAACGACTTTCCTGCCATCTGCCCACGTCCGCAACCGGAACGCCATACTCGCACCGGGATTTACGATGTGGCAGGTGTACATCGCAGCGCTGGACAACGGGGCAGTTCCCGACATTCATCCCGAGGCGTACATCGCGCCCGGGGCCGTCGTGGTCGGACAGGTGCGGGTGGGCCGGGCGTCCAGCATCTGGTACGGCTCCGTTCTCCGAGGGGACGACGAGCGGATCGAGATCGGCGAGGAGTGCAACGTACAGGATCTATGCTGCCTCCATTCCGACGCGGGCGAGCCCGCGGTCCTGGAGAACCGGGTCAGTCTGGGGCACAAGGCCATGGTCCACGGCGCGCACGTGGAGACCGGGGCGCTGATCGGCATCGGCGCGATCGTGCTGGGCGGGGCGCGCATCGGCGCGGGCACGCTGGTGGCCGCGGGCACGGTGATCGGGCCGGGCAAGACGATCCCGTCCGGGGTGCTGATCGCCGGGGTGCCCGGCCGGATCGTGCGCGAGCTGACCGACGACGACCGGGCCTCCTTCGCCCGCACGCCGGACAACTACCAGGCCAAGGCGATCAGGCACCGGCAGGCGTCAGAGCTTTGATCAGCACCTTGTCCGGCACGGACGAGGGGTTCAGCGGGTCGGCGTACTCGGGCAGCTCGGGCCGCAGGAAGCGGACGAAGTCCACGGTCATCTTCAGGTCGGGCGTGCCCTTGATGAGCTTGGCGTTGGCCTTGGTCGCGTCCTTCTTGAGCGTGTTGTAGCTGTCCCAGTCGGTGTAGGCGGTCAGGCCCCACTGCAGCACCTGGGGCAGGTCGGCGGCCCAGCGCTTGCCGACCTTCCACTCGCCGCCGTCCTCGCGGTACAGGGCGACGGCGGCGCGGCCCACCCTGGCCAGCACCATTTCCACCCATTCGCTCTTGACCGCGATCTCCTGCGGCTTGGAGCTGCCGTCCCTGGTCTGCTTCACCTCGACCTTGCCCGGCTGGTCGCCGGTGCCGGTGGTGACCGAGACCCAGTTCGGCTTCTCGTAGGAACCGGGCTGGCGGGCCATCAGGCCGCCGAGCGAGAACTTGCGCTTGGGCTTGCCGCCGTCCTTGCCGGTGACCTTGACCCGGGCGTGCATGACGATGTCGCCGGCCAGCTCCTGGTAGATGAACGGGCCGCGGAAGCCGTCGAACCAGGCCGACGTCCTGGGCTCCAGGTACAGCGAGCCCTCGGCGGTCTTGTTCACGTCGAGCTTGGCGATCCTGTCGACGTCCTTCTCGGTCTCGCTCAGCTTCGTCCAGACGGCCAGCTCGGCGTCGTCGGCGAACTCGGTTGAGGCGGAGCCGACCTCACCGCCCGGCGCGGGCGCGCTGGCCTTGTCCAGGGTGAGGATGCCGGGCAGGGACGGCGAGGGCCGCACCGCCGTGCCCGTGCCGCAACCGGCGACTGCGCTCATGACCGCCACTGCCCCTGCAATCTTCGCCCTCATAGCGGACATTCTGCCGTGTTATGCCGATGGTCGATGCGATGCCCGCCGGGATGCCTGCCAGTACGATGGCCGCCGTGCGCCCCTGGGATGCATTCACGGCCGCGGCAGCGGACGTCCGCGCGATGGTCGCGGACCCCCGCTGGGACGCTCTGCCCATGCCGGGGCGCGCGCACGTGCTCGCCGCCAGGATCCTGGTCACCGCCGACGGCGACAGGTGGCTGTACGGCGCGCACGCGCGCTGGCACCTGTACGACCCCGCCGACGGAAGCTGGCACGCCGCGCCGCCGCCACGCGGTGTCAAGGCGCGGCGCGTGGAGCATCCCGCGGCCGTGCTGCCCGAGCGGGTGATACCGGCCGGCGCCGACTTCACCGCCGAGCCGGGCTCCACGCAGGCGTTCGTCGGCCCCGACGTGCCGGCCGCGCTCACCGAGCAGGTACGCGTGCTGCTGCGGGCCAGCGGGCGCAAGCAGGAGACCGACTTCCCGCTGACCGCCTTCGACGAGATCTTCGCCTCCGACGTGCCGAGCACGGTGGCCGCGATCTGGGGCACGATCATGTGGTGCGCGTACGCGCCGGCCTTCGACGGCAACGAGCGCCTGATCACCATCTTCGGCGAATACCTGCGCCGTCCGCTGCCCGGTGACGAGTGGGTGCGCTGGCTGCCCGCGCCGCCGCTGCTCGATCTGGTCACGCTGGTGGCCGAGCGGCTGCGGGCGGGCCGTTCGCGGGCCGCCACGCGGCTGGCCGCGCTGATGGCCGACACCGCGCAGCTGCTGCTGTCCGACACCCGGTTCAGGCCGCGCGCGCTGGCCCTGCTCACCATGGTCGAGCCCGCGCTGCGCCGGCCCGGGCTCGACGACCAGGCGGCGCTCGACGGCGACGAGCGGCTGCGTCAGGACTGGCTGGCGCGCTGCCCCGCGCGGCTTCGCCGGGCGCTGCTGGCCGAGACCGACCCCGAGTCGCACTTCTCCCACGCGGTCTACGACCTGGCCGAGACGCTGTCGTTCGCCCCCGACCCGCCGCACGCCACGGCGACCTTCCTGGCCGACCTGTCCGACTCCAAGGGCAGGCTGCCGGAACGGCTCGACCAGCGCACCAGGCAGGCGTACCTGGAGCTGGAACGCGACGGGCTGACCAGCACCTCGGCCCGTGATGCGACAGAGCCGGACGGCTTCGAGTCCCGCCCGCCGGCCGCCGAGCGGACGGGCGGCGCGGTGGCGGCGAGAGAGCGCGTGGCCGAGGTGGCGCCGCCGGACCGGGCGGGCTCGGCCGCGGTGCTGGGCGCGGCGTACGCGACCGCGCTGGCGTGGGGCAGGCTCACCGGCGCCAAGCTGCCCGAGCGCGGCCTGGCCGCCCAGACGGCCCTGGTACGCAGGCTCATCGAGCAACGCGACGACCACGGGCACCACACAGAGCACCACTAAACCACTAATATCGCTATTTCCCCCTTACTCCGCCTATATCGTTCTAACACTCCAACAACTGGCGTATTAGCTGAATTGTGATCTCGGATTCGGGAAATGACCCCTGTGGGGCCCGCGAGGGCGCGTGACGCCACGAAAGGAATGACTCCGATGGGCCATGTCGCCGGCAGGGCCCGCGCCGTAACCTCGTAGAGGGTGTGGGCTGCGGAAGGAAGGACGACGCGGTGGGGCACGACGATCTGGACTCCCGGGTCCACGACCGTGTCGCGTTGGACGAGATTGCGCTCTACGCCGAGGTGCTCACCGCCGTCGCGGTCAGCGAACGGCGGCTAACCTTGGACGAACTCGACGACGCGCTCGGATTGCGGACTTCGGCGAGCCGCTGAAGGACCATCACCAGACCTAGTCCCGGGCTCCTCAGGGGTCCGGGACGCTGGTTTTCCGAATAGTTCGCAGCCGCCGAACATGACTAGTCAATCGGCGCGATCTTCTCCTACGAACGGACGAGACGGGCGATCGCCGCGGAGGCCTCCTTGACCTTCGCCTCGGCCTCGGGACCACCGGTGTTGATCGCGTCTGCCACGCAGTGCGAGATGTGCTCCTCCAGCAGCCCCAGCGCCACCGCCTGCAGCGCCCGCGTGGCGGCGGAGACCTGGGTGAGCACGTCGATGCAGTACGCGTCGTCGTCGACCATGCGCTGCAGGCCCCGGATCTGCCCCTCGATTCGCCTGAGACGCGTCAGATAAGCCTGCTTGTCTCCGCTGTACCCATGCATGCTTCTACGGTACCCGTAACCCGTATGCGGACCGCGAACTCAGCGAAGATCGCCGATCAGCTTCTCCCACTGCTCGGCCACCGGCAGCGCCGCGTGCCTGATCGCGGTGTCGAGCGCGCCGGCGGCCAGCGACCTGCGCCGCCGCTCGTCGTCGATCAGCGCGAGCAGCGCGCCCGCGTAGAGCTGCAGCTCGCTCTCCGACTCGGGCACGAGCACCCCGTTGTAGCCGGTCGCGACGAACTCGCTCGGCCCCCTGGCCCCCTCGAAGGCCACCACGGGCACCCCGCAGCCCATGGCCTCCAGCACGGTCATCCCCAGGTCCTCGCTGCGCGAGGTGTTGGCCACGATCGAGGCCTTGGCGAACTCCCCGGCCAGGTCGGGCGTGGTGCCCATGAAGTAGACGTGGTTGTGCATGTTGAGCTCGCGCACCAGCGAGCGCAGCCGCCGCTCCTCCGGGCCGCCGCCGTACAGCCGCAGCCGCCAGTCGGGCCGTTTGTCGGCCACGATCGCGAACGCCCTGATCAGCCGGTCGTACGCCTTGACCGGCACCCACCTGCCGCCCGCCGCCACGATCCGGTTGTCCATGCGCGAGCGCGGCCACGGGCCGGGAGGCAGCGGATCGAGCAGGGCGTGCACGCCCGGCCCGGTGTCGAGCAGCCTGATCCACTCGTCCTGCGCGGACTCGGTGGCGGCGACGACCGCGTCGAGCCGCGGGTAGAACTTCTTGACCGGGCCGGGCACGGCCGGCCGGCCCCACTCCCTGGCGATCTTCAACGTTTCACGTGGAGCATGCCTGGCCGCCTGGACGCCCAGCCCCGGCCTGGTGGTGATCAGCACGTCGGACTTGAGCCCGCGCAGCACCCGCCACAGCGCCACCTCGGTGCGCACCTGGCCGCGTGGCAGCAGGTGCCTGACCCCGGGCCGGGCGTCGACCACGCTGCGCATGCTCACTCCGGGGCCGACCGGGAAGAACGGCTTCTCCTTCTGCCGCCTGACGCTGATGACCTCGACCTCGTGCCGCTCGGCCAGTGCGGTGGCCAGGTTGAGCGTGGCGCGGACGTCGCCGCGTATCCCGTACGCGGAGGCGAGCATGATGCTGACCTTCATCCGCCGACCTCGATCCGCAGCTCGTCGTCGGCGGTGTAGCAGGGTCTGATGGGCACCCCGTCGATCTTCGCCGACGGATAGTGCAGGCGGCGGCGCTTGCCGTCGATGTCGTCGAGCCTGGAGCCGAGCTTGAGCGGGGCGGGCAGCCCCGCCACCTCCAGCGCGGGCTCCCAGGTGCCGGCCCCGTCGGGGTCGGCCGCCAGCACGTCCACCAGCGAGACCGCGGCGTGGAAGCGCACCCCCTGCACGGTGGCCGTGGACGACACGCGCACGGCCGCCTGCCTGCGATCGAGCGTGAGCATGGCCTCGTGCCGGGAGTCGTCGTCCTCGATGCCGGTGTAGGCGAGCAGGCCCGTCACCTCGAATCGGCCCTCTCTGAACCAGATCGCGCGCACCTCGGCCACCGGTTCGGCGTCGGCTATCTTCAGCGCCAGGAATCCGTTACGCGTGCGGTAGGAGCGGTAGGCCAGGGTGCGCCGGCACAGGGCGTAGGCGTCGAGGTGGTCGAGCGAGAAGCCCGGGTCGATGCTGCGCAGGCGCACCCGTTTGCCGTCGCGGCGCAGGTAGGCGTCCCAGCGGCCGGCGCTGAGCGCCAGCGGCGCGAGCGAGACGGCCAGCGAGGCCTCGCGGGCCCGCGCGCCGGGCGTGCCGAGCAGCACGTCACGTTCCACCCCGGTCGTACGGTTGCGCAGCACGAGCTCGGTGCCGTCTTCCAGAGGTTCCTCGATGGCGAGTCGCAGGGAGAGCACGTCGGCCAGGGTGACTTCGGCATCCGTGACGACGACACGCATCAGGAGCCCCCTCCCCGTCGAATAGAGCCATGCGTCGTTGAGGTTACCGTGATTTTCCCGTTATGTGGATGCCGGATTTCGTCAGGACGAACCCTCTGACATGCGAAACTCCTCCACAGAAGCTGTGGAGGAGTCCGACTCGCACCGGTCAGGAGGCTCCCTTGACCGACTTGATCAAGAGCTGGGCCACGTCCACGACTTCCAGCGATTCCTTGGCCTCGCCGCTGTTCTTCTTCTCGTTGATCGCGTCACCCAGCATGACCATGCAGAACGGGCACGCGGTGGAGACGGTGTCGGGGTTGGTGGTCAACGCCTCGTCCACCCGCTCGGTGTTGATGCGCTTGCCGATGCGCTCCTCCATCCACATGCGGGCGCCGCCGGCGCCGCAGCAGAAGCCGCGGTCCTTGTGCCGGTGCATCTCCTGGGTCTGCACGCCGGGCACCTTCGACATGATGTCGCGGGGCTGGGAGTAGACCTTGTTGTGTCGGCCGAGGAAGCACGGGTCGTGGTAGGTGATCTTCTCCTCGATCGGCGTGACCGGGGTGAGCAGGCCCTCGTCCACCAGCTTCGACAGCAGCTGGGTGTGGTGCACGACCTCGTAGGTGCCGCCGAGCTGCGGGTACTCGTTGGCCAGGGTGTTGAAGCAGTGCGGGCAGGTGGCCACGATCTTCTTGACGCCGGCCTCGTTCAGCGTCTCGATGTTCTGCTGGGCCAGCATGTTGAACAGGTATTCCATGCCCAGGCGGCGGGCCGGGTCACCGGTGCACGCCTCGGCCGGGCCGAGCACCGCGAACTTCACGCCGGCGATGTGCAGCAGCTCGGCGACGGCCTTGGTGGTCTTCTTGGCCCGGTCTTCGAGCGCGCCCGCGCAGCCCACCCAGAACAGGTACTCGGTGTCCTCGGGCATCTTCTCGTCGACGAGCTGGACCTCGAAGCGTTGGCCGTCCACGGAGGTGGCGAGCTCCTCGATCCAGTCGGCCCGCTTCATCTCGGACATGCCCCACGGGTTGCCCTTGTTCTCCAGGTTCTTCACCATCACCCCCGCCTCGGACGGGAACGACGACTCCACCATCACCTGGTAGCGGCGCATGTCGAGGATGTGGTCGATGTGCTCGATGTCCACCGGGCACTGCTCGACGCAGGCGCCGCAGTTGGTGCACGACCACAGCACGTCGGGGTGGATGACGCCGTCCTCGCCGACCAGCGGCTTCTCCAGCAGCGCCAGCACGTCGGTGTCGGCGTGCGGGTTGGCCTCGGCGCCGTCGCCGCCCTTGGCCGCCATCAGGTACGGCGCCACCGCGAAGGCGTGGTCACGCTGGTCGAGGATGAGCATCTTCGGCGACAGCGGCTTGTCGGTGTTCCAGGCCGGGCACTGGGACTGGCAGCGGCCGCACTCGGTGCAGGAGTAGAAGTCGAGGAAGCCCTTCCACGTCGTGTCGCCGATCTTGCCGCGGCCCAGGCGCTCGGGGTCGAGGTCCTCGTCCTCGAAGTCGACGGGCTTGCCGTCGACCCGCATCTCGGGCGCGGCGCCCAGGCCGTCGGGACGGCGGGAGAACAGCACGTTCAGCGGCGCGGTGAAGATGTGCAGGTGCTTGGAGTTCACCACGATGACCAGGAACACCAGCATGAAGCCGATGTGCAGGAGCAGCGCGATCTCCTCCAGCAGTTCGCTCTGCGGGAGCAGGTTCCCCAGCGGGATCGACACGAACGCGCCGGAGTCGTAGGGCAGGTTGCCGTTGGCCGAGGCGGCGCCGCGGGCCAGGAACAGCGTCCAGATGATGTTGAAGATCATGAACAGCACGAGCCACGCGCCGCCCAGGTGCGAGCCGGAGAAGCGCGAGTCGCGGCCGAGTGTCTTGGGCGAGTTCTTCATCCGGATGATCGCGAACGCGACCAGGCCGAGCAGGCAGGCCACCGCGATGAAGTCCTGCAGGAAGCCGAGCACCGCCCAGGTGCCGACCAGCGGGATGTGGAAGTTCGGCCGGCCGGTGATCGCGCCCTGGATGATCGCGCCGTACGCCTCGACGTAGACGGTCAGCAGGATGAAGAACGCCCACATGACGAAGAAGTGCGCCACGCCCGACGGGGTCCACTTGAGCAGCTTCTTCTGGCCGAAGACCTCGACGAGCTGCGCCTTGATCTCCTCACCCGCGTGCGCCTTGGCGTACTCGACGCGTTCCGGCGCGGGCGGGCCGACGGTGGCGAGCTTGTACAGGAAGAGCGTCCTGCGGCCCGCGACGGCCACCGCCAGGACGGTCATGACTAGCCCGATGATGGCTACCCAGAGCACGGGGTCCTCCCACAGACGACGTTGGCAGTCAGCGTACGGTCAGCCGCTGCACCGGCCTCACCCGGGAATCCTACCCGCGAGTAACATTTCCGGGGTAACGCGACATACCCTATGGTCGAAGCCCCTGACAGAACAATGCTCTATTCGGCGAAGTACCGTTGCAACGTCGGGCCGATCAGCTTGACCAGTTCCTCCGGGTCCGCGCTCGCCATCGGCTCCAGCTTGAGCACGTAACGGGCCATGAGCACGCCGTACATCTGGCTGAAGCCGGCCTCGATCCGCAGGTGCGGCACCCCGAGCCGGTCGGCCGCCTGGAACAGCATGGCGTTGGTGATGAACTCCCTGAGCATCGTCGCCGCCTGCTCGTTCGTGATCGCCGAGCGGATCAGCGCGATCATCGGCTCGCGCATCTCGGGCTCGGCGGTGGCCGTGAGGATGAACCTGACCAGCCGCTCGCCGATCTCCTCGCGCGGCGCGTCGAGCAGCATCGGGATGATCGTGTCGGGCGCGACGGGCAGCCGCATGGCCGCCGCGAAGATGCCCTCCTTGGTCTCGAAGTAGTGATGGACGAGGGCGGGGTCGACCTTCGCCTCCCTGGCGATGCCGCGGACCGTGGCCTTGTCGAAGCCCTTCTCCGCGAACACCTTCCTGGCCGCGGCCAGGATCTCCCCGCGCGTGTCGGCGGACCCGGGCCTGCGCCCGGGCCGTCGCTTGGCTGTGCTCATGACCTCACTTACCCACGGCCAGATAAACCCGCATAGGCACCGACACCACTCCCTCTGGGAACTCCGCGCGCAGTTCGGCGCGCTGGCTGTCGACCAGGTCGTCGGCCGCCTCCGGCGACAGCGCCGCCATGTAGGAGTGCGAACGCAGGTCGAGCAGGAAGTCCTCGATGCCGACGAGCCTCGTCCAGGGGATCCAGCGCTCCTCGATCACCTCGAACGACTGCGCGATCGGCGGCACCGCCCACTGCTCCACGGCCGGGCCCCAGTAGGTCGGGCAGGCCGCGGCCAGCCTGGCCTCGTAGGCGGCCAGCCACTCGGCCTGCGCGGCGTGGGCCAGGTTCCAGCAGCCCGCGATCGCGCCACCGGGCCGCAGCACCCGCCTGGCCTCGGCGATCGAGACCACCGGGTCGAGCCAGTGCCACGACTGGGCGTACGTCACCAGGTCGGCCACGCCGTCGGCGAGCGGCAGGGCATTGCCGTCGGCCAGCACCGCCGCGACCCCGGCCGCGCCACCGCCACCTCCGCCGCCTCCGCCTCCGCTGCTGTCGGCGCCGTCGCTCGCGGGCTCGCTCTCGCCCTCGTCGGCGGCCGCGCGGCTGCGCAGCTTGGCCAGCATCTCCGCGCCCGGGTCGACCGCGATCACCTGCGAGCCGCGCGCCCGCAGCGCGCGCGACAGGATGCCCGTGCCCGCGCCCACGTCGACCGTGGTGGCGCCGTCGAGATCGACTCCGGACACCTCGGTCAGCGCGCGGTACATCTCGTCGGGATAGGTGGGCCGGCCCGCGTCGTAGGCGTCGGCGACGCTGTCGAACACCCTGGCCAGGCCCCGCATCGGGCCGACGTGGCTCATGTGGTCGCCGCCAGGTGCAGCCGGGCGAAGGCCAGGCCCTCGGCGAGGTCGTCGATGCGCTCGGTGCGGCTCGCCGCCTTACGCGTGTTGATCTCCAGTACCACCAATCCCCCATAACCGGTGTTGGCCAGGCGCTCCAGCATCTGCGCGCACGGCTGGTTGCCCCGGCCGGGCACCAGGTGCTCGTCCTTGTTCGTCACGCCGATGCCGTCGGCCAGGTGCAGGTGCGCCAGCCGGTCGCCGAGCTTCGTGGCCATCTCCATGGCGTCGGAGCCCGACACGGCGGTGTGTGACAGGTCGAGTGTGACCTGCGGGAAGTCGTAGTCGATGGGGTTCCAGTCGGGTGAGTAGGGGACCACGTCGTTGCCCCTGGCCCGCAGCGGGAACATGTTCTCGACCGCGAACGTGACGTCGGTCTCGTCACGCATGCGGGCGAGCCCGGTCTCGAACTCGCGGGCGTAGTCGCGCTGCCAGCGGAAGGGCGGGTGGACCACGACCGCCGACGCGCCGAGCCGCTCGGCCGCCTTCTGCGCCTTGACCAGCTTGGCCCAGGGGTCGCGGCCCCAGACCCGCTGGGTCACCAGCAGGCAGGGCGCGTGAATGGCCAGGACGGGGACCTCGTAGTGCTCCGACAGACGTTCGATCACGTCGATGTCCTGGCTCACCGGATCGGCGCCGACCATGATCTCAACACCGTCATAGCCGAGGCGCGCGGCCAGTTCGAACGCGTCGGGAGTGCGTTCCGGATATACCGAGGCGGTGGACAATGCGATCTTCGCATTGGGCACGCGGATGACATCAGCCACGCTGCCAGCCTAAGCCGGAAGAACGGTCCTGGCGCGAGAGCCCCTACGGTTGTGGCCATGTCACGGATCGCGAAAGGTGCCATCCCCAGCCCGAACATCTGGAACACCCCCCAGATCTACGAGGTGGAGAACCGGGCGGTCGACCCCGAAGGCGTGGCCGAATCCGCCATGCGCGCCCTGCGGCCGTGGGACGGCGCCACCGTGCTCGACATCGGCTGCGGCACCGGATACCACCTGCCCGCCCTGGCCGCCGACGCGGCCGCGGTGATCGGCGTGGAGCCGCACCACGACCTGGCCGCGCTGGCCCGCCGCCGCTGCGCCGCGCTGGCCAACGTCACCGTGCACGCCGCCGCCGCGCAGGACCTGCCGCTGCCCGACTCCTCGGTGGACGTGGCCGTCGCCCGCTGGGCCTACTTCTTCGGCCCCGGCTGCGAGCCCGGGCTGCGCGAGCTGTCGCGGGTGATGCGGCGCGGCGGGGCGGCGTTCGTCATCGACCTCGACGCCACTCGCGGCGCGTTCGGCCGCTGGTTCTCCCGTACGGTGCCGGCGTACTCGGCCAGGCAGGTGGAGGCGTTCTGGGACCGGCACGGCTGGCAGCGCCGTACGCTCGACCTGCGCATGGCCTTCGAGCGCCGCGCCGACCTGGAGGCCGTGCTGCGCATCGAGTTCACCGCGCAGGTGGCCGAGCAGGCCATCGCCGAGACGCCCGGCCTGGAGCTCGACTACCCGAACGTGCTGCGCTGGCGCTTCTTCTGAGCCTTGACATTGACGCCGGTGTCAACGTTTACCGTGGTCACATGCGCATCGGAGAGCTGGCGGAACGGACCGGGGTGAGCACCAGGTCCCTGCGCTACTACGAGCAGCACGGGCTGCTCACCGCCCGGCGCGGGCCCAACGGCTACCGCGACTACGCCGAGGACGACGTCAAGCTGGTGGCCGAGATCCGGGCGCTGCTGGCCGTGGGGTTCACCCTCGAAGACACCCGGCCGTTCGTGGACTGCCTGCGCGCCGGGCACAGCTCGGGCGGCGTCTGCAGCGAGTCCGTCGCCGTCTACCAGCGCAAGCTGCGGCAGATCGACGAGGAGATCCGCGTCCTGCTGGCCCGTCGCAGGGAAGTCGTCACCCAGCTCACCGAATCGTGCCCGGGATGCTTCGTCAGGGGAGAATCATGATCACGTTGACCACCGAGAACTTCGACGAGCAGGTGCTGAGGAGCGACAAGCCGCAGCTGGTGTACTTCTGGGCGGAGTGGTGCCCCTCGTGCCGCATGATCTCGCCCGTGCTCGACGAGATCGGCGTGGAGCAGCCGCTCAGCATCGGCAAGCTCAACAGCGACGAGCACCCGGAGATCGCCGCGCGTTACGGCGTGATGGGGCTGCCCACGCTGCTGCTGTTCGAGAACGGCGAGCCGGTCAGGAAGATCGTCGGCGCCAAGCCGAAGCGCATGCTCGTGCGCGAGCTGGGCCTGGCGTAACCACGCCGGGCGGCCCCGGTGTGACCATCGAGGTTTGTCGGTGGGTGCCGCTACCCTGCTCGGCATGGCGAAGGCAGCGCAGAGACCGGGTTACCGCTGTGCCGAGTGCGGGTGGCGCACCCCCAAGTGGGTCGGCAGGTGCGGCGAGTGCCAGGCGTGGGGCACTGTCGACGAAGAGGGCGCGCGGGCCGGCGCGCACGTCGTCCAGGCCGGCGCCACCAGCGCGCCCGCGCTGCCGATCGGCCAGGTCAAGGCCGAGATCGCGGCCGCGCGCACGACCGGCGTGGCCGAGCTCGACCGGGTGCTCGGCGGCGGCCTGGTGCCCGGCGCCGTGGTGCTGCTGGCCGGCGAGCCCGGCATCGGCAAGTCCACGCTGCTGCTGGAGGCCGCGGCCAGCATCGCCGGGCGCGAGACCGTGCTCTACGTGACGGGCGAGGAGTCCGCCGCCCAGGTCAGGCTGCGCGCCGACCGCATCGGCGCCATCCAGGACCAGCTCTACCTGGCGGCGGAGACCGAGCTGTCCGCGCTGATCACCCACGTGGAGAAGGTCCAGCCCAGGCTGCTGGTCGTCGACTCGGTGCAGACCATCGGCTCGGCCCAGGCCACCGGCGTGCCCGGCGGGGTCACCCAGGTGCGCGAGGTGGCCGCCAACCTGGTGCGGCTGGCCAAGGAGCGCAACATGGCCACCGTGCTGGTCGGCCACGTCACCAAGGAAGGCTCGATCGCCGGCCCCCGCACGCTTGAGCACCTGGTCGACGTGGTGCTCAACTTCGAAGGCGACCGGCACTCCCGGCTGCGCATGGTCCGCGCGATCAAGAACAGGTTCGGCCCAACCGACGAGGTCGGCTGCTTCGACCTGCACGAACGCGGCATCGAAGGCATCACCGACCCCAGCGGGCTGTTCGTCTCCCGGCGCAGCGAGCCGGTGCCCGGCACCTGCGTGACCGTCACGGTCGAAGGCACCCGGCCGCTGCCCGCCGAGGTGCAGGCCCTGGTCGCCCGCACCGAGGCGCAGCAGCCCAGGCGCACGTCCTCGGGGCTCGACACCTACCGGGTGCAGATGGTCCTCGCGGTGCTCGAACGCCGGCTCAACGCCCGGCTGGGCGGCTGCGACGTGTTCACCGCCACGGTCGGCGGCATCAAACTGGCCGACCCGGCCGTCGACCTGGCCGTGATGCTCGCGGTGGCCAGCGCCGCCGGCGACAAGCCGCTGCCGCCCGGGCTGGTCGCGCTGGGCGAGGTGGGCCTGGCCGGCGAGTTGCGCCCGGTGAAGGACGTGCGCAGGCGGCTCACCGAGGCGGCCAGGCTGGGCTTCAAGCGCGCGCTCGTCCCCGCCGGGTCCCTGGAGGAAGGCGGCCGCAAGCGGGGCGGCCAGCGCGCGCTGGTGCCGGTCGGTCCCGTGGCCTTCGCGCCGGGATTCGAGGTGGTCCAGGCGGAGAACGTCTGGGACGCTCTCACACACGTCACTTGAGCGCGGCTAAGCTGAGCGTGACCGATCGACACGGGGGTCAGGTGGATAGGAGTCTGGACGACCGTCGTCGCGAGGCCCTGGCCGCTGTGGCGCCGGGCACACCACTGCGCGACGGGCTGGAGCGGATCCTGCGCGGGCAGACCGGCGGGCTCATCGTGCTCGGCTACAACCCGTCCGTCGAAGCCGTGTGCAGCGGCGGTTTCCAGCTCGACGTCGACTTCTCCGCCACCCGGCTGCGCGAGCTGGCCAAGATGGACGGCGCGATCGTGGTCAGCAACGACCAGAAGATCGTCCGGGCGGCCGTGCACCTGGTGCCCGACCCGTCCATCGCCACCGACGAGTCCGGCACCCGCCACCGCACCGCCCAGCGCGTGGCCAGGCAGACCGGCCTGCCGATCATCGCGATCAGCAAGTCGATGCGGATCATCGCGCTCTACCTCGACGGCATCCGATACGTGCTGGAGGAGTCGGCCGCCATCCTGTCCAAGGCCAACCAGGCCCTGGCCACGCTCGAACGCTACAAGCACCGGCTCGACGAGGTGTCGGGCACGCTGTCGGCGCTGGAGATCGAAGACCTGGTGACCGTGCGCGACGTGGCGGCCGTGGCGCAGCGGCTGGAGATGGTCCGGCGCATCTCCGACGAGATCAAGGGCTACGTGGTGGAGCTCGGCACCGATGGGCGGCTGCTGTCGCTGCAGCTCGACGAGCTGGTCGCGGGCGTCGACTCCGAGCGGGAGCTGGTCATCCGCGACTACCTCCCGGCCCCGTCCGGGCGGCGGCACAAGCGGCTGACCGAGGCCCTGCACGACCTCGACAAGTTGTCGGGCAACGACCTGCTCGACCTGTCGGCCGTGGCGCAGCTCATCGGGCACGGCGGGAACGAGTCGCTCGACAGCCCGGTCAGCCCGCGCGGCTTCCGCCTGCTGGCCAAGGTGCCCAGGCTGCCCGCCACGGTCGTCGACCGGCTGGTCAACCACTTCGGCGGGCTGCAGAAGCTGCTGGCGGCCAGCATCGACGATCTGCAGGCCGTGGGCGGGGTGGGCGAGTCCCGGGCGCGCAGCGTCCGCGAGGGGCTGTCACGCCTCGCCGAGTCGTCCATACTCGAACGCTACGTCTGAGGCTTCCAGGGGTTCACTCGCCGTCCGAGCCGGCCGTCTCCACGTACTTCTTGAGCCTGCGCAGCAGGTACGGCCAACCGGTCGCGATGTCCATCGCCGTGGTGGTGCCGGCCGGGATGTCCAGGTGCTCCACCGTCACCGTCGAGCCCTCGGCCTCCGCCTCGATGCGCCAGATCACCCGCGAGGCGGGGTCGGCGGCCACCTGGGGGGTCCACTGCGCCGAGAAGGTCATGCTCAGCAGGTAGGGCGGTTCGGCGCGTTCGATCGTCCCGCTGATCGCCGTCCGGCCGTCCGCGAAGCGGTAGGCGTACGGGGCGCCGGGCTCCCACGTGGAGTGGATGCCGGTGTCGAAGTACCAGGCGGCCGACTCCACCGGATCCGTCAGCGCCCGCCAGATCCGGTCCGGCGTCGCGGAGATGAAGGTCTGGCGCATCTGGTCGGCCAGCGTGGGTGCGTTGCTCTCAATCATGATGCTCCTCCTCGTATCCAAAATTCACTATAGAGCCCGATATCAAGCTTGTCCGCTGCCGAGGCATTAGAGGGATTTATACACCGGATAATGCCGCTTAACCACGGAAAGGGTTATCAGAAAGCCGCTCTGACCTGCGTGAACGTTGAATTGAGAGAGAAGCGGACACTTCGCCCTGGTTACCATGGTAATGACCTGGCGGACCGAGGTTCCGCCATTCCTCGGCGGGGTTGATCAGCGCAGGTGGAACACACCCTTGGCACTGCGCAGGCCGCCCAGGCGGGCGGTGACGACGTACGTGCCGGGCAGCGCCGCGGCCGGGGTGGCGCGGCAGTTCGCGCTCGACCTGTGCCGGTCCCAGTCGACCGCCCGCACGTACGGGACGCCTCGCTTGAGCTGCTTGAGCTCCTCGCCCGGCCCGCTCACGCAGTCCGCGGTCGACCAGATCTGGTCGGAGCCGGAGGTGATGCGTACCTCCAGCGCCCGCGGGCCGACGTCGGCCACGCACATCACCGGGCCGGCGTTCACCAGCGTGACCAGGTAGTGGGGCCGCGCCGAGCCCCGGTAGACCCGCTCCTCGCCCTGCAGGCTCAGCACCAGGTCGTCATCGACGCACGGGGCGCCGGGGCGCCTGGGACGCGTCGGGCTCGGCGTCGGCGTCGGCGACTTCGCGGCCTTCTGTGACGCGCTCGCGCTCGGGCTCGGGCTCGCCGTGCGCGTCGCGGCCGGCGTACGCAGGCCGGCCAGCAGCGGGTCGACGGCCGGGCTGACGCTGGGCGAGGGCGAGGACTGGGCGCTGGAACGGCGTTCGGGCCCGTCGGCGCCGCTGGAGCACGCCCACGCCACCACGGCCACCACCACCAGCACCGCCACCAGCACGCTCATCCGGCGCCGCCAGTAGACGTCACCGCCGTCGCCGCGCATCGTATCCGGGTCCATACGCCAAGCATGGTAATCAGTTGGCCACTTACAGTGACGACACGCCGCACCGCGTCATTCCGGCATACCCTTGGGCCCGTGGTTGAGCCGAACGTCCTGCACGCGCCCGTTCTGGACTGGTACGCGGAGAACGCCCGCGACCTCCCCTGGCGGACCGACGAGGCGACGCCGTGGGGCGTGCTGGTGAGCGAGATCATGCTCCAGCAGACGCCGGTCGTCCGCGTCCTGCCCGTCTGGCACGAGTGGATGGAGCGCTGGCCCACCCCCAAGCACCTGGCCGAGGAGCCGCCGGGCGAGGCGGTGCGGCACTGGGGGCGGCTCGGCTACCCGCGCCGGGCGCTGCGGCTGCACGCCTGCGCCAAGGCCATCACCGAGGAGCACGGCGGGGAGGTCCCCGCGGACCACGCCACCCTGCTGGCGCTGCCCGGGATCGGGGAGTACACCGCCGCCGCGGTGGCCAGTTTCGCCTATGGCGGGCGGCATGCCGTGCTCGACACGAATGTCCGCAGGGTGTTCGCCAGGGCCGTGAGCGCCGAGGAGTACCCGCCCACGGCCACCTCGGCGGCCGAACGCCGGCTGGCCGAAGCGCTGCTGCCGGAGCTCGGGGCCGCGCGGTGGGGGGTCGCGGTCATGGAGCTGGGCGCGCTGGTCTGCACCGCCAGGTCCCCGCGCTGCGCCGACTGCCCGATCGCGCGAGTGTGCGCCTGGCGGCTGGCCGGCAAGCCGCCGCACGACGGGCCGCCGCGCAAGGGCCAGACGTACGCGGGCACGGACCGCCAGTGCCGCGGCCGCCTGCTCGCCGTGCTCCGCGCCGCGCACGGGCCGGTGCCGAAGGCCGCGCTCGACGTGGTGTGGGACGACGCGGTGCAGCGGGAACGGGCCCTGGACGGGTTGATCGCGGACGGGCTGGCCGAGGTCCTCGACGACGGCACCTACCGCCTCCCCCAGTCCTGACCCAAGTCCGCCTCAGCCCAGGTCGGCGCGTCCGCGGCGCGGGCGGGTCAGCGGAGCCACGGCGGGACGGTGCGCTCGTCCCCCTTCGGCGCCAGGTCGCAGGCCTCCGGCTCCGACACCCCGCCCGGGTTGTACGCCTGCGCCCCCACCGGCCCGGCCGCGATCGCCACGAACCCGCGTTCCGCGTCCGCGAACATCTGCCGCGGCACGTCCGCCGGCAGCACCATCGTGTCACCCGGACCGACCTCGAAGGCCGCCTCGCCCAGCACCACGCGGCCGGTCCCGTCCAGCCAGGTCCACACCTGCTCGACGTCGATGGCGTGATACGGCCCCTCCATGCCGGGCTTGGCGTCCACCCGCCACAACACCTGCCCGGCCTCCCCCTGGGTGGGCGAGGCCAGTGTGGTCATGAGCCCGTTCGGCGTTTCGATCTTCCGCACGTCGGCGGACTGTACGACTGACATGCTTTCAAGTGCCTTTCTGTCGGTGATCAGCTCTGTCGGTGATCAGCTCTGTCGGCGATCAGTGGTTCAGGCGATCCACGGCGGGACGCCGATGACGTCGCCCTCGGCCGTCAGCGCCCGGGCGCCGGCCGCGGCGGTGACGACGGCGGTGTAGCCGTCCTCGGCGGCCAGGACGCGCCGCGGCGTCCCCGCCGGCATGACGACGGTGTCGCCGGGCGCGACCGGGAAGGTCTCCTCGCCCAGTTCCACCTGGGCGCCCCCGGCGAGCCAGGTCCAGACCTGCTCGACGTCGAAGTCGTGCGGCGGCCCGGCGGCGCCGGGCTTGGCGTCCACGCGCCACAGGGACCGCGCGGCCCCGCCCTGCGTGGGCGAGGCGAAGGTGGTCATCACCCCGGCGGGAGTCTCGGAGCGCCGGGCCTCCGTGTCACGAATGACAGTCACTGCTCAAACCCCTAAGATAGGCAACCACGTTGTCTATATAGTTAACCGGGTTGTCTATCGTGTCAAGCCGCCCTCCTGGGTTCGAACTGCCGCTGCGTCTCCTGCTGGCGTTCCGGGCCATCACCGACGATCTGCACGCCGAGCTCGCCCGCCAGGGCCATCCCGACATGCGTCCCATGCACGGCTTCGCCATGCAGGCCATCGGCAGGAACGGCACCACCGCCGTCGATCTCGGCCGCACCCTGGGCGTCACCAAGCAGGCGGCGGGCAAGACCATCGAGACCCTGGAGCGCGCCGGTTACGTCGAACGCACCGCCGACCCGCACGACACCCGGCGCAAGATCGTCCGGCTCACGCCGTTCGGGATCGACGCGCTGAGCCGCTCCGCGCGCATCTTCGACGAGATCCGCGACCGCTGGGCCGCCGAGCTGGGCGAGGATCGGCTGGCCGCGCTGGAGTCCGACCTGCGCAAGGTGACGCCGCCCAACCTCTGGCGGCTGGACACGCCCGGCTGGTTCGGCACGCTCTGAGTTGCCCGGCTGATTCGGCGCACTCTGAGTTATTGTCGGCGCGCTCCCCTATCGTCGCGATCATGACGAACGCCTGGGACGACGTCCGCGCCGCCATCGACGCCGGGGCTGCCGCCGCCGTCGCGGCCCTGGTCGCCGGCCTCGATGACGTCCAGCGCCGCGAGGTGGCCCGCGAGCTGCCCGCGTATCTGCCGACGGCCGCCGAGAACGGCCGTCGGGCCTACGAGGAGCACCGGCGGGAACGCCAGGAGCAGTGGCAAGAGCTGCAGGAACGGGCGGACCGGGCCCGCCGCTCGATCTACGACTACCCGGAGGCGCACGTCATCCTCTCCTCAGCGGAGATCCTCAGCCGGTGGATCGAGCCCATGCGGGTGGCCGGGGCCGGCACGCTGCCCGGCGCCGCGGCCGCCGCCGCCTGGCTCGCCAAGCGTGAGTTCGTGCGTGACTGGGAGCCCGGCGAGAACGACGACGTCGCGCTGATCGTCTCGGTCGTGCGCGCGCGTCCCGCCGCCTGGCAGGCCGACCTCGCGGTACGCCTCGCGCGACGGCTGCGCGACGCCCGCCCCGAGGCCGACCGTCGGGTCAGGCTGGTCCTGGAGTTGTTACGCGTCACCGGGGCCGAACCGCCCGCGCACGACCCGCTCACGCTCGCCTGGGTCGTCGCCACCCCCGTCGCGGACCTGGCCGCCGATCCGTTGCTCGACGCGATGGCGCCCCGGCTGTTCGAGGCGGAGCGGGCCGGCCGGCGGCTGCTCGGCGACGGCTGGGCGGAGGCGTTGTGCGCGCTGGCCACCGACGGGCGGATCAAGCGCGAGGCGTTGCTCGACGGGTGCCGCACGCGATTCCTGCGTGGCGGGCAGGCGTCCGACCTGCGGTTCTTCGTCCGGCTCCACGAGTTGCTGGCACCGGGCGACGACGAGGTGGCCCCGTACGTCCGCGACTACCTGGCGGTGCTGCCCGGCGCGCCGTCGAACGTGGCCGACCTGGCGCTCAAGCAGATCCGCCGGGTCCCGATGGATCCCGAGGACGCCGGTGAGGCCGTCGAAAGCCTGCTGTTCCGCAGCGAAGGACGGCTGGTGCGGGCCGGGCTGGCCTGGCTCGACCGGCTCATGAAGGACCACGCCGGCGGCCTCGACGCGTACGCGTCCGCCCTGGCCGTCGCGCTGACGTGCGAGTCGAGCGAGGCCCGCGAACGCGCCGCGAAGCTGGCGATCAAGCACGTGGCCCGGCTCGGCCCGGAGAGCCGCGAGATGATCACGGAGGCCGTGGAGACGCTGCCCACCGGGCACAACCGCGCGCTCGCCGCCGTGCTGCGCGGTGAAGCCGCCGAACTCCCTCGTGCCCCCGCCGCTCCCGCCCGCGCCCCAGGCCGGGCCGATTCCGCAGGAGATACGCACCCCCGAGGCGCTGGCCGAGCTGCCGCTGCCGAAGTCCGACCGGCTGACCTCGCAGGCCTGGCTGAACGCGAAGGGCTGGCTGGACTCGCAGGCCTGGCTGAACGCGGAGATCTGGCTGGACGCCTTCGTCCGGCTGACCGCCCAGGAGCCTCGCGAACGCATGAACGCCGCGCTCGCCCGCCTCGCCCGGCGTTGCGGCGATACGCACTTCCACACCTGGCCCTGGCACGACACCCGCGACTGGGCGGCGGCCATGGCCAGGGAACTCGCCGAGCCGGGCGCCGACCCCATGGGCGTCCAGGGCATCGGCAACCGGTTGCCGAAGGTGACACACGAAACGGCCGGCCGGCTCATGCCACTGATGCGGTACGCGGAGGTGTACGAGGCGCTGTGCACGGGGGCGCTGCCGCCGTACCTGCTGGCCACCCCCACCCGCGCCAACGGCCTGCTCGACGCCGACGCGCTGGTGGAGCGCCTGGAGGGCTACGAGCGGGCCGGGGTCTCCGCGTTGCGGGTGGACCTGCGGCAGGCGTTGCTGCGCCTCGGCCGTACGGTCTCGGCCGACACGGCCGCGCGGGCCCGGCGGCTGACCTCCGACGCGGGACGCAGGGTGGCCGGCTGGCTGACCGACCGCCCCGCCGACCCGCAGGTCGTGTTACGCCTGGTGACCCGCAATGGGGGCGTCCGGATCGAGTCCGAGTTCGTCTCGGGGCCCGAGCATCGGGAGGCGCTGGGCGACCTGCTCGTCCCGCGTTTCCAGGAAGAGTCCTGCGAACGGTTGCTGGCCGTGCTCGCGGGACACCGTGACCTGGCCGCCGCGCGGGCGGCCTGGTCGCTGCGGTCGGGAGGGCCGCTGAGCAGGCCCACGCTCGACGACCTCCACCGTCTCACCGTGGCGGACGGCCCCGGCGGGCCTGGAGTGGCGCTGATCGCCGCCCACTTCCTGGTGCGGGAACCGGAGGCCACCGTGTGGCCGCTGCTGAAGCTGGCCGCCGGCGGCGGGATGCCGGGCGAGGAACTGGGCAGGCAACTCGCCGAACTGCTCGACCAGGCTCCTGACGGGCCGTCCGGGGTGCTCGCGGCGCTGCGCGAGGTGGCGGAGCGGGGGGCGTACCGGGAGATCTGGGAGGTGATGAGGGGCCTGCTGCCCGGCGGCCTGCCGGGGGACGGCGAGCGGGCCACGGTGGTGCACACGCGGATGATGACGCTGGCGGCCGACACGGCGGAGTGGGCGGGGGCGACTGGGGAGCTGACGGTGGTGGCCGAACTGGCGGGCCGCCGTCGCGGCAGCGACCTGGTGAGCCAGGCACGCCGCCTCCACGAACAACTCACGACCAACGCGCGCTGAGACGGGCCCCTCGAACAC
>NZ_JABCPZ010000098.1 GCF_013283785.1 Nonomuraea antri
GCACCAGGCGGGCCAGCGCGAGCTGCTGGGCGTGGGCGGGTGGGATGGTCAGTTCGCCGGAGCCGACCTCCGCGTCGAGCCCGCCGGGCAGGGCGAGCGCCCAGTCCAGGGCGTCGACGGCGGCCAGCGCGGCGCGGACGGCGTCGTCGTCGGCGTCGGGCCGGGCGATGAGCAGGTTGTCGCGCAGCGTGCCCTTGAACACGTGGTGTTCCTGGGTGACGAGGGCGACGTGGCCGCGCAGGTCGTCCATGGGCAGGTCGACCAGCGGCACCCCGCCGACGCGTACCGCCCCGGTACGCGGCCTGTGGATGCCGGCCAGCAGCCGTCCGAGCGTGGACTTGCCCGCCCCGGACGGCCCGACCATGGCCAGCCGCTCGCCGGGCTGGACGGCCAGCGACACGCCGTGCAGCACGTCTCGGCCCTCCCGGTAGGCGTAGCGCACGTCGTCGGCCTCGATCACCTCGCCGGCGGGACGGGCGGAGGTGGGCTCCCGGTCGTCGGGCACGTTGGCGACGCCGAGCAGCCTGGCCATGCCCGCGCCGCCCACCTGCACCTCGTCGATCCACATGAGGAACCGGTCGAGCGGGTCGATGAGCTGCTGGGCGAGCAGCGTGGCGGTGACGACCTGCTTGACGTCCACCAGCCCGGCCGCGTAGAAGAGGCCGCCGATCAGCAGCGTGCCGGCGACGGGGATGACGTAGCCGAGCTCGACCGCGGGGAACCAGACCGTGCGCAGGCCGAGGGTGTAGCGTTCGGCCGCGTAGGAGGTGCGGATGTCGTCGTCGGTGCGTTCGCGCCGCCGCGGCTGCAGGCCGAGCGCCTCCACGGCCCTGGCGCCCTCGACGGTCTCCGCGAGCCCTTCGGTCATGTCGGCGTAGGCGGCGTTCTCGCGCAGGTAGCCGTCGCGCGCCCGGTTCAGGTACCAGCGGGTGGAGATCCAGATGAGCGGGCCGGCGATCAGCATGGGCAGCATGAGCACCGGCCCGACCAGCAGCATCGCGCCCACGGTGATCACGAACGTGACGGTCGCGATCAGCGTTTCCGGCACGGCGTGGCGCACGGTCCTGGACAGCGAGTCGACGTCGCGGGAGGTGCGGGTGATCAGGTCGCCCGAGCCGGCCCGCTCCACGGTGGACAGCGGCAGCGCGAGCACCCGGTCGACGAACTCCTCGCGCAGTTCGGCCAGCACCTTCTCGCCCAGTCTGGCCGAGGCGAGCACGGCGAAGCGCACCAGCACGCTCTGCAGCAGCAGGAACCCGCCGATCGCGAGGCCGATGACGACGGGGTCGATCTCGACGCCGCTCGCCACGTCGTCGACGAGCCGGCCGAGCTGCCACGGCACGGCCAGCCCGGTGGCCGCCGACAGCCCGTGCAGGGTCAGGGCGACGACGAGCTCGCGCGGGTACTTCAGCGTCAGCTTGCGGGCGTAGGCGCGTACCTGTTTCTGGTCGGCGACCGGCAGGATTTCGCGGGCCATGCTCAGTCCTCCCCTCTCGTCACGGTGGCGGCGTATTCGGGTGCGGTGTCCAGCAGGTGGCGGTGCGGGCCTTCGGCGAGCACCCTGCCGCCCTCGATGTAGATCACGTGGTCGGTGCGGTCGAGCACCAGCGGGCTGGTGGTGCAGATCAGCGTGGTCTTGCCGGCGCGGGCCTTGGCCAGGCGTTCGGCGATGCGTGCCTCGGAGTGCGCGTCGACGGCGCTGGTCGGCTCGACCAGGATGAGCACTTCCGGGTCGGTGAGCAGCGCCCTGGCCAGGCGCAGCCGCTGCTGCTGCCCGCCGGAGAACTCCCGGCCGGCTTCGGCCACCTGCGCGTCGAGTCCGTCGGGCAGGGCGTCGACGATGTCCTCGGCGCAGGCGGCGTACAGGGCCTCGCGCACCTGCTCGTCGGAGGCCTCGCCGCGGACGTCGAGTTCGGCGCGCAGGACGCCGGTGAACAGGCGGGCGCCGTTGTCGGCGACCAGGATGCGGCTGCGCACCTCGGCGATGGGCAGCGAGGCCAGCGGCACGGCGCCGAAGGTGACGTCGCCGTCGCTGTAGCGGCCGAGCCGGTCGGCGACGGCGATGGCGTCTTCCGGCGCGTTCGCGGCGATGGCGGTGAGCACGCCGGGCTGGACGGTGACGCCGCTGTACGAGTCGCGCAGCACCCCGCCCTCGCTGGTGCCGGTGCCGCCGTCGACCTCGGGTTCCATGGCCAGGATGCGGATCACCCTGCGGGCGGCCACGTGCCCCTTGGTGATCTTGTCGGCGGCCTCGGTGAGCGTGCGCATCGGGCCGATGAGGAACACCGCGTAGGTGTAGAACGCGACCAGGTCGCCGGGGGAGATCTGGTCGGCGGCGGCGAACGAGGCCCCGATGCCGGTGACGATGGCGATGAGCACGCCGGGCAGCAGCACCTGGGCGCCTTCGAGCAGCGATTCGACGCCGGCCACGCGCACGCCGGCGTGCCGTACGCGCTGCGACTCCTCCCGGTAGCGCTCGGCGAAGACCTGCTCGCCGCCGATGCCGCGCAGCACGCGCAGGCCGGAGACGATGTCGGCGGCCCTGGTGGACAGGTCGCCGGTCAGCTCGCGGTGCCGCTTCTGCCGCCGGTGCAGCGGCCGCAGCAGCGGCCCGACGGCGAGGGCCATGAGCGGCACGCCGAACAGCACGAGCAGGCCGAGCGGCAGCGAGGTGGTGATCAGGTAGATGGTGACGGTGACGATGGCCAGGATCGCGCCGGTGCCGCGCAGCAGGATGTCCATGGAGCTGCCGATGTGCGCGATGTCGGAGTTGCCGACGCTGACGACCTCGCCGGTCGACAGCCGCTTGGGCAGCGTGGCGCCGAGTCTCGCGGCCTGCCTGGCGGTGAGCTGGACGGTGCGGTAGGCGGCGGCCAGCCAGTTGGTGACCGCGAACCGGTGCCGCATGATGCCGGTGACCGCCTGGCCCAGGCCCAGCGCGAGCAGGATCGCCGACCAGGTCACCAGGGCGTCGGTGTCTTGTGCGCGTACCGCGTCGATGCCCTTGCCGAGCACGGCGGGGACGAGCGCCTGCACCATCCACCACGCGCTGGCGAAGGCGATACCGGCGGCCAGCGGGGACGCCTGACGCCGCGCCGTCCACCAGAGATAGCGGAGTGGGCTGCGGATGTCGGGCACGCCGGGATCGGCTTCAGGAAGGGAGCGCATAGAACGTCAAGCGTCGCAAAGCCCGTCTTGACCAGGCAAACCATTTTCCGGTGCTGAGCCCCGCTAACGATCTCCCACGGAGCGGAACGCGCGCAGCGTGTAGATCAGCGCGGCCGCGGCGGTCAGCGCGAGCAGCAGGTACCCCACCGTGTACGCCCCCAGCGCGCTGTACACCGCGCCCATCACCAGCGGCGGGAAGTACCCGCCCAGCCCGCCGGCCGCGCCCACCAGCCCGGTGACGGTGCCGACGCGGGCCGGCTCGACCAGCTTGGCCACGAGCGCGAACACCGCGCCCGTGCCGAGCCCGAGGAAGAACGCGATGAGCACGAAGCTGATCCCGGCCGGCCACTCGGCGGGCGGCTTGAACGCCAGCACGATCGCCATGAGCACGGTCCCGGCCAGCGAGATCACCAGCACCTTGACCGGGCCGAGCCGGTCGGAGAGCGTACCGCCGAGCGGCCTGGCGGCGACGGCGGCGATCGAGAACCCGGCCGTGCGCAGCCCGGCCCCGGTCTGGGCGAAGTGGTAGACGTTCTGCAGCAGGGTCGGCAGGTACGTGGAGAAGGCCACGAATCCGCCGAACGCCACCGCGTACAGGAACGAGCACTGCCAGGTGGCCTTGACCTTGATCGCCTCGCGCATCCTGGGCAGCGCGGGGGCGGTGGCGGGCGTCCACTTGGGCGAGTCGCGGCTGCCGCCGAGCATGATCACGCCGGTCAGCGCGAGCACGGCGGCCATCAGCAGGTGGGTGCCGAACCTGCCGAACTCCTCGACCAGGCGCGGGGTGAAGAACGCCGACAGCGCGGTGCCGCCCATGCCGGCGCCGAACACGCCGGTGGCGAACCCGCGGCGGGCCGGCTCGTACCAGGCGTTGACGAACGGGATGCCGATCGCGAACGACGTGCCGGGGATGCCGAGCAGGAAGCCCCAGAACAGCAGCCAGCCGTAGGAGCCGGACAGGCCGACGAACAGCACGGGCACGATCGACACGAAGCAGATCACCGCGAACATGCGCCGTCCGCCGAGCTTGTCGGCCAGCATGCCGACGGGGATCCGGCCCAGCGAGCCGACCAGCACGGGGATGGCTACCAGCAGCGAGGTCTGGGTCGGCGACAGGTGCAGCGCCCTGCTGTAGCTGCCCGAGAGCGGCCCGATCAGGTTCCACGCCCAGAAGGTCACGGCGAAGGCCGCCGTGGCCAGACCCAGGTTCCGCACCTGACCTTTACGAAGCTCAGACATACACCCTGTGTAACAGACGGTCACCAAGTGTGATGAAGTGGGGGTATGAGCGCGGAGAACCTCCTGTTGCGGACCGGCCGCTTCTTCCGCAGGTCCGCGACCGGCCGTGATCTGCGGACGCTGTTCCTGACCGGCGGCATGGAAGCCGACCACTACTACCGCGACCGGTGGAGCCACGACAGGACGGTCAGGTCCACCCATGGGGTGAACTGCACGGGTTCGTGCTCGTGGAAGGTGTACGTCAAGGACGGCATCATCACCTGGGAGACGCAGGAGACCGACTATCCGGGCGTCGGCGCGGACCGGCCGGAGTACGAGCCGCGCGGTTGCCCGCGCGGGGCCGCCTTCTCCTGGTACACCTACTCGCCGACGAGGATCCGCTACCCGTACGCGCGGGGCGTGCTGGTCGAGATGTACGCGGAGGCCAGGCAACGCCTCGGGGATCCGGTCGCCGCCTGGGCCGAAGTCACGACAAATCCGGAAAAGCGGGAGCGGTACCAGTCCGCCCGCGGCCGTGGCGGTCTCGTCAGGATCACCTGGGACCAGGCCACCGAGATGATCGCCGCCGCCCACGTCCACACCATCCAGACCTACGGCCCGGACCGGGTCGCCGGCTTCTCCCCCATCCCCGCCATGTCGATGGTCTCGCACGCGATCGGCTCCAGGTTCGTGTCGCTGATCGGCGGCACCATGCTCTCCTTCTACGACTGGTACGCCGACCTGCCCGTCGCCTCGCCCCAGGTGTTCGGCGACCAGACCGACGTGCCCGAGTCCGCCGACTGGTGGGACGCGGCGTACCTGATGTTGTGGGGCTCGAACGTGCCGGTCACCCGCACGCCCGACGCCCACTGGATGGCCGAGGCCCGCTACCGGGGCCAGAAGGTCGTGGTCATCTCCCCCGACTACAACGACGCGGCCAAGTTCGCCGACGAGTTCCTGGCCGTGAATCCCGGCTCGGACGGCGCGCTGGCCATGGCCATGGGGCACGTGCTGCTCAGGGAGTTCTTCGTCGACTCCCAGACGCCGTTCTTCACCGACTACGTCAAGCGCTTCACCGACCTGCCGTTCCTGGTCAAGCTGCGCCCGCGCGACGGGGCGTACGTGCCGGACAAGTTCCTGACGGCGGCCGACCTGGAGACCGGCGAGGACGCGGCGGAGTGGAAGACCGTGTTCCTGTCCGAGGACGGCGAGCCGGTGGTGCCGAACGGCTCGGTCGGCTTCCGCTGGAACGAGTCGGGCAAGGGCCGCTGGAACCTGGACCTGGCCCAGGAGCCCAAGCTCACGCTGCTCGGCGGCACGGCGGTGGAGGTGCTGCTGCCCCGCTTCGACGACGCCGCCGCCGAGCCGCTGCGCCGCGGCGTGCCGGTGGCCCAGCTCGGCGACCATCTGGTGACGACCGTGTTCGACCTGCTGCTCGCCCAGTACGGCGTGGACCGGCCGGGGCTGCCCGGCCGCTGGCCGGTCGGGTACGAGGACGTGGCCGAGCCGTACACGCCGGAGTGGCAGGAGTGGATCACCGGGGTGCCCGCGGCCAGGGTCGTCAAGATCGCCAGGGAGTTCGCCAGGACCGCGATCGCCTCGAAGGGCCGGTGCATGATCGTGCTGGGCGCCGGGACCGCGCAGTGGTTCCACGGCGACACGATGTACCGGGCGTTCCTGTCGCTGCTGCTGCTCACCGGCTGCCAGGGGCGCAACGGCGGCGGCTGGGCGCACTACGTCGGCCAGGAGAAGTGCCGGCCGCAGACCGGCTGGCAGCTGCTGGCCGGCGGGCTCGACTGGTCACGGCCGCCGCGCCAGGCGCCCGGCACGCCGTTCTGGTACCTGCACACCGACCAGTGGCGCTACGACAGGTTCGACGCCGGGGAGCTGACCTCGTCGCTCGGCCCGGGGCTCTTCACCGGCAAGCACACGGTCGACCTGGTGCGCGAGGCGGTGCGCAACGGCTGGATGCCGATGTCGCCGACCTTCGACAGGAACCCGCTCGACCTGGGCGCGGCCGACGACCCGGTCGCGTACACGCACGAGGAGCTGCGGGCCGGCCGGCTGCGTTACGCGGCCGAGAACTCCGACGACCCGGCCAACTGGCCGCGGGTGCTGACGTTGTGGCGCTCGAACCTGCTCGGCTCGTCGGCCAAGGGCAACGAGTATTTCCTGCACCACCTGCTGGGCGCGCAGTCGAACCTGCCCGCGCCCGACGAGGCCGCGCCGCGCGGCAAGCTCGACCTGCTGCTGACGCTCGACTTCAGGATGACCTCGTCGACGGTCTTCTCCGACATCGTCCTGCCGGCCGCCACCTGGTACGAGAAGCACGACCTGTCGTCCACCGACATGCACCCGTTCGTGCACGCGTTCAACCCGGCGATCAGCCCGCCCTGGGAGACGAAGACCGACTTCGACGCCTTCCACGAGATCGCCAGGGCCTTCTCCGCGCTGGCCGGGGAGCGGCTGGGCGTGCGCAAGGACGTGGTGGCGGTGCCGCACCAGCACGACACGCCCGGCGAGATCGCCCAGCCGGGCGGCCGCGCGCCCGCCGACGAGCCGATGCCCGTGCTCAAGGTGGTCGAGCGCGACTACGGCGCGATCGCGGAGAAGCTGGCCGCGCTCGGCCCGCTCACCGAGCGAGCCGGGATCCCGGTCAAGGGCGTGACGTTCCTGCCCGACGAGGAGGTGGCCTGGCTGGGCGAGCACTGCCGCCTGGTGCCGCGCGGCGTGGCCAAGGGCCGCCCTGAGCTCGACACCGCGGCCAAGGCGTGCGAGGCGATCCTGGCGCTGTCCGGGGTCAGCAACGGACGGCTGGCCGCGCAGGGTTTCCGCCAGCTCGCCGAACGCACCGGCGCCGACCTGGACGAGCTCATGCACCCGGACCACCGGATCGTCTTCGCCCAGACCCAGGCGCACCCGGTGCAGGTGGCCGCCAGCCCGGAATGGTCGGGCAAGGAGTCGCACGAGCGCCGCTACGCCCCGTTCACGATCAACGTCGAGAACGGCAAGCCCTGGCACACGCTGACCGGCAGGATGCACTTCTTCCTCGACCACGACTGGATGCACGAGTACGGCGAGTCGCTGCCGACCTACCGCCCGCCCCTGGACATGGCCGCGCTGTACGGCGAGGGCGAGCACACCGAGCAACTGGTGGTCCGGTACCTGACCCCGCACTCCAAATGGTCGATCCACTCCGAGTACCAGGACAACCTGCTCATGTTGTCGCTCTCGCGCGGCGGCCCGACGATCTGGATGTCCGACGCCGACGCGGCCACGATCGGCGTGCGCGACAACGACTGGGTCGAGGCGGTCAACCGCAACGGCGTGGTCGTGGCCAGGGCGGTCGTCTCGCACCGGATGCCGAAGGGCACGGTGTACATGTACCACGCACAAGACCGGCTGATCGACGTGCCCAAGTCCGAGACCACCGGCCGGCGCGGCGGCATACACAACGCGCTGACCAGGGTGCTCATCAAACCCACGCACATGATCGGCGGCTACGCGCAGCTCTCGTACGCCTTCAACTACCTGGGGCCGACCGGCAACCAGCGCGACGAGATCACCACGATCAGGCGCAGGCGCGGGGAGGCGGTGTACTGATGCGGATCATGGCCCAGGTCGCCATGGTGATGAACCTGGACAAGTGCATCGGCTGCCACACCTGCTCGGTGACCTGCAAGCAGACGTGGACCAACCGGCCGGGCGTCGAGTACGTCTGGTTCAACAACGTCGAGACCCGCCCTGGCCAGGGCTACCCGCGCCGCTACGAGGACCAGGAACGCTGGCGCGGCGGCTGGGTGCGCGACGGAAAGGGCAAGCTCAGGCTCCGCGCCGGCGGCCGGCTGCGCAAGCTGGCCACCATCTTCGCCAACCCGGTGATGCCGTCGATCCAGGACTACTACGAGCCCTGGACCTACGACTACGAGAAC
The DNA here is from genome assembly GCF_013283785.1 of Nonomuraea antri. Taxonomy (GTDB): domain Bacteria; phylum Actinomycetota; class Actinomycetes; order Streptosporangiales; family Streptosporangiaceae; genus Nonomuraea; species Nonomuraea antri. The sequence goes on from NZ_JABCPZ010000098.1 coordinate 8,319, forward strand.
CTGACCAACGCGCCGCTCACCGACGACGTGCCGGTCGCGCCGCCCCGCTCGCTGATCAGCGACGAGCCGGTGGCCATCGAGTGGAGCGCCAACTGGGACGACAACCTGGGCGGCGACCCGTCGCCCGACCCGGTGCTGGCCAAGATGGCCGAGCAGGTCGCGCTGGAGTTCGAGCAGGCGTACATGTTCTACCTGCCGCGCATCTGCGAGCACTGCCTCAACCCGTCGTGCGTGGCCTCGTGCCCGTCCGGGGCCATGTACAAGCGGGCCGAGGACGGCATCGTGCTGGTCGACCAGGACCGGTGCCGCGGCTGGCGGATGTGCGTGACGGGCTGCCCGTACAAGAAGGTGTACTTCAACCACAAGACCGGCAAGGCCGAGAAGTGCACGTTCTGCTACCCGCGGGTGGAGGTCGGGCTGCCCACGGTCTGCTCCGAGACGTGCGTGGGCCGGCTGCGCTACCTCGGCGTGCTGCTCTACGACGCCGACCGGGTGAACGAGGCGGCCTCCGTCGCGGACGAGCGCGACCTGTACGAGGCGCAGCTCTCCGTCTTCGTCGACCCGCACGACCCGGCCGTCGACGCGGCCGGGCTGCCCGCCGACTGGGTCGAGGCCGCGCGCAAGTCGCCCGTGTACGACCTGATCACCAAGTACCGGGTGGCGCTGCCGCTGCATCCGGAGTACCGCACGCTGCCCATGGTCTGGTACGTGCCGCCGCTGTCGCCCGTGGTCGACGCGCTGGCCGTGACCGGGCACGACGGCGAGGACGCGGGCAACCTGTTCGCCGCCATCGAGGCGCTGCGCATCCCGGTCGGCTATCTGGCCGAGCTGTTCACCGCCGGCGATCCGGCGCCCGTCTCGGCGGCGCTGCGCCGGCTGGCGGTGATGCGGTCGTACATGCGGGCGGTCAACCTGGGCGAGCCGCCGCCGGCGATCACCGGCGTGGGCCTGACCGAGGAGGAGGTACGGGCCATGTACCGGCTGCTGGCGGTGGCCAAGTACGAGGAGCGCTACGTCATACCGACCGCGTACGGCAACGTCCCCGGCGTGGTGGACGAGGCCGGGTGCAGCCTCGACTACGACGGCGGCCCCGGCATGCAGGGGCCGTTCGGCGAGACGTCGGGACGGCCGGCGCCGGTCGCGGTCGAGAACTTCCACGGGCTGAAGCAGCGCCAGACCAGCGACGAGGTGACCCGGGACCGGGTGAACCTGCTCAACTGGGACGGCCGCGGCACCCCGGCCGGACTCTTCCCGCCGAAGAAGGGCAAACCATGAAATATGCCGTCATCTGGCAGGCGGCCGCCCACCTGCTCGCCTACCCCGACGAACGGTACTGGCGGCGCCTGCCGCTGATCCGCTCGGCGGCCGAGCCGCACTACGGCGCCTTCCTGACCAGGATCGAGGCGATGGGCCCCGGCGAGCTGGCCGCGCACTACGTCGAGACGTTCGACATGAAGCGGCGCGGCTGCCTCTACCTGACCTACTACACCGACGGCGACACGCGCCGCCGTGGCGCGTCGCTGGCCGCGCTGAAGTCCCGCTACCGGGCGGCCGGCTGGGAGCTGCTCGACGACGAGCTGCCCGACTTCCTGCCGGTGGTGCTGGAGTTCGCCGCGCTCGACGCCTCGGGCGCCGAACTGCTCACCGAGCATCGGGCCGCGCTGGAGCTGCTGCTCAGCGCGCTGCGGGCGAGCGGGTCGCCGTACGCGCTGGTGATCGAGACGGTGTGCGGCGCGCTGCCGCCGATCACCGCAGAGCAGCGCGTCGCGGCGGCCAGGATGGCCGGCGACGGCCCGCCGGTCGAGAAGGTGGGCGGGTACTCATGAGCCGGCGCGAGCAGGCGGGCGGGCGATCGTGAGCTGGGCCGAGACCGCGCTGTGGATCGTCTCGCCGTACCTGACGCTGGCGGTGCTCATCGGCGGGCTGATCTGGCGCTACCGCTACGACAAGTTCGGCTGGACCACCCGCTCGTCGCAGCTCTACGAGAGCCGGCTGCTGCGCGTGGCCAGCCCGATGTTCCACTACGGACTGCTGTTCGTGATCGTCGGGCACGTGACCGGGCTGCTCATCCCGACGAGCTGGACCGACGCCATCGGCGTGTCGAACCACGTCTACCACGTCAACGCGCTGATCTGGGGCGGGCTGGCCGGCCTGGCCACGCTGGTGGCGCTGGTCCTGCTGATCTACCGCCGCCGCACGACGGGCCCGGTGTTCCTGGCGACCACCGCCAACGACAAGGCCATGTACGTGGTGCTCGGCGCCACCATCATCGCCGGGGTGATCACCACGATCGGCGGGCTGCTGCCCAGCGAGATCGACTACCGGGCCACGGTCGCGCCGTGGTTCCGCGGCATCTTCGTGCTGCGGCCGGACGCCGTCGCCATGGGACACGCCAGCGGCCTTTACAAGGTGCATACGCTGATCGGGATGGCGTTGTTCATGCTTTTCCCGTTCAGCCGCCTGGTGCACGCCTTTTCGGCACCGATCGGCTATTTGTTCCGTCCTTACATCGTGTATCGGAGCCGGTCTCGTTAGCGCGCCGCGCTGCACACCAGCCCCTCCCGTACGCCAGAATCGGGGGCTGTGGAGCACGGGTACACCAACAGCACGGTCGGCGACGGCGCCTTGGTCGTCAAGTGTTACCAGGGCCCGGAAGCCGCGACGAGACTCGGCACGGAGAGCCGCTACCTGCGCAGACTGCGCGGCCGGCTGCCCGTGCCGCGCGTACACCAGGTCACGCCGACCAGCCTGACCACCCGCTTCGTGCCCGGCGCGCACGGCCAGGACCTGCTCGACGAGGGCCGCGCGAGCGAGGTGCTGACCGAGTGCGGCCGGGTGCTGGCCCGCATCCACCGGCTCGGCATCGTGCACGGCGACTACGGCCCGCAGAACCTGCTCTTCGACCCGGCCACCTTCGAGGCCACCGCCATACTCGACTGGGAGTGGGCGCATCCCGGCGCCCCGGTCGAAGACCTGGCGTGGTGCGAGTGGATCGTCCGCATGCACCACCCGGAGCACGCGGCCCTGCTCGACCGCTTCTTCACCGCCTACGCCGCGACGGTGCCACCGTGGAGCGAACGCCAGGCCGCCATGCTCAGCCGCTGCCGCGCGCTGCTCGACTTCTGCGCCCGCTGGGAGCCGGGCGGCGGCGGCGAGAAGCTCTGGCGCGAACGCCTCGACCTCACCGCCTCCTGGGCCGCCTGAGGCCCCACCCCACAAGCAGGCATGACCGATTCGGTCGTCCGGCTTTGCTCGATGGGGGGCATGACCTGCGCTGTGATCCTCGTTCTCGGCGGGACCGGTACGACCGGGCGGCGGGTGGCCGCGTTGCTGCGGGCGGCCGGGCAGCACGTGCGTGCCGCCGCCCGGCCGGGCTTCGACTGGTCCGAGCCGGGCACCTGGGAGGCCACGCTCGCCGGGGCGTCGCGGATGTACCTGATGGCGCCGGACGGGGTGCCGGTCGAGCCGGCGTTCGTGGAACTGGCCGTGCGCTCGGGGGTCGGGCGCGTCGTGCTGCTGTCGAGCATGGGCATCCAGACGGTCGGTGACGAGCGGCTGCTGGCGGCCGAGCGCGTCGTGCGCCGCTGCGGCGCGGAGTGGACGATCGTCCGGCCGAGCTGGTTCAACCAGAACTTCGACGAGGGCTACTTCCGCCCGTCGATCATGGCGGGCGAGCTGGCGGTGCCGCTGGGCGGGGCCTGCCAGGCGTTCATCGACGCCGACGACCTCGCCGCAGTCGCCGCCACCGCGCTCGTCGAGGACGGGCACGCCGGCTGCACGTACGAGCCGACCGGCCCGCGGTCGATCTCCTTCCCCGAGGCCGTCGCCATCATCGGCGGCGAGATCGGCAGGGAGATCAGGTACCTGGGCACGGACGAGGAGTACGTGGAGTCCAGGATCGCCGCGGGCACGCCGCGGGCGGAGGCCGAGGACGCGGTCAAGGCGTTCGCCGCGCTGCGCAACCTGGGCGACTGGGAGACCACCGAGGTGGTCGAGCGCGTCACGGGCCGGCCGCCGAAGCCCTTCGAGACGTACGCCGCCGAGGCCGCCGCCCGGGGCGCCTGGCGCGGCTGACCGTCCCCTGGCGAAGGCTCCGCGGGGGTCAGCCCAGGAGGTCGCGGATCAGGCGTTCTGCGTCGTCGAGCAGCGCGTGTTCCTCCGGTGAGAGCATGGCGTCGGCGCCGCGCCGGGCGCGGGCCGCGGGGAGCTGCCCGGCCAGGCCCTTCGTGTCGTCCAGCTCGGACAGCAGCGCCGCCAGCACCTCACCGGCCCCGGCCGTCCCAGACGCCGCCACCTGGGCCAGGATGATCGCCGACATGGCGTCGTCCAGGCCGGGCGGGCCCTCGTCGGTGTTGCGCCAGTCGATCACGACCGGCCCCCGCGCGGTCAGCATGACGTTGTCCGGGTGCAGGTCGAGGTGGAGTATCCGGTCGCCGGGACGGGCGCCCACGCGCGCGGGCACGGCGTGCAGTTCGCGCAGCAGGCGCGCCAGCAGGGCGCCGGCCTCCTCGGCCGTCATCGTGCCGTCCATCAGCGACCGCAGCATGGTCGGCCCGGACAGCCGCCGCATCACCAGGTCGCCAGGCCCGTCCCCCGCGCCGGGGAAGACCTCGGGCACCGGGTAGCCGTGCCCGGCCAGGTGCGCCATCACCGCCGCCTCGCGCGCCGCGTCGCCCCCGTCGCGATAGCGGCGCAGCACGCGCTCGCCGTCGATCGCGTACACGTCGGCGCTGCGCCCCGACCCCACCAGCTCACCGATCCGCATGCGCCCACCCTATGAGGCGCGGGACGACGGAAATTAACCGGCTTTTCGTGGAATACCGGTTACATCACCGATGGTTGACGTGATCCACAGACCCAGAAAGGCGTGGACATGCAGATTCCGCAGGTGGCTCATCGGTTCGTCGAGGTGGACGGCGTACGCGTCTTCTACCGTGAGTCCGGCCCGGCGGACGCGCCGGTGCTGCTGTTGCTGCACGGGTTCCCGTCCGCCTCGCACCAGTACCGGCGGCTGATCGACGCGCTCGGCGACCAGCCGTACCGGCTCGTCGCGCCCGACTACCCCGGTTTCGGCCACACCGAGGCGCCCGACGGCTTCACGTACTCCTTCGACCGGCTGGCCGACGTGGTGGAAGGCTTCGTCCAGCGGCTCGGGATCGACCGGTTCGTGGCGTACCTGTTCGACTTCGGCGCGCCGGTGGGCTTCCGGCTCGCACAGCGTCACCCCGAGTGGATCGCCGGCCTGATCGTGCAGAACGGGAACGCCTACGAGGAGGGCCTGTCGCAGGGCGCGCGGGAGTTCATCGCGCTGCGCCCGGGCGCCGAGGAGCAGGTGCTCCAGCTCCTGACCCTGAGCGGCACCCGCGGCCAGTACGAGGGCGGCACCAGCGACCCGTCGGCCGTCTCCCCCGACGGCTGGACGCTCGACCAGCACTTCCTCGACCTGCCCGGCCGCAAGCAGGCCCAGATCGACCTGGCCTTCGACTACCACTCCAACGTCGAGCGGTACGGCGAGTGGCAGGCGTGGATGCGTACGCACACCCCGCCCGCGCTCATCGTCTGGGGACGTCACGACCATTGCAACTCGGGTTGTGCACACGATCTTGCGACTTGAAGCGCGCTTGACTCCTCCCCTTCTACGAGCCTTCCGCCTGGTCAGCAGGCGCAACGACAAAACTCCCCATACCGGGCTCGGTACGGATGAGCCCGTCTCTACGCAAGGCCCGGTGCACCTTCTGGCCGGTAGCGGTGGCGATGCCATAGATCTGCTGGAGCCTCAGGACTGACGGCACTTGGGAACCCGGGGGAAGCTCCCCGCTCTCGATCTTGCCCTTGAGGTGCTCATAGACCTGCACCCACCGGGGAACCCCGGGCTTCCACTCCAGCTCTTGATCCGCCACGAGAACACGCTAGGCAAGGGATGCCATGGCAAGCGAGATGCGCCATGCCTGGTGAGCTATAGCATGGTGTAGTACGGTGAAGCGCATGACGGGCAGCAACTACTTCACCTGTCCCCGGGCCGACGGGACGACTCAAGCGGCTAACGAGCGGACGCTGGCCGAACGGATCCAGGCGAGCCGTCCCGGGTGGGTTGTCGTCTGGGGGGCCTATCGCCGAGCCTTCTCAGCCTTCGCCTGCTGGATCCCCGAACGCTGCGTTGTCGTGGAATCGGCGGACACCGCCGACCTCGTTGAGCAAATGCTAGACGTCGAGCTTGAGTCCTCACCTCCCCAGCGTCGATTGGCCGATCCGGTCGCACGGCCTGCCTCTGGGACGGCTGGACAGAGACTCGGGGGTGGCTGATGCCAGACGTCCGGGTGAAGGTCGTTCGACTGGATCACAGCCCCTCTCAGACGCGTGAATTCACATGGCTGATCGGGCGGTACGGAACTGTCATAGCCCCGCTGAAGCTCGGCACGGCAGTCCTGGTGAAGATGGACGACACAAAATGGCACGTGGTGCGGCGCTGGGTCATCGACTGGGATGACCTGGAAGTCGTGCCCGTCAAGAAGAGGCCCAAGCGTATAGGGCACCGGCTGGGGATCACCGGCACCGGACGGCAGGCGGTTCAGCATGCGGTCCAGCGGGAAACCATGCGCGGCCTCTGCGGCAAGTACGTCAAGCCACTTCCCTTCTGCGGCTGGGGCCTCACCTTCTCCCCCACCGCCGCCCAAGCATGTGCCGTCTGCGTGCGACTATCCCGGGACGCATCCGGCCGGGGTGCGGCATGACCACGCCAAGGAACCCGAAATGCCTGCCTGACGCGGACGCTGGCCTTCGTGCGATCAAAGAGTTGCATCAGAACCTCAGCGCGGCGCTGGAAAGCGCATCAGACCTACAGGCAGCCTTTGAAAGTGCCACTCGCCTGGCAGACGCCCTGCGGGAGATGGCGGATGGAGCCGCCCTTACTCGCGCAAAGATTGCTGCTCAGATGGCCGAAGATGAAAGCCTCTCCCTGGCAGGACTAGCGGCTAAATTGGGCGTCTCGAAGGCACGCGCCGATCAGCTCATCAAGGCCGCACGCAAGCCCAGCGGATGGGCAGCTAAAGATCTGCGACGAGAGCAATAGTGAGATCAGAGAAATGATCTGTCACCGATGCTCGTAGCCGACCTCTCCCTTCGTCTACCGTTTCGATCGGTTGCACTTCGGCTGCGAGAGCAGCGCACCATGCATTGAAGGCAGCACGCCGCTCCGATTCCGTCGCTCCCCCGCAGTGCCCGATCAAGGCGGCAGGGAATTCACTGCTGGCAACAGTCCAAGTGATCAGCGGCAGTCTTTCGTTGGCGACTCGCGCTAGAAGCTGCCCGAGAACCTGCACGGCTCTTTGTTGCATATGAAGCCGATCCAGTGGAAGTTCGGCCATTCTTTGCGCCTTCCCCCTCTTGCCCTATGTACTGGCCTGCCCTCCAGGAAGGGTGATCGGCTCCTCTCCGCGCTCGAAGTCGTACATGCCGGCCAGCGCAGGCCGGAAAACGGCCAGGTGATCGGGCCACCTGCCACAGAGAGCCGCGCGGGCCTCGGAGTCGGTTTGCAGCAGGAATTGCAGGTGGCGGAGGCCATGCATGAGGACATCGATGTATCGCGGGATCGGGGCTTCCGTCGCTTCGACCTGGATCGGCTTCCCTACGGCGTCCGGAAGTGCCGGGCTTATGGGAGCGGCGTTCTGCCATTTGTCACGGACGAAAGCACTGCAACCGATGACGGCTACATAAGTGAGAACGACGGCGGTTCCCTCTGCTCGCCATGAAGTCGAGTGCAGCAGCTTCACCCCATCAGAGGAACCATTGACGGACAGCAGGTCTGTCACAGCGGTGTGAGGGTCGCTGTCCTGAAGAACTGCTTCCGAGCGCCATGCGTCTTTTCCGCTTATCAGCCACAGGCCGATTTCGTCTGCCGAGACCGGCCAGACTTCAACGATTACCTCTGTCCGCTCACTCACTCCAGATTCTCCTCACTACATTTCGTCCTGAGTATTCGAGTCTTCATCCTTTTTCGTTGCGAGTCGGGTGGCCTGTGCCGCCGACATCGCTACCTTTGTCAGGCCCAACGCGATTCGCTCGTCCCGCTCATTTCGAGCTTTTGTGTCTTTTGCGGTCTTGATGAGTTGAGCTGCACGTGCTTTCGATACGCCGATCCGGTCGGCAAGACCAGCCAGCGACAGCTCTTCTTGCTCGAAAATGCGGGCTGCCGACAGGGCTCTTTGATTTCCAGAGGTCTCAAAGAGTCGCCGCAGAGTTTCAACCAGCTCCGTTGCGCCGCTGTACGCCCTGTTGTGGTCGGTATCCGCATCTATCGCCATAAGTGCTGCACCGAAAGCGCGTTCGAGGTCAGCAAGTGCGGATCGCACCGCCTCGCTCACGCCTTCATTTGCCATGCGGGCAGCGTAACGCGGTTCGGACAGAGGGACCTAGACGCGCGTCGTACAGCCCCCCCTTGACGATCGTGCAGGGGGGGCTGTACGGTCATTCGTGTAGGTCCCCCTACACGGCGGCTAGCCGGGGCAACCGGAGGTCCGCGCGAAGGCTCGAACAGGAGGTGATCAACGGTGAACGGCCTTGAAGACGCACGACTCTCCCGCTTGATCACGATCCTTCGCACCGTGGCGGAACTGCTGGACAACTGCGCGGATGGGGTGGCGTCCGGTGTTCTCGCCGCCACGCTGCTGCTGGTGATCATCGCGCTTCACGCCGTAGCCGACGCGCTGGAGACCTGCCCCGACGTGCTCACCCTCTACATCCCGCGTGCTGGAAGGAGCTGATCACGATGACACCCACACACGACAACGCGAACCGTCGCGCCCGGCTCATCGCGGACCTGCACAGGTTCGCCGACCACCTGGAGGCACATCCGCACGTGCCGATCCCCAGGCTCGGCCCGGTCCGGGTGCACGTCCACCCGCTCTACGACACCCTCGCCGGCACCGAGGCCGAAGCCATCGCCGAGCTTGAGCGCCTGGCCGACCTGATGGACACCCCCGTCACGGTGCGGCATGGGCATCACGTCGCCTGCAAGGAGTTCGGCCTGATCACCTATGAGTTGGTGGTCGTCACCGACGCTGCCATGGGCGTTGCCGAGGCCCGTAGGTCCTACGAGAACGTGATCGTTCTCGATGCCGTTCCCCCGTCACCTGATGGGGTCTGAATGGACGTGGCCTTAATGCTCGTCCTGCTCGCGGTCATGGTCGCGCTGGCCGCCCTGGCGCTGTTCCTAGTGCTGGTCTGCGGCATCCGCGCTGATGACCGCGCCAAGGAACCGTACCGAGGCCCACGCAACGAGGTGGAGCAGCTGACGCGCCGGCTGCTCATCTACGCCCGTCCCCGGGAACGGCCCGGGGACGTCGCATCCGCCCCCGTCCGCGACCGAGACAGAAGGAGGTGATACCGCTGCGCACATTCCCGCTGGGCCGTAGGTGCCCGTGTCGTGCCGCGCTGGAGTTCGGCAGCACGCGTTGCCGCAAGTGTCGTGCTCGGGCTCGCTGGCGTCGCCGTAAGGCCCGTCACGACGGCATTTGAACCCCGCCCGACGTTCTGCGCGTCCGTCACGCGAATTGGAAGGGAGGTGATGCGACGTGACCGTCTCGATTCCCCTCGTGGTGCTGGTCGGGCTGCTCGTCCTGGTGGCCGTGCGCTTCCTGAGACTGCGCCTGTGGATGGCGCTGATCTGCGCCGTGTTCGGCTACCTGCTGGCCGCAACCGCCCTGGCACCCGATCTCGACCGCGCCCTGAGGGCGTTCCTGGACTGGGTGACCCCCGGTTCCTGACCTGTCCACCGACCCGGAAGAGGTGATGCCTCAGTGACCCACCACCACCCGTACCCTGACCCCGACCTTCAGGAGATCATCGACCGCAACCGTACCGCCCGCGAACTCATCGCCACCTTCGCCCGATCCACCGCGACCCTGAGCGACCTGTGGCAGCACGTCACCGCCGCTCTTGGCGACACGCCCGTCCTGATCACCGAGATATTCAGACTGCGCAGCACGATCAGCAAAACCCGGCTCAGCCGAGCCAACCTCATCGCGTCCATACGCGCGACGTTGGCCGCTCACGCCGACGGGGAGAGCGACCCGCTGTCCTACCTGCGTGACGAACTCGCCGACCAGGCACACGACGGCACCCACCCCACTGCGGACGGTGCCCCATGACCTGGCCACCACCAGACCCCGACGACACAGGCGCGCCCCCGCCTGCCGCTCCGCTGAGCGGGTTCGCCTGGCCCGACCCGCCCTCAAGCAGCGAGCACGCTTCGGCAGAGGCCGGCAACGGCGGCAACGGTCGCGCCCACGACCACGACCACACTCCCGACCACGACGACCAGGGCGCCCAAGAGGATGCGTTCTACGACCGTGAGTCGGTTCCCGCCGATCAACCAGTGATCGGGCCGCCGGTTGATCGCCCCGACGACGACGGCGTACCCTCCGACCGGTCGTCGACCGGTCGGGGGCGTGCCCCGATCCTGCCCACCTGGACGCGCACGGCGGCCGGTAGACGCGCCATGCTCGCCTGGTGGATCAGGGACGCCGGATATCTGGTCGGTTATCACGCGGTGAGGTTGCCCAAGTACGCGGCCAAGACCTTGGTCTATGCGCCCGTCGGGCTCTTGTCCGGCATCGGCCGCGTGCTGCGCTGGGCCACCGCAGAAGACGGCAACCGGGCGTTGCGGCAGGCCGCCGCCGACCGCAACGACCCCGCCACCTGGCTACGGCTGGACAAGCAGCGCGAACGGCAATCGCGCTGGCGCTGGTCGGTGCTGCTGCTGGCCGCCCTGCTCACCGGCGCGGCCGTGGCGGCCGTGCTCGCGCTGGAGATACGCATCCCGGATGAGGCGTGGTGGGCGCTGCTGGCCGCCTCGCTGCCGCTGCTGGCGCGTGCCGGGCGTCCGGAGGACAAGCCCATCACCGATCGCGTCAGCCACGGGCCGCGCTATCGCAAGCTCACCGCCGAACTGGTACGGCGCGCCCTGCTGTCCATCGGCGTCGGGGCGATCAACCAGGCCGTGGCCAAGGATCAGCACGCGATCAGCTTCCCCACCGACATCGCCCGCGACGGTCCCGGACACCTGGCCATCGTCGATCTTCCCTACGGAGTGGAGGCGGCCGACGTGGTGGCGCGGCGCGGACGGCTGGCCTCCGCCATGCGGCTACCTCTCGACCAGGTGTGGCCGGAACCGGCCCAAGGCCACCCTGGACGGCTGGCGCTATGGGTCGGCTACCAACCGGCCAGCAAGATGCAAACACCGCTCTGGCCGCTGCTGAAGGGCGGCAGCGTGGACGTGTTCGGCTCACTGCCGATCTTCACCACGCCACGCATGGAGACCGTGAACGCCATGCTGATCTTCCGGAACTGGCTGATCGGCGGACAGCCCGGCTCGGGTAAGACGTTCCTGCTGCGCCTGCTGGTGCTGGCCGCCAGTCTCGACCCGCGCGCCGAGCTGCGCGGGTACTCCTTCAAGGGCGTCGGCGACTTCGCGGTGGTCGAACCGGTCTGCGCCGAGTACGGCGACGGCCAGGATGACCAGACCATCGCCAAGGCCGCCGCGCTGATCAAATGGCTGTATCACACCGAATGCCAGCGGCGCGCCGCCAAGATCGCCCACTATCACGCGCTCGGGATGGCCCCGGAGAACAAGGTCACCCCCGAACTGGCCTCACGCAAGGGATCAGGACTGCACCCGCTCGTGGTCTTCCTCAGCGAGGTGCAAGAGCTGTTCCAGCACAAGGATCACGGCACGGAAGCCGGGGACCTGTGCGAGAAGGTGATCAAGCTCGGGCGTGCGCTGGGCATCATCCTCCTTCTCGACACCCAGATCCCCGACAAGGACAGCCTGCCCACTGGCATCACCCGCAACGTCAACACCCGCGTGTGCATGTCGGTCCGCGATCAAGTCGCCAACGACATGATTCTGGGCACCGGCATGTACAAGGCGGGATACCGCGCGACCGTCTTCGAGCCGGGCAACGAGAACGGCCCCGGTGATGCCGGGTGGGGCGTCGTCGTCGGCGGGGGCAAGCCCGGTGCCCGGCGTAGCTTCGAGGTCAACGCCGACCAGGCCAAGCAGGTCATAGGCAGGGCGATCAAGGCGCGCACCGAGGCGGGCACCATGCCCGCACCGGATACGCAGACCCGGCCCGACCCCCCTGCCTATGACCTGCTGGCCGATGTTGCCAGGGTCTGGCCTGCGGGGGAAGACGGGGCGTGGAACGAAGCCCTGTGCGAACGGCTGGCCGAGCTGCGGCCCGAGATCTACGGCGGCTGGCAGTCCGAACAGCTCACCAGCGCCCTCAAGCCTCTCGGCGTCAAGGTCCGTGACATCAGCCGCCGCCGAGACGGCAAGCAGCGGGTCAGACGTGGCATTCGCCGCGTCGATCTCACCGCTGCGACCACTGAGCGTGAGCGAAAGCGGCACGTGGACTGATCCATCAAGGGCGCTACCGGTAGCAGCCACCCCTGCTACCGGTAGCAGCCCCGCTAGCACCTCAAACCGCCTATGACCAGGCCGGTAGCAGGTAGCAGCCCGAACTGCCGGCCACCCGAAAACCCCTCAGGAGGTGGTTTTGACCCCACACACGCTCGCCGCTACCGCAGCAATCGCTGTCCCGATCCTGCTCACACTGAGCTATATCTACCTCTGCTACGAGCGCCCCTTCCGCGAACACCGACGCTGCCAGGGCACCGGCCGCATCCCCTACCTGTTCGGCCGTGGCTGGCGCTTCTGCCCCCGCTGCAACGGCACCGGCCTACGCCTGCGGATCGGCCGCCGCATTTGGAACCACGCCCGCAGACTCCACCGCGACGGCACCCGATGACCCCTCGTTCAACACCGCCACGGAGAAAGGGGGTGATGACCCACGGCAGAGGACGCCGCCGACAAACCGGAACCGGAAGAGGTGAACGCCCATACGGCGAATGATTCAGAAAGGGAGATCGTGACCATCCTTCCCCAGGACTTCAGAATCCCCGAAGTGCTCGCGCACATCGAAGCCGGAAGGATTGTGCACGTCATTCCCGCACCACAAACCCCGCCGTCCGCCTGACCACAGAAAGAGGCTCGCCCGGCATGTCGCCGGGCGAGCCCTTTGCTGTTCCGCGTGCTGTCTCACACGTGGCGGGTTTCTCGGCTAGGTGGCCGGACGCCGGAAACAAAAGCCGTTACCGAGATCCACGATCGCATCCGCATCCGCGATACCCTTCGAGTTCGCCGCTACATCGAGACCGATTATCCACTGCCCTTGGCGATGGGCAAGGGCGATTCCCAACGGCTTTTTGGCAGCGCGGACCATTCCGCGTTTGACGGTGTCATCCCCGTCTTTCCACATTTGGGCCACCGTCTGCCCGGTGGGGGCGTAGTCGAACCTGTCGGGCACGATCACGTACCCCTCTATCCGAGCCTTGATCGCCTTGCGCTGCGCGACCAGCGCGTCTAGCTCGTCATCGTCTTCGGTGGCAGAAAGACGCGCTTGTATCTTGCGGAGTTCAGCGTTCAGCGCGTCTAGCTCATGGGCGTTTCCCGCTACTCGCTGGAATGCGAGAATGTCTGTCGTATCGCTGGCGAACATGCCAGCAATCAAGTCGATTACGGGTTGTGCTAGACAGCCCTTGAAGCGTCCGCAGGAAATACGTATCTTTGGGGTTCCTCCACACCGTAGCTTGGGGACACGCGGCTGGCCTTGCCGAGTCTTGCCAGCGTTCACAAAAAGCTTTCCGCCGCATGCCGGGCAGTCAAGCATGCCGCTTATCCAGTTAGATGGCGTCGCAATGGGACGGCCGCCTTTGTTCGCCCTGAATTTCGTGTTATTGGCGTCCAGCACTCTGTTAGCGCGCCACCACAACGAAGAATCGACCACCGGAGTGACTTCATGCGTCCATGTCTCGGTTACACCCTCATGCGTGTACTGACATTCCTCGACCCCTGTGTGATTCGCCGCGAATCGGATTAGAATCCTGAGAGACTTCGAATGCAGATTGTAGCTGCGGCCGAGAGACGACAGAGACTCGCCGTTTGCGAGTCGCTCGTAAACATCTCTGACGGCTTCCGGGTCCGTGCAATAAGCCTGCTTCGCGTAGCGCTCACCTTTAGTCGCCCAGAACGGGGGTAGCGAGGCGTGATGCGCTTTGTTCGCGATAATCATGGAGATTCCACGGTAAGTGTGGCTCTTTATCGTTCTGGACTTCTCGGCATTAGCGTGCTGCGCGACAAGCGTAACGATACGCCCGGCAAAGTCAGTCCGGCCGAACTGAGGCTCGCTGATTGAGATTATGTCTCCACCAGCAGAGCGGATCGAGAGCAGGATTTCAGCCTGTGCGTCCAGGTCTTCCCGTCGGTCAAGCCGACTCGATTCGGTAACGATAAGAGCCGCATAGTCGCCACGCTGAATATCGGCGATTGCCTCACGCAATGCGGGTTCCTGCGTGCCATGGCTTGCGCTGTAACCATGGAGTTTGAACCACTTAACGATAGTGATTTCGCGTTCATGCGCATAGGATTCTATGGCCTTGATCTGGCTGGTTTCGTCCTGGCTACCGGTGCTGACTCTCACGAACGCTGCGCTCAGGTTCACGGTTCCGCTCCCCTCCGGTGCTGGCCAGCGTCCCGTGTGCTGACCCTCCCACACCGTGCACACTACCCGGGAGTCTATGACCCGTTCTTCCCGGAGCCCGGCGCGCACGCCTACCTGCGCGATCTGCCCGAAGCCGACCTGCACGTCTTCGATACCGGACATTTCGCCCTTGAGGAGCGCCTGCCCGAAATAGCACCACTTATCGCCAAATTTCTCATTGCTGTATACGGGTAAGGGGTATAAGGTGTGGCACGTTTGAAATATGGCTGAATAGTCCCTGAAGGTAGATATGTCTGAATCAATGCATCACCACGGGCACCACCACCAGCACGATCAGGGCACCAGCCATGATGATCACGCGGGCCACGCCGGTCATGAAGGTCACGCCGGTCATGAAGGTCATGAAGGTCACGACGCGCATGCGGGCCACGGCGGGCACCAGATGAAGGTCACCTGGGGCATGGCCGCGTCCGCGACCCTGCACTGTCTCACCGGTTGTGCCATCGGCGAGGTGCTCGGCATGGTGATCGCCACCGCGCTCGGCTGGGACGACCTGCCCAGCATCGCCCTGGCCGTCGCACTCGCCTTCCTCTTCGGCTACGCACTCACGCTGCGCGGCCTGTTCAAGGCCGGCGTGAAGGAGTGGCGCACCGCGATCCGGCTGGCCCTGGCCGCCGACACCCTGTCGATCCTGGTCATGGAGATCATCGACAACGGCGTCATGCTGGTCGTCCCCGGCGCGATGGACGCGGGCCTGGCCTCGGTGCTGTTCTGGGGCGCGCTGGCGTTCGCCCTGCTGATGGCGTTCCTGATCACCTGGCCGATCAACAAGTGGATCATCGGCAAGGGCAAGGGCCACGCGGTGGTCCACGCCTACCACCACTGACGAATACCCCGCGGAACGCCGATGCCCGCCCGAGAGGAATCTCCGGGCGGGCATCGGTTCTAGAAAAAGCGGCTACTTGGCGTTGGCCTTGAGGTAGTCGCTGTTCATCCGGGCGATGGTGTCGAGCGGGATGCCCTTCGGGCAGACCGCGGTGCACTCACCGGTGTTGGTGCAGCCGCCGAAGCCTTCTGCGTCCATCTGGTCCACCATGGCCTTGGCGCGGGTGAGGCGCTCGGGCTGGCCCTGCGGGAGCAGGCTGAGGTGGGTGATCTTGGCGGCGGTGAACAGCGAGGCCGAGCCGTTCGGGCAGGCCGCCACGCAGGCGCCGCAGCCGATGCAGGTGGCCGCGTCGAAGGCCGCGTCCGCGTCCTCCTTGCGCACCGGGACGCTGTGCGCGTCCGGCGCGGAACCGGCGGGGACCGAGACGAAACCGCCGGCCTGGATGATGCGGTCGAAGGCGCTGCGGTCCACGACCAGGTCCTTCACCACCGGGAACGGCGCGGCGCGCCACGGCTCGATGGTGATCTCCGCGCCGTCCTCGAAGTGGCGCATGTGCAGCTGGCAGGTGGTGGTGGCGCGCTGCTCGCCGTGCGCCACGCCGTTGATGACCATGCCGCACATGCCGCAGATGCCCTCGCGGCAGTCGTGGTCGAAGGCGATCGGGTCGTCGCCCTCGATGATCAGACGCTCGTTGAGTACGTCCAGCATCTCCAGGAACGACATGTCGGGCGAGACGTCCTCGACCCGGTAGGTCACCATCCGGCCGTCGTCGGAAGGTCCGCTCTGCCGCCAGACGCGAAGGGTCAGGTTCACTTGTAGCTCCGCTGGGTCATCTTGACGTACTCGTACTCGAGCGCTTCCTTGTGCAGCACCGGGCCGTCGGCGGAGTGCTCCCACGCCGACACGTGCGCGAAGTTCTCGTCGTCGCGCAGCGCCTCGCCGTCCTGGTCCTGGGACTCGGCGCGGAAGTGGCCGCCGCACGACTCGGTGCGGACCAGGGCGTCCAGGCACATGAGCTCGGCCAGGTCGAAGAAGTCGGCGACGCGGCCGGCCTTCTCCAGCACCTGGTTCAGCTCCTCGGCGGCGCCGGAGACCTTGACGTTCTCCCAGAACTCCTTGCGCAGCTCGGGGATACGCTCCAGGGCCTTGCGCAGCGACTCCTCGGTGCGCTCCATGCCGCAGTAGTCCCACATGAGCTTGCCCAGCTCGCGGTGGAAGGAGTCGGGGGTCCTGGTGCCGTTCACCGCGAGCAGCTTGTCGATCTTGGTGCGCACCCGGATCTCGGCCTCGGCCACGGCCTCCTCGTCGACCTCGCCGTACGGGCCGTTGGCCAGGTAGTCGCCGACCGTGGTGGGCAGCACGAAGTAGCCGTCGGCCAGGCCCTGCATCAGCGCGGACGCGCCGAGGCGGTTGGCGCCGTGGTCGGAGAAGTTGGCCTCGCCCACGACGAACAGGCCGGGGATCGTGGACTGCAGGTCGTAGTCCACCCACAGCCCGCCCATCGTGTAGTGGACGGCCGGGTAGATGCGCATCGGCACCTCGTACGGGTTCTCGCCGGTGATGCGCTCGTACATCTCGAAGAGGTTGCCGTACTTCTTCTCCACGGCGTCGCGGCCGAAGCGGCCGATGGCGTCGCGGAAGTCGAGGTAGACGCCGAGCCCGCCGGGGCCGACGCCGCGGCCCTCGTCGCAGACGTTCTTGGCGGCGCGTGAGGCGATGTCACGCGGCACCAGGTTGCCGAAGGCCGGGTAGATGCGCTCCAGGTAGTAGTCGCGCTCGTCCTCGGGGATGTCGCCGGGGGCGCGCTCGTCGTCCTTGGCCAGCGGCACCCACACGCGGCCGTCGTTGCGCAGCGACTCCGACATCAGCGTCAGCTTCGACTGGTACTCGCCGGAGACCGGGATGCAGGTCGGGTGGATCTGCGTGTAGCAGGGGTTGGCGAAGTACGCGCCCCGCTCGTGCGCCCGCCAGATGGCCGTGGTGTTGCAGCCCTTGGCGTTGGTGGACAGGAAGAACACGTTGCCGTAGCCGCCGGTGGCCAGCACGACCGCGTCGGCCAGGTGCCGCTCGATCTCGCCGGTCACCATGTCGCGCACGATGACGCCGCGCGCCCGGCCGTCGGAGACGATCAGGTCGAGCATCTCGTGGCGGGTGTGCATCTCCACGGTCCCGGCCGCGATCTGCCGCTCCAGCGCCTGGTACGCGCCGAGCAGGAGCTGCTGGCCCGTCTGGCCGCGGGCGTAGAACGTACGGGAGACCTGGGCGCCGCCGAACGAGCGGGTGTCGAGCAGTCCGCCGTACTCGCGGGCGAACGGCACGCCCTGGGCCACGGCCTGGTCGATGATGTTCACCGAGACCTGGGCCAGCCGGTAGACGTTCGACTCGCGGGCGCGGAAGTCGCCGCCCTTCACGGTGTCGTAGAAGAGCCGGTAGATCGAGTCGCCGTCGCCGCGGTAGTTCTTCGCGGCGTTGATGCCGCCCTGGGCGGCGATGGAGTGCGCGCGGCGCGGGGTGTCCTGGTAGCAGAACGACTTGACGTTGTAGCCCAGCTCGCCCAGCGTGGCGGCGGCGGACCCGCCCGCCAGGCCGGTGCCGACCACGATGACGTTGAGCTTGCGCTTGTTGGCGGGGTTCACCAGCTTGGCGGCGAACTTGCGCTTCTCCCACCGCTCCTCGATGGGCCCGGCGGGAGCCTTGGCGTCCCTGATCTCGGGGCCTTCGGTGTACTTCACTTGATCACTCCGAACGTGATGGCGAGCGGCGGCGCGAGGAACCCGACGACCAGCACGGCCGAGACCAGCAGCGCGGTCCCCTTCAGCGCCCGGTAGCGGGTGCGGTTGGCCCAGCCGAGCGTCTGGAAGGCGCTCCAGATGCCGTGCCGCAGGTGCAGGCCGACCATGGCCACGGCGACCAGGTAGATCAGCGTCACCCACCAGCGCGACGGGTCGAACCCGGCGACCATCCGGTCGGCGGGGGCGGAGTCGAAGCCCTTGGGGTTGACGACGCCGAAGGTCAGGTCGAGCAGGTGCCAGATCACGAAGAGCAGGATCGTGATGCCGCCGAACCGCATGATGTGCGTGGCGTAGCCGTTGGCCTGCGACTTCTTGGCCACGTACTTGACCGGCCTGGCCTTGCCCGCGCGGCGGGCCAGCGTGATCGCGGCCCACATGTGCAGCAGGACCGAGGCGGCCAGCCCGATCTCCAGGATCGTCAGCACCGAGCGGTAGGGCAGGATCGGCTCGAGCAGCGTGCGCAGCGCGTGCGCGTACTCGTTGAACGAGTCCTTGCCGAGAAATATCTTGAGGTTCCCCAGCATGTGGAGGACCAGGAAGGACACCATCGCGGCGCCGGTGACGGCCATGATGACTTTCCGGCCGTTCGACGAGCCCAAGAACCCGCCGGACGACTTGGGCTTCTTCTTCACAGGCGGCTTCGCGCCCTCGGGGGACGTAACAGGCGCGGTGGCGGCGCCGCGCTCTATCGTGGCAGTCACGTCTTCGAACCCTAGGTATCCAGCAATGATCCGTCCAAGTCATCACAGGTCTGGTTTCCATAGCCTGTGGCTATGATGTCTGCTTTATACGGCGGGCATAAAGATTTTCGGCCGGCCAGTGCGAGGAAAATCACATGCAGTTGCAGCAGCTGGCGTACTTCGTCGCGGTGGCGGAGACCAGGCACTTCACTCAGGCGGCCGAGCGGATGCGGGTCGCGCAGCCGTCGCTCAGCAAGCAGATCAAGGCCCTGGAGACCGACCTCGGGGCGCCGCTGTTCTCCCGCGCCCGGGGCAACGTCATGCTCACCCAGGCGGGCGAGGCGCTGCTCCCGCTGGCCAGGCGCATGCTGGCGGACGCCGACACAGCACGGCAGGAGGTGGCCCAGCTCGTCGGGCTGCGCAGGGGGCGGGTGCGGCTGGGCGCCACGCCGTCCCTGTGCGCCGGGCTGGTGGCCGACGCGCTGGCCCGCTTCCACCGCGCCTACCCGGGGATCGAACTGCTGGTCGAGGAGGGCGGCTCGCGTGACCTGGTGCGCGCGCTGGCCCGCGGGCAACTCGACCTGTCGCTGGTCATCACGCCGCTGCAGAGCGACGACCCGTCGCTGGTGACCGAGGAGATCCTGCGCGAGGACCTGGTGGTGGTCTCGCCGAGCCACCAGCAGCCGCGCGGGGCGTACCTGCGGATCGAGGATCTGCGCGGCCGGCCGATGGTGATGTTCAGGCGCGGCTACGACCTGCGTGAGACGACGCTGACGGCCTGCCGCCAGGCCGGGTTCGAGCCGCGCTTCGCGGTGCAGGGCGGCGAGATGGACGCGGTGCTGCGCTTCGTAGAGGCGGGGCTCGGGCTGGCCGTGGTGCCGTCGATGGTGCTCGACGGCCGGCCGGGGCTGTCCGGCACGCCGCTGGCCCCGCCCGGCCTGAGCCGCACGATCGCGCTGGCCCACCGCAAGGACGTGGAGCCGACCACGGCCGCCCAGGCCTTCCGGACGACCCTGCTGTCGTTCGTCGTCGAGGCCGGACACGAAGGCACACTTCCGCAAGGGGTGGCGCTCATCGCAGAATGAGCAGCAAGAGCCCGACTCCCCGAAGAGGCGTGTGTGACGGCAAATCTCTCCGAAACGCTGACGCTGCTCCTCATCGAGGACGATGACGGCGACGCCTTCCTCGTCGAGGAGCTGCTCAAGCAGGCCGAGACGCCGCCGAAGATCATCTGGGCGCGCACCCTGCAGGAGGCCAAGTCCCGGCTGACGCCCAAGATCCAGTGCGTGCTGGTCGACCTCACCCTGCCCGACGCCACCCGGCTGGAGGCGCTGGAGGAGGTCCTGGCGCTGGCGCCGCACGCGGCCGTGCTGGTGCTCACCGGGCTCAGGGACGTCCACGTGGGCGTCGCCGCGGTGCAGGCCGGCGCCCAGGACTACCTGGTCAAGCAGGACATCGACGCCCGTCTTCTGGCCAGGGCCATCCGGTACGCGATGGAACGCAAACGCGCCGACCTGGCGCAGCTCAGGCTCGTCCAGGCGGAGCTGATCGCCAAGGAGAACGCCCGGCTGGAGAACGGCTTACTGCCCGTCAAGCTGCTGCACACCGACGCGATCGAGCACACCACCCGCTACCTGCCGGGCAGCCACGGGTCGTTGCTGGCCGGCGACTTCCTCGACACCGTGCAGACCGCCGACGGCGCGGTGCACCTGGTGGTCGGCGACGTGTGCGGGCACGGCCCCGACGAGGCCGCGCTCGGGGTGTCGCTGCGCATCGCCTGGCGCACGCTGGTGCTGGCCGGCCAGACCGACGACACGCTGCTGCGCACCATGGACGCGCTGCTGCGGGTCGAACGCAAGGCCCCGGAGATCTTCACCACGCTCTGCATGGCCACGATCACGCCCGACCTGCGTTACGCCAGGATGCGCGTGGTCGGCCACCCGCCGCCGGTGCTGGTGCGCGACGGGATCGTGGCCGTGGTGGAGGACGCGCCGTCCGGGCCGCCGCTGGGCATCTTCCCCGACGCCGAGTGGAACGTCATCGACGTCCCGCTCGGCGAGGACTGGTCGATGATGCTCTACACCGACGGGCTGATCGAGGCCGCGGTGGGCGAGCACGACGAACTGCTCGGCGTGGACGGCCTGGTCAACCTGGTACGCGAGCACGGCGCCATCGACCTGGACCGGCTCATCACCCACGTCGGCACGCTGAGCGACGACCTCGCCGTGATCCTGGTGCGGAGGAACAGAGATTGAGCATCCACCCGCTGCCGCCGCCCAAGGAGCCCACCGGTCTCGGCAGGCTGCCCGCCGGGCGGTGGTTCACGCTGATCGGGGTCGTGTCCGTGGGGGCGTTCCTGGCCGGGGCGGTCGCCACGATCGTGCTGGTCGGCCAGGTGCGCGCCGCGAATCCGCGCCCGGAGGTGACCGTCCAGCTCGACCGGCTGAACGTGGCGCTGATCGTGCTGTTCGCCACGATGCTGGCCGCGGGCGCCGGGCTGGTGGTGATCGTGCGTTACGCCGTGCTCAAGCCCATCGACCAGCTCACCGAGCAGGTGCGCACGGTGGCCTCCGGCGACTTCGACCACCGGCTGCACGTCGACAGGCCGGCCGAGCTGGCGGAGCTGTCCAGCCACGTCGACTCGATGCGCAGGCGGATCGTGACGGCCTGGCGCACCGCCACCGAGCAGGCCGACGAGTTGCGCAGGTCCAACGGCGAGCTGGAGCAGTTCGCCTACGTGGCCAGCCACGACCTGCAGGAGCCGCTGCGCAAGGTGGCCAGTTTCACCCAGATGCTGGAGCAGCGTTACGGCGACCAGCTCGACGAGCGCGCCAGGCAGTACATCCACTACGCGGTCGACGGCGCCAAACGCATGCAGTTGCTGATCAACGACCTGCTGGACTTCTCCAGGGTCGGCCGGGTGACCGGCGAGCGCGCGCCCGTCGACGCCGGCCAGGCGCTGGAGCTGACGCTGGACAACCTGTCGGCCACGATCGAGGACACCGGGGCCAGGGTGACCTCCGACGACCTGCCCCGGATCATGGGCAACACGCTCCAGCTCACCCAGTTGTTCCAGAACCTCATCGAGAACGCCATCAAGTTCCGCTCCGACGACCCGCCGCGGGTGCACATCGGCGCCAAGCGCGACGGCACGATGTGGGAGTTCAGCTGCACGGACAACGGGATCGGCGTCGAGCCCAAGTACGCCGACCGAATCTTCCTGATATTTCAGCGCTTGCACCCTAGGGACGTGTATCCAGGAACTGGCATCGGCCTCGCCCTGTGCCGCAAGATCGTCGAGTATCACGGCGGGCAGCTGTGGCTCGACGACGGCGGCGGCCAGGGCCAGGGCGCGACGTTCCGCTGGACGCTACCCGCTGTTGGAGACGACGAATGATCGATTGGCGCCCCATCGAAGTGCTCCTCGTGGAGGACGACCAGGGCGACATCCTGCTCACCAAGGAGGCGTTCGACCTCAACAAGGTCAGGAACCGGCTGCACGTGGTGAACGACGGCGAGCAGGCGATGGCCTTCCTGCGCAGGGAGGCCGGCTACGCGGCGGCGCCGCGGCCCGACTTGATCCTGCTCGACCTGAACCTGCCCAGGATGGGCGGAATGGAAGTGCTGGCCGAGGTCAAGGCCGACGCGGAGCTGCGCACGATTCCGGTGGTCATTCTGACGACGTCCGAGGCCGAAGAGGACATCCTGCACAGTTACCGGCTGCACGCCAACGCGTACGTGTCCAAACCGGTGGATTTCGAGCAATTTATCCGAGTTGTCCGGCAAATAGATGATTTTTTCGTGACTGTGGTTAAGCTGCCCAGCCAAGGGCAGCGCCTCTGACGGGCGTACGTGACAGGAATCACAGCGGGTCATCGAAAAAGTGAGTGACCCCGCTCACAAAATCCGATGCGGTCGTCGTAACGTATCCCCCACCAACGCGCGCCCGAGCGGCATCCGCACCGCGTACGCGCGCCCAGCGAACGACCCGGACCCCCTCGCGTGCAGGGTCCGCGGGAGGTGGAGAGGTCCGCGATGACCCAGACGACGCCCGACGCTCCGGTCAGAAGGCAGCGTGCGCAGATCAAGGTGCGCACCCTGCGCACCGACAGATGGTGGCTGGTCCCGCTACTGACATTTCTCGGGCTCAGCTCATTCCTCATTTACGGTGTGTGGGCGATCATCGACACGAGCAATGTCGCCGAGCCGTACATAGCCCCGTTCGCCTCGCCGTGTCTGACGACCCAGGAGGTCTGCGACGGCGCGCGGCTGTTCGGGTGGGCGCCGGTCGGCGACTGGTGGGCACTGCCGCCAGGGCTGCTGATTCTCGGCCTGCCCGGCGGATTCCGGCTGACCTGCTATTACTACCGCAAGTCGTACTACCGCTCGTTCTGGCTGTCGCCGCCCGCCTGCTCGGTGCAGGAGCCGCACGGCAAGTACACCGGCGAGACGCGCTTCCCGCTGATCGTCCAGAACATCCACCGCTACTTCTTCTACGCGGCCATCCTGATCGGCCTGATCCTGGCCTACGACGCGGTCCTGGCGCTCGTGCACAAGCCGCTCGGCCTGGGCACCTGGGTGCTGATCGCCAACGCCGTGCTGATCAACCTGTACACGCTGTCGTGCCACTCCTGCCGGCACATCACCGCGGGCAGGCTCAACCACTTCTCCCGTCACCCGCTGCGCTACCGGGCCTGGACGTTCGTGTCCAAGCTCAACGCGAAGCACCAACCCCTCGCGTGGGCCTCGATGTTCTCCGTCATGGGTGCGGACCTCTACGTCCGACTGGTCGCCAAGGGCATCATCGCCTTCCCGTACGCGTAAGGAATCTGTCTACAGTGGAAATCGAGCGTCACGAATACGACGTCGTCGTCATCGGTGCGGGCGGCGCCGGGCTGCGGGCCGCTATCGAGGCCAGGCAGCAGGGCAAGAGAACGGCGATCGTCTGCAAGTCCCTGTTCGGCAAGGCCCACACGGTCATGGCCGAAGGCGGGGCCGCCGCCGCGATGGGCAACGTCAACCCCGACGACAACTGGATGGTGCACTTCCGTGACACCATGCGGGGCGGCAAGTTCCTCAACAACTGGCGCATGGCCGAGCTGCACGCCAAGGAGGCCCCGGACCGGGTCTGGGAGCTGGAGGCGTGGGGCGCGCTGTTCGACCGGACGAAAGACGGCAAGATCAGCCAGCGCAACTTCGGCGGCCACGAGTACCCGCGCCTGGCGCACGTGGGCGACCGTACCGGCCTGGAGCTGATCAGGACGCTGCAGCAGCGCGTGGTCGCGCTCCAGCAGGAGGACTACGAGCAGTACGGCGACTACGAGGCCTACATCAAGGTCTTCGCCGAGTGCACGGTGACCAGGCTGCTCAAGGACGGCGACCGGATCTCCGGTGCGTTCGGCTACTGGCGCGAGAGCGGCAACTTCATCCTCTTCGACGCCCCGGCCGTGGTGCTGGCCACCGGCGGCATCGGCAAGTCGTACGTGGTCACCTCCAACTCCTGGGAGTACACCGGCGACGGCCACGCCCTGGCCCTGCTGGCCGGCGCGAACCTGATCAACATGGAGTTCATCCAGTTCCACCCCACCGGGATGGTCTGGCCGCCGTCGGTGCGCGGCATCCTCGTGACGGAGTCGGTGCGCGGCGACCGCGGCATCCTGCTCAACTCCGAGGGCAAGCGCTTCATGTTCGACTACATCCCCGAGGTGTTCAAGGACAAGTACGCCACCACCCCGGAGGAAGGCGACCGCTGGTACGACGACCAGGCCAACAACCGGCGTCCGCCGGAGCTGCTGCCCCGCGACGAGGTGGCCCGCGCGATCAACTCCGAGGTGAAGGCGGGCCGCGGCTCGCCCCAGGGCGGCGTGTTCCTGACCGTGGTCGGCCGCATGCCCGGCGGCGAGGCGGAGATCAGGCGGCGGCTGCCGTCGATGTACCACCAGTTCAAGGAGCTGGCCGACGTCGACATCACGGCCGAGCCGATGCAGGTCGGCCCGACCTGCCACTACATCATGGGCGGGGTCGAGGTCGACGCCGACACCGGCGCCGCGGCCGTGCCCGGGCTGTTCGCCGCGGGTGAGGTCTCGGGCGGCATGCACGGCTCGAACAGGCTCGGCGGCAACTCCCTGTCCGACCTGCTGGTCTTCGGCCGGCGCGCGGGCGCGGGCGCGTCCGAGTACGTCGACGGGCTCCCCCGGCGTCCCAAGGTGAGCCAGGAACTCGTGGACGAGGCCCGCGACGAGGCTCTGGCCCCGCTCGAGCGCGGCGGCGAGAACCCCTACGAGGTGCACCACGAGCTCCAGCGGACGATGAACGAGCTGGTCGGCATCATCCGCAAGGAAGAGGAGGTCGCCGAGGCGCTGGAGGCCGTGGAGAAGCTCAAGGAGCGGGTGCGTCTCGTCGGCGCGGCCGGGTCCCGGATCTACAACCCGGGCTGGCACCTGGCCATCGACCTGCGCAACATGGTCCTGGTCTCGGAGTGCGTGGCGCGTGCCGCGCTGCTGCGCACCGAGAGCCGCGGCGGGCACACCCGCGACGACTTCCCCGGGATGAATCCGGAATGGCGCCGCAAGCTGCTCGTCTGCTCCACCCCGGACGGCTCCACGGTCCAGGTCGACGAGCAGCTCCAGCCGACCATGCGCGAGGACCTGATCACCCTGTTCGACCGGGACGAGCTGAAGAAGTACCTCACCGACGAAGAGATGGCCGAGTTCGACGGGATCGCGGAAAAATGAGCTATAAGGCGAAGTTCAGGGTCTGGCGCGGCGAGGGCGGCGAAGGCAAGCTCGAAGACTTCACCGTCGAGGTGAACGAGGGCGAGGTCGTCCTCGACATCATCCACAGGCTCCAGGCCACCCAGGCGCCCGACCTGGCCGTGCGCTGGAACTGCAAGGCGGGCAAGTGCGGCTCCTGCTCCATGGAGATCAACGGCAAGCCGCGGCTGGGCTGCATGACCCGCATGTCCACCTTCGAGGAGGACGAGACGATCACGGTCACGCCCATGCGGACCTTCCCCGTGATCAAGGACCTGGTCACCGACGTCTCGTTCAACTACCAGAAGGCGCGTGAGGTCCCGTCCTTCACCCCGCCGGCGGACGTGCGGCCTGGCGAGTACCGCATGAAGCAGGTCGACGTCGACCGCTCCCAGGAATTCCGCAAGTGCATCGAATGCTTCATGTGCAACAACGTCTGCCACGTGATCCGCGACCACGAGGAGAACAAGGCCGCCTTCTCCGGGCCGCGCTTCCTCATGCGGATCGCCGAACTGGACATGCACCCGTACGACGTGGCCGACCGCCAGGAGGCCGCGCAGCAGGAGCACGGGCTCGGCTACTGCAACATCACCAAGTGCTGCACCGAGGTCTGCCCCGAGCACATCAAGATCACTGACAACGCGCTGATCCCGATGAAGGAGCGCGTGGTCGACCGGAAGTACGACCCGCTGGTCTGGCTGGGCAGCAAGATCTTCCGCCGCCCCAAGTAGTCACACGCGAAAGAGGAGGGCGACCCTGCCGGGTCGCCCTCCTCTTTCGCGTGCTTCAGTCCGAGCGCTTCCAGGGCTCCCGCGCCGAGTCGGGCATCTCCCTGGTCTCCTTCGTCTCCTTCATCGGCGGCAGCGGCTGGACGGCCGTGACGTCGTCGTCCCGCGGCGGGCCCGCGTGCTGCCAGGGCTCCGAGTCGCCTGGCTCCGCGGCCGGCGACGGACCGAACGGGCGCTCGGGCCGCTCGAACCGGCTCGCCGCCCCGCCAGGCGGGATGTCGCCGGGCGGCTGCTCCGGCGGGATCAGCGGCTCGAACGGGTCGCGGTAGGGCTCGTCCGAGGCGCTCGGCGGGTGGTTGTAGGAGTCGAACTCGTCCGGGTGCAGGACCACGGCGTCGGGATGCGGCTCGTTCGGGTAGACCGGCGGGCCGTACGCGTGCGGGTCGTAGCCCTGCGGCCCGTAACCCTGCGGCGGGTACGGCTGGCCCGGGTCCTGGTAGCCGGGGTCCTGGTAACCGGGGCCGCCCGGACCGTAGGCGGGGGGCGCCTGGCCGCCGGGGAACGTCTGCACCGGCACGAAGCTGATGATCGGCGCGTACGCCGTACCGCCCGGGTAGCCGGGGGCGGGGAAGGAGGCCGTGGCGTAACCGGGTCCGGCCGGGTAGCCGGGCGGCACGTCGCCGGGACGTCCGGCGTTCGGCCCGGCCTTGCGCACGGCGGCGGCGTGGGCCATGCGGCGCAGCCGTCCCTCGAAGATCAGCACGGAGAACAGCGCGAGCAGGACTAGCACCAGCGCCGGAATGCTCAGCTTCTGGGTCAGCGTCCGCTGGTCGAACTCCGGCGCCGCGTTACGCAGCTCCAGCGGCACGGTGTCGGACTGGGCGCCGGTGTTGTCGGTCGGCAGCGTCGTGGCCGGGGGCGGCGTGTCGCTGGCCACGCTCGGGCTCGGCAGCTCGATGGACGTCTCCGGGGACGGCGTCGGCGTGATCGCCGGTACCTGGACGTCCTGCGTGGGCGGCGGCGCCGGGTTCTGCGTCGTCTGGTTCTCGCTCGGCGTGGGCGCCGCCGACGACGTGGTCTTCGTCGGCTTCGGCGCGGCCGAGGTCTTGGTCGGGCTGGCCGTGACGGTCTTGGTGATCGTCGTCTCGGGCTGGTCGGGCGTCGGCGTGCCCAACGTGGTGGTCACCGTGACCGTGGTCTCCGGGTCGGGGGAGGCGTCGCAGACCTCGCCGGCTTCACACCCTTCGATGGGCGGATCGAACGCCGACACCGAGGCGCTGGCGGCCGGGCCGATGAACGGGGCGATCCCCGCACCGGTCAGCCCGAGAGCCAGCACGATCGCGGACACGGCCGTCGCTCGCGTACGTGCCACCTGTGCCCTCCGCCGAGTCTCCCGAAACCATGGTCAAGGGAATACTAGTCGGGTAAAAGTAACAGTAAAGGCGGAATTACAACACCTTTTGCCGCATCCGTGCGCGTTGCGTCCTGGCGACCAGCCACAGTGCCCCCATCAGCACCGCGATGCCCCCGCTGACCACCGCGAACCCCCACGGCCCTGCCAGCGGATTCACCCACGCGACGGGCTGAGTTCGCTTCGGCGCCATCCCGATTTCCCTCGGCCACGGCGCCTCCCCACCGAAAACCATCCCC
>NZ_JABCPZ010000099.1 GCF_013283785.1 Nonomuraea antri
CATCCCACCCCCATACACCCCCCAACCGGATGTCGGAGCATCATGAGACACACGATTGCGAGCAAGCTCCTGGTCGGTGTGGCGGCGTTAGTGATGCCGCTCACCGCGGCCGTGGCCGTCCCTCCCGGCGCGTACGCCACCGCCTCCGCCGCCTCCTCCGTGGCGGCGGCCGAGTGGGCCCCGTACACCTCCTACGCGACGGGCGCCATCGTCACCTACAACGGTGTCGACTACGAATGCCGTCAAGGCCACACCTCCCTGCCCGGCTGGGAGCCGCCGAACGTCGCCGCCCTGTGGAAGCCCGCCGGTACCGGCCAGCCCGACACCACCGCGCCGTCGGTGCCCGGTAACCTGCGCTCCACCGGCGTCACCGACAACAGCGTCTCGCTGACCTGGAACGCCTCCACCGACAACAGGGCCGTCACCGGCTACGAGATCTACCGGGGCGGCACGCTGGTCACCACCGTGACCGGCACCAGCCACACCGACACCGGTCTGGCCGCCAACACCGCCTACACCTACACCGTCCGCGCCAAGGACGCCGCCAACAACCGTTCCGGGGCCAGCAACGAGGTGTCGGCCACCACCACCGGTGGCGGCGGCGACGACACCCAGCCGCCCACGGTGCCCGGCAACCTGCGCTCGACCGGCGTCTCCAGCAGCTCGGTCTCGCTGGCCTGGAACGCCTCCACCGACAACAGGGCCGTCACCGGCTACGAGATCTACCGCGGCGGCACGCTGATCACCACCGTGACCGGCACCAGCCACACCGACAGCGGCCTGGCCGCCAACACGACCTACGCCTACACCGTCCGCGCCAAGGACGCCGCCAACAACCGCTCGGGGCACAGCAACGAGGTGTCGGCCACCACCACCGGTGGCGGCGGTGGCGGCAACAAGGTGCTGGGCTACTTCGTCCAGTGGGGCGTCTACCAGCGCGGCTACCACGTCAAGAACATCGACACCACCGGCTCGGCCGCCAAGCTGACCCACATCAACTACGCCTTCGGCAACGTGCAGAACGGCCAGTGCACCATCGGTGACAGCTACGCCGACTACGACCGCTTCTACGGTGCGGGCGAGAGCGTGGACGGCGTCTCCGACACCTGGGACGCCGGCGCCCTGCGCGGCAGCTTCAACCAGCTGCGCAAGCTCAAGAAGAAGTACCCGAACCTGAAGGTGCTGTTCTCCTTCGGCGGCTGGACCTGGTCCGGCGGCTTCGGCCAGGCCGCGCAGAACCCGACCGCCTTCGCCGAGTCCTGCTACCGCCTGGTGGAGGACCCGCGCTGGGCGGACGTCTTCGACGGCATCGACATCGACTGGGAGTACCCGAACGCCTGTGGCCTGACCTGCGACACCAGCGGCCCGGCGGCGTTCAAGAACCTGATGCAGGCTCTGCGTAACCGCTTCGGGGCGAACTACCTGGTCACCGCGGCCATCACGGCCGACGGCACGGACGGCGGCAAGATCGACGCGGCCGACTACGCCGGCGCGGCGCCGTACATCGACTGGTACAACGTCATGACCTACGACTTCTTCGGCGCCTGGGCGGCGCAGGGCCCGACGGCCCCGCACTCCCCGCTCAACTCCTACACCGGCATCCCGATCGCGGGCTTCCACAGCGACCAGGCCATCCAGAAGCTCAAGGGCAAGGGTGTCCCGGCCAGCAAGCTGCTGCTGGGCATCGGCTTCTACGGCCGCGGCTGGACCGGCGTGACCCAGGCCGCGCCCGGCGGCACCGCCACCGGCCCCGCGCCCGGCACGTACGAGCAGGGCATCGAGGACTACAAGATCCTCAAGTCCCGCTGCCCGGTCACCGGGACCGTCGCCGGCACCGCGTACGCCCACTGCGGCAACCAGTGGTGGAGCTACGACACGCCGAGCACCATCGGCGGCAAGATGAGCTACTCGAAGAGCCAGGGCCTGGGCGGGGCCTTCTTCTGGGAGCTCAGCGGCGACACCACCAACGCCGAACTGCTCACCGCCATGAAGAACGGCCTGGGGTGATCCCCGGCTGACGCACCTCCGCTGAGGCCGGTCCCGCACCGCGGGGCCGGCCTCTCGGCTTTTCGCCCGCGGCCCGCCTGCCATTACCCTCGACGAGTAACGCCGCTGACGTAGGAGTCCGTTCGATGATCTTCATTACCGCGAAGTTCCGCATTCTGCCGGAACACGCCGACCGCTGGCCGGAGATCGCCGCCGAGTTCACCGAGGCCACCAGGGCCGAGCCCGGCTGCCTCTGGTTCGACTGGTCGCGCAGCGTGGCGGACCCCTACGAGTACGTGCTGGTCGAGGCGTTCCGCGACGACGCGGCCGGTGCCGCGCACGTGCAGTCCGCGCACTTCAAGCAGGCCCAGCAGACCCTGCCGGCCTACCTGGCCGAGACGCCACGCATCGTGAACGCCACCGTCCCGCAGGACGGCTGGTCGGAGCTCGGCGAGCTGGCCGTGCCCGAACGCGGCTGACCGTCACCCGCAGCCCCAGAGCCCCACACACCGAGACCGGAGCGAGAAGACGATGACCGACGTGGCGAGGCAGGCCGCGCGCCGCAGGACGTTCGCCGTGATCAGCCACCCCGACGCGGGTAAGTCGACGATGACGGAGGCGCTGGCCCTGCACGCCTCGGCGATCACCCAGGCGGGGGCGGTGCACGGCAAGGCCGGCCGGCGTGGCGTGACCTCCGACTGGATGGAGATGGAGCGGGCCCGCGGCATCTCCATCACCTCGGCGGCGCTCCGCTTCGAGTACCGCGACCACGTGTTCAACCTGGTCGACACGCCCGGTCACGCCGACTTCTCCGAAGACACCTACCGGGTGCTGGCCGCGGTCGACTGCGCGGTCATGCTGATCGACGCGGCCAAGGGCATGGAGCCGCAGACCATGAAGCTGTTCGAGGTCTGCCGCCACCGCCGCATCCCGGTGATCACGTTCGTCAACAAGTGGGACCGGCCCGGCCGCGAGGCGCTGGAGCTGCTCGACGAGATCACCGAGCGCACCGGGCTGCGTCCGACGCCGGTGACCTGGCCGATCGGCCCGGGCGGCGCGTTCCACGGGGTGGTCGACCGGGCCGCCGGCGACAAGGTCATCCGCTACACCCGCACGCCGGGCGGCGCGACCAAGGCGCAGGAGACCGAGCTGACCCACGAGCAGGCCGCCGCCGAGTTCGGCGACGACTGGACCCGCGCCCGCGACGAGTCCGACCTGCTCGGCGCGATCGGCGCCGACCACGACCAGAAGGAGTTCGAGTCGCACCAGTCGACGCCGGTGCTGTTCGGCGCGGCGATCACCAACTTCGGCATCGGCCGGCTGCTCAACGCCATGGTCGACCTGGCGCCTGCCCCGTCGCCGCGCGAAGACGTGTCGGGCGGCGCCAGGCCGCTGGAGTCGCCGTTCTCCGGGCTGGTGTTCAAGGTGCAGGCGAACATGGACCCGGCGCACCGCGACAGGATCGCGTTCGTGCGGGTGTGCTCGGGCCGGTTCGAGCGCGGCATGGTGCTCACCCACGCCGCCACCGGGCGGCCGTTCGCCACCAAGTACGCCCAGGCCATGTTCGGCCAGGAGCGGGCGACCGTCGACGAGGCGTTCCCCGGCGACGTGGTTGGCCTGGTCAACGCCACCGCGCTGCGTCCCGGCGACACGTTGTTCGAGGGCCCGGCGGTGACGTACCCGCCGATCCCCAGCTTCGCGCCCGAGCACTTCGCCGTGGCGCGGGTGCGCAACGCGGGCAAGTCGAAGCAGTTCCGGCGCGGCATCGACCAGCTCGACGGCGAGGGCGTCATCCAGGTGCTCCGCTCCGACCTGCGCGGCGACCAGGCGCCGGTGCTGGCGGCGGTGGGCCCGATGCAGTTCGAGGTGGTGCAGCACCGCATGGCCACCGAGTTCGGCGCGGAGATCAGCCTCGACCGGCTCGACTACTCGCTGGCCCGGCGCACCGACGCGGCCTCGGCCGAGCACCTGGTGCGCCAGCGTGGCGCCGAGGTGCTGGCCCGCAGCCACGACGGCGCGCTGCTGGCGGTCTTCAGCGACCGGTGGCGGATGCGCTCGCTCCAGTCCGATCACCCGAACCTGGTGCTCGAACCGCTGATCGCCGACACCACCGACACCGGGGCGTCCCGCGCGTAGCGGGCGAGGCGCCCCGGCGCGCCGCCGCTAGGGCGTGGTGACGGCCGCGCCCGTGACGGACGACGACCAGTACAACGCCCTGGCCACCTGCGGGAACAGGCCCTTGGGGTGGTTGCGGAACATCGGCTCGGTGCCGAACATCACCACGGCCGCGCCCCGCTCGTCCCTGCCGCTGATCACCGCGGCCTGGCCCTTGGCGTCGTCCTGGCCGCCACCGCCGCCCTGCTCGGGCGGGCGGGGCCGCCAGTGGCCGGCGACCAGCGGGTCCTGCGCCGCGTACGCCTGCTCGACCCTGACCTCCTGGCCCAGCCCGGTGAACCAGTACGGCGAGTAGACGAACGCGTGCTCGGGCGAGCCGCCGCCGACCGGACCGGTCGTGGAGGTGACCCGCACCACGCCGTTGGCGTCGGAGCGGCCGGCCACCGGGGTGGCGGTGAGCAGCCCGGCGGCGGTGTTGAAGGCCGCGCCGGTGCTGCCCCGGGTGACCACGCCGCCGGTGGCCAGGAACGCCTCCAGCGCCGCCCTGGCGGCCGGGTTGAGCGCGGCGTGGCTGAGCCCGCTGGAGACGTACAGCACGTCGGTCGCGCTCCAGTCGAAGCCGCCGTTGAGCACGGCGGTGGAGACGGGGGTGACGGCGAAGCCCAGCTCGCGCAGCGTGTACAGCTCGTCGGCGGAGACGGCGGCGGCGATGCGCACCGGCGACAGCGGCGTGCCCGAGGTGGACCCGGCCGGGCTGTCGGCTGGGGTGCCGGCTGGGGTGGTGGCCGGGGTGAAGGCCACGCCGTAGCGGTCGGCCACGGCCCTGGCGGCCTCGCGGGCGGCGGCCGGGACGACCGCGCCGCCGTCGGCCGCGAGCGTGACCCGCACGCCCTGGCCGAGCAGGTCGTTGACCGCCTGCACCGCCTTGGCGTCGTCGATCCGCAGCGCCAGCGGCCCGCGCTCGCGCGGCAGCGAGCCGGTCGGCGCGGCGGCCCTGACCGGTTCCGCGCGCACGTCGAGGCGGCCCGAGGTGACGGTGTCCACGGTGGCGCCCCACAGCAGGCCGTGGCTCCAGCCGGAGATGTCGTACATGGCGTTGACCCGGGGCGAGATGTCCGCGCCCGGCTCCAGCATCACGTTGGCCAGCCCGCGCTTGGGCTGGTGCATGTCCACCACGTACGAGCCCGCCGGGTAGACCTTGCCGTTCAGCCGGAACGCCCGCTCGGCCCGCTCCACCCGGACGTCGTTGGCGACCAGGTGGTCGACCAGGCGCGCGGCGGCGGTCGCCGAACGCTGCCCGGCGCCGGCCGGGATGACGTAGGCGCGCGGGTAGGTGGTGGTGTAGACGTCCTCGGGGCCGAAGCCGGGCACGATGCCCAGCGGCACGGTCCTGGCGGGCTCACCGGCCGCGCCCCGGCGGAAGACCTCGATCTGGTCGGCGATCAGCCGGTCGTGCCTGGCCTGGACGAAGGTGTAGGTGGCGCGGACCGCGGCGGCGGCCACGTCGGTGTTGATCGCCGAGCGGCGGCGCAGCTCCTCGGGGCTCTCACGGTCGTAGTCCGGCCGGTTGACCCGCAGCGGGATCTCCACGGTGTGCGAGGCGACCGCGCCGTGGAAGGGCGCGTACTGCGGGGTGAAGATGGGCGGCCAGTCGTCCCAGCCCTCGGCGTCGTCGCGGAAGGGGATCTGGGCCGGGCGCACGCCGTCCTTGTCCGGGGTGTAGCCGAGCGCGTTGACGGCCGACTCCATGCCGAGCCCGTTGGCGTAGGTGTTCGTGATGAACAGGTCGTACTCGTAGTTGGCGCCGTGCGGCAGGGTGGTGGGCTCGATGAGCGTGCCGTTGACGTAGCCGTGCAGGTCGACCATGGCGACCGGCTGGGTGTCGATCATCACCTGGCGCATCGCCTTGACCTCGGGCTGCGAGGCGGTGACGAAGTCGCGGTTGAGGTCGAAGCCGGCGCCGTTGGCCCTGGTCAGGTTGACGCGGCCGTCGGGGTTGGCGGTGACGTTGAAGTACAGCCTGGTGCGCGACAGCAGGTCGGCGATCTTCGGGTCGGTGCTGGTGGCCAGCTCCTCGACGACCCGGAGCACCGCGTCGGCGCCCTCCCACTCGTTGCCGTGGATGTTGCCGTTGACGAAGACCGGCGCCTTGTACCTGGCGGCCAGCCGCTTGTCGCGGGCGGCGCGGGCGGGCTCGTTCTCGATGCGCTCGCGGATCCTGTTCTGCTCACGGGCCTCGGCGCGGCTCTCCGGCGCGGTGACGGTGACGAGGTACAGGTCGCGGCCCTGGTGCGTGCGGGCGATGATCTCCGCGCTCACCCGGTCGCTGCGCCGCTGCAGGTCGTTGAGCTTGGGCGCGATGGCGTGGTACGGCACCAGCCCGAGCTTGATGGAGGCGTCGGCCGGGTTCTCCGCCGGGACCGGGAGCCGGTTCTGCCGGGGGTAGCCGCGGTCGCGGTCGTGGAAGAAGGATTGGCGTTCGTCGGCCGGCGGGATCGCGCGCAGGGCCTGGGCCTGCTCGGGCAGTCCCGCGGCCTCCTCGTTGCGTTCGGGGCCGTTGCCGAAGTCACGTACCGGCCCGGTCGGAGTGGGCGTGGACGGGGCAGGGGCGGGCGTGGCGGGGTCGGCGGCCGCCGCGCCCGGGGTGAGGAGCGCGGCGGCGACGGCGATGCTCAGGAGCGGGGTGGCTAAGCGCAAGGAAACCTCCCGGTTGTGCGTTCCTCCAGGATCGTCCCTTGAGTCCCTTTCGCCAATGCCGTATCGGCGGGTTCCCCTCTACAGCCTCGCGGCGGCTCCGGTGAGCTTGGCCAGGGCGGTGGCCGCCCGGTCACGGTATTCGGCGACCCTGGCCAGCTTGATGTCCTCGTAGCCCCTGATCACCTCGGGCAGGGCGGCGAGTTCGGCCACGTCGTCGGCGGTGCCGGGCGTCAGGCAGGCCAGCGCGTCCCTGACGTGGCCGCGGTACTCGTGGATGAGCTCACGCTCGATCCTGCGTACCTTGGCGTAGCCGAAGACGTCGAGCGAGGTGCCGCGCAGCACGCGGGCGGCGCGCAGGGCGCGGAAGGCGACCCCGGCCGAGCGGCGCAGCTTGATCTTGCGCTTCATGCCCATGGCCCGCAGCACCGGCGGGTGCAGCAGCACGGCCACCTCGGCGTCGCTGCCGTACTCGGCCTCGCGCTTGGCCTGCTCGGCCGGGTCGAGGTGGAGCCTGGCCACCTCGTACTCGTCCTTGTAGGCCATGAGCTTGTGCAGGCCCTTGGCGTAGGCCAGGGCGATCTTCGCGCCGCCCGCGTCGCCGGCCCGCTCGGCGGCCAGCGCGGCCACCCGGCGGACGTCGTCGGCGTACCTGCGGGCGTACTCGGCGTTCTGGAAGCCGGCCAGGTCGGCCGTGCGGACCGCGACCACCTGGTCGAACGTCTGCTCGGGCGCGGGCGGGTCGAGGACGAGCTCCGGCCGCGCGACGGCGGCCCGGCCCCAGCGGAAGGCGGCCAGGTTCTTGGCCACCGCCGCGCCGTTGAGCGCGATGGCCCGCTCGATGGCGTCGGCCCCGATGGGCAGGCAGCCGTGCTGGTAGGCGGCGCCGATCAGGAGCATGTTGGCCGGCATGTGGTCGCCGAACAGCCGCTCGGACAGGCCCTGCGCGTCGAGGTAGAGGTTGCCGTCGGCGCGGGTGGCCGACTCGACGCGCTCGATCGCCTCGTCGGGTGAGCCGGGCAGGCTGACCCGGCCCGTCACCATGGCCGCGGTGGGCACCACGGCGGTGTTGACCACCGCGACGGTGTGTCCCGGCCTGGCCGCGGCCAGGTTCGAGTCGGCGGCCGAGCCGAGCAGGTCGAAGCCGATGAGCACGTCGGCGGTGCCCTTGGAGGCCCGCAGCGACCCGGTGACCGGGTTCGGCGAGACCCGCAGGTCGCTGACCACCGGCCCGCCCTTCTGGGCCAGCCCGGTCTGCTCCAGGCCCGCCGCGTACCGGCCGTCGAGGTGCGCGGCCATCTGCAGGATCTGCGAGACGGTGACCACGCCGGTGCCGCCGATGCCGGGCATCCTGACCAGCGCGTCGGCGCCGACCCTGAGCTCGGGCTCGGGCAGCTCGGCGAGCACTTCGGCGGGCAGCTCGGGGATCGGCTTCTCCGGCCGCTTCGTGCCCGGCGTGACCAGCAGGAACGACGGGCAGTCGCCCTTGAGGCAGCTGAAGTCGGAGTTGCAGGACGGCTGGTGGATCCGGGTCTTGCGGCCGAACTCGGTCTCGACCGGGTGCACCGACAGGCAGGTCGAGACGTCGCCGCAGTCGCCGCAGCCCTCGCAGACCCGCTCGTTGACGACGACCTTCTCGGCCGGGGTGGGCAGTTTGCCGCGCTTGCGCAACCGGCGTTCCTCGGCCGCGCACCGGTCGTCGTGGAGCAGCACGGTCACGCCGTCGAGCCCGGCCAGCTCGGCCTGCACGTCGGCGAGGTCGTCGCGGTGGCGTACCGAGGCGACGGGGTCGAGCCGCACGTCGCGGTAGGTGTGCGGCTCCGGCGTGGTGATGACCACGCGGCGCACGCCCTCCACGGCCAGCAGCCTGGTCAGCGCGGGCACGTCGAGCCGCCCCTCGGCGCGCTGGCCGCCGGTCATCGCCACCGCGTCGTTGTAGAGCAGCTTGTACGTCATCGTGACCCCGGCGGCCACCGCCGCCCTGATGGCCAGCGAGCCGGAGTGGTGGAAGGTGCCGTCGCCGAGGTTCTGCACGAAGTGCCGGTCGTCGGTGAACGGCGCCAGCCCGAACCACTGCGCGCCCTCGCCGCCCATCTGGGTCAGGCCGACCTGGGTGCCGCGGTTGTCGCCGTCCAGCGCGATCATGGCGTGGCAGCCGATGCCGACGCCGACCAGCGTGCCCTCGGAGGCGCGGGTGGAGGCGTTGTGCGGGCAGCCGGAACAGAAGTACGGCGTGCGCGCGGCCAGCAGCGGCAGGCTCCTGCGCGGCCGGGGCCGCAGGTGGACGGGCGTCCTGGGCAGCCGGTCGGCGCCGATGCGGCCGGCGAGCGCGGCGGCCACGTCCTCGGCGCCGAGCGTGCCGCGCGCGGTCAGCAGCTCGCGGCCGACCACGGCCGGGGTGTGCGCGCCGCCGTAGAGCGCCTGCTTGAGCTGGCCCTCCAGGAACGGGACCTTGTCCTCGACGACGAGCACCTGGTCGAGCCCGGCCGTCATGGCGGTCAGCTCGGCGTGGTCGAGCGGGAACGGCATGCCGAGCTTGATCAGCCGCAGCCCGAGCGCGTCCATCGCGGCGTCGTCCAGGCCCAGGTCGGCCAGGGCCCGCTGGACCACCGCGTACGTGGTGCCTGAGGCGAGCACGCCGAGCGTGGCCCGGCCCGCGTCGAACGTCACCCGGTTCAGCCCGGCCGTGCGGGCGTAGGCCCTGGCCAGGTCGAGCCTGCGGGTGAGCAGGTCGTACTCGGCCGCCAGCGAGGCGGGGCCGATCAGCGTGGGCACCGGGCGCTCGGCGGGCGCGGGCACGGGGATGCCGGCGGCCAGGGAGCCGACCTCCACGGTGGCGGACGCGTCGGCGATGTCGGCGACGATCTTCAGGCCCGCCCACAGGCCACTGGCCCGGGACAGCGCCACCGCGTGCAGCCCGAACTCGATGATCTCGGCCACCGAGCCTGGCGCGAGCAGCGGCATCGACAGGCTCTGCGCCATCGGCTCGCACGAGCTGGGCACGGTCGAGGACTTGCTGCCCGGGTCGTCGCCGATCCAGGCCACCGCGCCGCCCAGCGCGGCGGTGCCGGCCATGTTGGCGTGCCTGATCGCGTCGGCGGCCCGGTCGAGGCCGGGGTTCTTGCCGTACCAGAAGCCGGTGACGCCGTCGTGGCGGCGGCCGGGCACCTGGCCGAGCAGCTGGGTGCCGGCCACGGCGGTGGCGGCCAGCTCCTCGTTGAGCCCGGCGCGGAACACCACCCCGGCCGGGTCGAGGAAGCGGGCGGCGCGGCCCATCTCCAGGTCCACCCCGCCCAGCGGGGAACCCTGGTAGCCGGAGACGAACACGCGGGTGTTCAGACCGCGCGAGTCGTCCAGGCGGCGCTGTTCCAGGGTCAGTCTGACCAGCGCCTGGATACCTGACATCAGCACGCGGCCGTCGTGGGCCGTGTACTTGTCGTCGAGCGTCACCGTGCTCACGCGCGCTCTCCTCTCTGGTTGTGACCAGGACAACAGTGCCACGAAGTGGTGCGCAAGTATCACCCGAAATATCCGGTCAAAGACGCAAAGAGTTTGCGCGTTACGATGGATTCGGCGTGGTAGTTTGCGCCCCTCACCCCGAGGAGCCTCTCATGATCGACGTCGACGACCTCGACCACCAGTTGCTGCGCCTGCTGCGCGAGGACGGCCGCCGCACCTTCTCCGACATGGCCGCCCAGGTCGGCCTGTCGGTGGCGGCGGTCAAGCGGCGTGTCGACCGGCTGCAGGAGGTCGGCGTGATCACCGGCTTCACCGTCCAGATCGACCACGCCAAGCTGGGCTGGGGCATCGAGGCGTTCACCGAGGTGCGGTACGCGGGCGCCACGCCGGTCAGCGAGATCGTCCGCACCGCCACCGGGCTGCCCGAGGTGCAGGCGGTCTTCACCATCGCCGGCGACCCCGACGCGCTGATCCACGTCCGGGTGCGCGACATCGACCACCTGCAGCAGGTCATCGACAGCCTGCGGCGCACCGGCAGCGTCACCGGCACCAAGACGCTGATGGTGCTCGGCTCCTGGACCCGCGACGGCTGGGACGCCCCACGCACCCTGCGCCGTCCCTAGCCCGGGGGGCGATACCTTCGCGGGAATTGCCGCACCCAGCCCCCGGCCAGCACGATCGCTTGCCGTGAACACCCGACTGGGAGTGCTCCTCCCCACCGACCAGCGCCAGTGGGACGACGCCAGGCGGCTCGTCGACTTCGGCGTCCACGCGGAACGGCTCGGCTATCACTCGCTCTGGGCCAACGACACCCTGCTCGGCGCCCGCATCGAGCCGCTGGCCGCGCTGGCGGCGCTGGCGGCCGTCACCGAGCACGTCACGCTGGGCACCGCCGCGCTGCTGCCCGCCTTCCGCCGCCCGGTCACGGCCGCGCAGGAGCTGGCGTCCATCGACCACCTGTCGGGCGGCCGGCTGACCGTCACCGTGGGCGCGGGCTTCCCCGGCCGGTCCGAGCCCGAGTACGCGCTGTCCGGCGTACCGTGGGAGCGGCGTTTCGCCCGGCTGGACGAGACGGTCGCGCTGTGGCGGGCGATGTGGGCCGGCGAGCGGTCCTTCCACGGCGAGCTGCTCGCCTTCGACGAGTTGCCCGAGTCCACGCCGTCCCACCGGCCGGGCGGGCCGCCGATCTGGCTGGCCGGCGCGACCCCGGCGGCGCTGGAGCGTGCCGGGCGGCGCTACGACGGGTGGCTGCCGTACCCGCCCGACCCCGCCGACTACCGTGCCGGCCTGCTGGCGCTGCGGCGGGCCGCGGGCGAGTCCGGCCGCGCCGCCTCCGCCGTCACCCCGGCGCTGTTCGTCACCGTGCTGATCACGCCGGATCCGGAGCGGGCGCTCGACGCCTACTGCCGGGCCACCTACGGGCTGCCGTACGAGGTTGTGCGCACGATCCAGGTCCTGATCGCCGGGCCCGCCGAGCGGGTGGCCGCCGGGCTGCGGGCGTACGTGTCGGCCGGCGCCGAGCACCTGATCTGCCGGATCGCCGCCCCGGACCTCGATGCCCAGTACGACCAGCTCGAGCAGATCGCCCGTCTGGCGCGCTTGTCGAACGACATTCCCGAATGACATTCTGAAATTGCCGAAGGGAGCCTGGATGACGGTCGACAAGCACGCCCTGCGCCGCAAGTACCTGCAAGAGCGCGACAAGCGGCTGCGGCCGGACGGCAACGACCAGTACCTCAGGCTCAGCGGCAGGCTCGCCCGCTACCTCGACGACCCGCACACCCCCGTCACCGCCCGGCCGCCCAGGACCGACCACGTCACCGTCGCGTTCATCGGCGGCGGCTTCGCCGGCCTGGCCACCGGGGCGCGGCTGAAGGAGGCCGGGGTGACGGACGTCCGCATCGTCGAGAAGGGCGGCGACTTCGGCGGCACCTGGTACTGGAACCGCTACCCCGGCGCCCAGTGCGACACGGCCTCCTACGTCTACCTGCCGCTGCTGGAGGAGACCGGCCACATGCCGAGCGAGAAGTACGCGCACGGGCCGGAGATCCTGGAGCACTGCCGGCGCATCGGCAAGCAGTACGGGCTCTACGACCACGCCCTGTTCCACACCGAGGTCGTGGACCTGGAGTGGGACGCCGCGCGCTCGCGCTGGATCGTCAGGACGAACCGGGGCGACGCGTTCACCGCGTGCTTCGTGGCCATGGGCACCGGCCCGCTGCACGTGCCCAAGCTGCCCGGCATCCCCGGCATCGAGGACTTCCGCGGGCACTCCTTCCACACCAGCCGCTGGGATTACGACTACACCGGCGGCGACGACACCGGCGCGCCGATGGACCGGCTGGCCGGCAAGCGGGTGGCGATCATCGGCACCGGCGCCACCGCCGTGCAGTGCGTGCCGCACCTGGCGCGGGCGTGCCGGGAGCTGTACGTGTTCCAGCGCACGCCGTCCTCGGTGGACGTGCGCGACAACCGGCCCACCGACCCCGCCTGGTTCGCCGAGATCGCCACCCCGGGCTGGCAGCAGCGCTGGCTGGAGAACTTCACCGCCAACCAGACCGGCTCCCTGGACGTCGAGGACCTGGTCATGGACGGCTGGACCGACATCGCCAGGCGGGTGCGCACCCGCATCGCGGCGCTCCCGGCCGAGGACAAAACGCTCGAACGCATGCTGGAGGCGTTCGAGGACTCCGACTACGAGAAGATGGCGGAGATCAGGGCCCGCGTCGACGCGATCGTCCACGACCCCGAGACGGCGGGCAGGCTGAAGGCCTGGTACCGGCAGCTGTGCAAGCGGCCCTGCTTCCACGACGAATACCTGCAGGCGTTCAACCTGCCCGGTACGCACCTGGTCGACACCGACGGCCGGGGCGTCGAGCGCATCACCGCGACAGGCGTGGTGGCCGGCGGCCGTGAATACCCGGTCGACTGCGTGATCTACGCCTCCGGCTTCGAGGTGGGCACCGACCACACGCGCCGGGCCGGCTACGACCTGACCGGCCGCGACGGGGTGCGCCTGTCGGACCACTGGGCCGCCGGCATGCGCACGCTGCACGGCATCCACGTGCACGGCTTCCCGAACGCCTTCCACGTCCAGCCCACCCAGGGCGCGAACCTCATCTCCAACATCCCGCACAACCTCACCGAGGCCGGCCGGACGATCGCGGTGACGATCAAGCACGCGCTGGAGCACGGGCACACCGAGGTGGAGGCCACCCAGCAGGCCGAGGACGCGTGGGTCGAGCTGCTGCTGTCCGGCGCCGGGTCGCTGCTCGGCTCGCCGGACTGCACGCCCGGCTACTACAACAACGAGGGCGTCGACCCCGGTCTGCGCGGCCGGCTCAACGTCGGGCATCCGCAGGGCGCGGTGGCGTACTTCGCCTACATCGCCCAGTGGCGGGACTCCGGCGCATTCGAGGGCCTGGAGTTCCGCTGACCCCCCTCGGCACGTGCCGACGGGCCGCCGGACCGGCACGGGCCGCCGGCATGGGCCGTGGCGGCCCGACCGGCGCAGTGCCGATCGTGCCGCCACGGACGGGGTTCCGCCGGCCGCTCCCAGGAGAACGGCCGCGGCTCCCCGTTAAGGCCGATTGGTCGGGCCGGTGCCGCGGGTGCCGGTTCCGGTGCCGCGGTTGGGAATGTGCTCTGCGGTCCCCACCACGTCGCGGCGCTTACGCATGCCCGCCAGGCCCAGCAGGCCGAGCAGACCCAGCAGACCCCACAGGCCGCCGTTGCCGCCGCCACCTTCGTCCCTGTTGGTGTCGGTGGGCTGCGGTGACGGCGTGGCCTGGCTCTGTGTGATCGGCGCGACCTGTGTATCGGCTACGGCGGCGCTGGTCGGAGCGAGCGTCAAGAAGAACGCGAGCCCCAGACCGGTGAGCGTCTTGCCCATTGGGTTCCCCCGATCCGGCGGTCTCTGCGGACCGCGGAGACCGCCAGTCTGACCTATCAGACGGATGCCTGAAAGGCTCCCCAAAGCGGGGCGATCTCCATTTCCCCTGCTAGGTATGCCTACCATCGCCCCCCGCCCCTCAAACACCTTTAACGGACATCTCGGGCTTATAGGGCATTTCGCCCTCTTCTTCTCCTTGCGTGCGGCGGGTTTTCCGTCGTCCGAGCAAGCGCGAACGCAAACGCTCGCAAGTTTTTGCGTGATCCTCGCATTCACTCGACAGAACTCCGAAACTTTCTCGCAGCTCCTTGTGGAGCAGGGTTCGGTGGACCTAAGGTCGGCGCGACTCAGATGTTCACCCCCCAGCAGAATCGAGCGGTCCGATGTCAGGCAGCATCAGTGGAGGCGGCGGCGCGCCACGGCGCGAGCGGCCGCCGCGCGGCTTCGCGGCGGTGGCGGCCACGATCGCCATCACCGTGGGAGTCAGTGGCGTGCTCGGCGGCGGCCCGGCCGTCGCCCGGGCGGACGGCGAGGCGCGGGCCGCGGGGGCGCCCGTCGTGACGCGGGCCGCGCTCGACCCGGCACTCGTCGCCGGGCGCGGCGCGAACGTGCGTTTCCTGGAGCAGGAGGCCGAGAACGCGGCCACCGACGGCACGGTCATCGGCCCCGACCGCACCCCGTACACGCTGCCGGCCGAGGCGTCCGGGCGTAAGGCGGTCAGGCTGACGCCCGGGCAGCACGTGGAGTTCACGCTGCCCAGCGCGGCCAACGCGATCACGGTGCGCTACAGCATTCCCGACGCCCCGGGCGGCGGCGGCATCACCGCGCCGCTCGACGTCGCCGTGAACGGCAGGCACCGCGCCACCATGACGCTGACCTCGCAGTACTCGTGGCTGTACAACCAGTACCCGTTCACCAACGACCCCGGCGCCGACCTGCTGCACCCCGACTGGTGGATCACCGAGTGCGGGTGCGTGCCCAGCGCCACCACGCCGCGCCCGGTCATCGCCAAGCCGTTCCGTCCGAGCCACTTCTACGACGAGCAGCGCCTGCTGCTCGGCAGGACATACCGGGCGGGCGACCGGGTGCGGCTGACCGCGCCCGCGCGCGGCGACGCCGCCTGGACGGTCATCGACCTGCTCGACTCCGAACTCGTCGGCCCGCCCCGGGTGGAACTCGCGGCGGCCAACGTGCTGGCCTTCGGCGCCGACCCGACCGGGCGGCGCGACTCGGCCCGCGCGATCGAGCGGGCCATCGCCTTCGCCAAGCGCGCGAAGCTCAAGGTGTACCTGCCGCCCGGCACCTACCAGGTGAACCGGCACATCGTCGTGGACGACGTCACGATCATCGGCGCGGGCCACTGGTACACGACCGTCAAGGGCCGCGAGGTCGCGCTGGAGACCCCGGCGCCCGACGGCTCGACGCACACCGGTGTCGGCTTCTACGGCAAGCCCGCCGCCGAGGGCGGCAGCCGCGACGTGCACCTGTCCGGGTTCGCGATCGAGGGCGACGTCCGCGAACGCATCGACACCGACCAGGTCAACGCCATCGGCGGCGCGATGAGCGACTCCACCATCGACGGGCTGCACATCCGCCACACCAAGGTCGGCCTCTGGTTCGACGGCCCGATGACGAACGTGCGCGTCACGAACACCATCATCGTCGACCAGATCGCCGACGCGCTGAACTTCCACACCGGCGTCACGAACTCGCTCGTGTCGAACAACTTCGTCCGCAACTCCGGTGACGACGCCCTGGCCATGTGGTCGGAGAAGCTCTCCGACACGGGCAACACGTTCGAGCGCAACACGAT
The DNA here is from genome assembly GCF_013283785.1 of Nonomuraea antri. Taxonomy (GTDB): domain Bacteria; phylum Actinomycetota; class Actinomycetes; order Streptosporangiales; family Streptosporangiaceae; genus Nonomuraea; species Nonomuraea antri. The sequence continues at coordinate 15,960 of NZ_JABCPZ010000099.1, forward strand.
CCAGACCCCGGTGCTGGCCAACGGCATCGCGATCTACGGCGGCGCCGACAACACGGTGGCGAACAACCTGATCGCCGACCCGATCCGCGAGGGCAGCGCCATCCAGGTGGGCTCGCGCTTCGGCGCCGAGCCGTTCACCGGGCACCTGTGGATCAGGGACAACACCACGGTCCGGGCCGGGACGTTCGAGCTGAACTGGAAGATCGGGCTGGGCGCGATCTGGTTCTACGCGCTGGAGAAGGACATCACGGCCGACGTCCAGGTGGTGGGCAACCACTTCCTGGACAACACGTACAACGCGATCATGCTGGTCAGCGAGTGGTCGGTGAAGGACCTCCACTCCATCTCCAACGTGCACTTCAAGGACGTCCGGGTGGACGGCGCCGGCACCTCGGTGGTCAGCGCCCGGGTGAAGGGGTCGGCCACGCTCGAGAACGTGGACGCGCGCAACGTGGGCGCGGTGGGCGTGAACAACTGCGGCGCGTTCGGCTTCCCGCCGGGCGGCTCGGAGTTCGCGCTGACGGATCTCGGCGGCAACGACGGCTGGCTCGCGCCGTGGATGCTGCCCAACACGATCACCTGCGACGACCGTCCGCCGGTGGTGCCGCCGCCGGGGCCGTCGCCCTGGTGACGATCCTCATCTCCGCGGCCGGCCGCCTTCTGGTGGCCGGCCGTCGGCGTTCCCGGGGCCGGTCGGCCCGGCCATCCCCGCAGACCTGGTAGACAACCTGATACGGAGAAGGGCCCCCAACCCCCTTGCCACGATTTTTTGCAACAATCAACCAAGTTCATCCCCCGATCACGAAATATCAGGACTTGATGCCAAACGTCCGGCCCAGTTCCCCGCGAGCCGGACCGAAGGCGAGAGCCTGTCACCACTTCCTCCCCTGGAGGCCGCATGAAAATCGAAGTGCTCAAGCCCTCGTGCAATCTGGAAACGATCAGGGATGGCCGCGGCGGCATCTTCACCTGGGTGCCGCCGGAGCCGATCCTCGAGTTCAACATGTTGCACCTGCACCCGGGCAAGGTACGCGGGCTGCACTACCACCCGCACTTCGTGGAGTACCTGCTCTTCGTGGAGGGTGAGGGCGTGCTCGTCACCAAGGACGACGCGCAGGACCCCGACTGCCCCGAGGAGTTCATCCACGTCTCGCGCGGCGTGTGCACCAGGACGCCGGCCGGGGTCATGCACACCGTGTACGCGGTGTCGTCGCTGACGTTCATCGCCATGCTGACCAAGCCGTGGGACGAGTGCGACCCGCCGCTGGTGCAGGTCGAGCCGCTGCCGCACACGCTGGAGCGGATGTGAGCGTGCCGGGCAGAGTGGCCGTGGCCGGCGCCCGCGGATTCGTGGGCGCGGCCATCGTCAAGGCACTCGGGCCGGCCGCGGTGCCGGTCACGCGGGAGACGTACGAGGAGGCGCGCCGCAGCGGCCCGTTCGACGTGCTGATCAACGCGGCCTGCTCCTCGCGCCGCTTCTGGGCCCGTCACCACCCCGGGGAGGACCGCGCGGAGACGGTCGGCAAGACCGCGGCGTTCCTGCGTGACTGGGAGTGGGACAGGTTCGTCCAGATCAGCAGCATCTCCGCGCGCACCCAGACCGACCAGCCCTACGGCGCCAACCGCGCCGAGGCGGAGGAGTTGTGCGCCGGCCACCTGGTCGTCCGGCTCGGCCCCATGTACGGCGAGACCAACGACAAGGGCGTGCTCATCGACATGCTGAACGACAGGACGGTCTACACCGCCGGCGAGTCGAGGCAGAGCTTCGCCCCGGTCGAGTGGTGCGGCCGGTGGATCGCCGACCACCTCGACGCGCGCGGCGTGTGGGAGGTGGGCGCCCGCACCACCGTCACGCTGGCGCAGATCAGGGACGCCGTCGGCTCCCGCTCGGCGTTCGAGGGACCGCTCGACGATCAGTTCCCGGTGGTCGGCACGCCGGAACCGGACTGGCCCGACGCCGCCGACGTGATCACCTGGCTCAAGGCGAGATCCGGAACCGGCGGGGCGTGAACAGCTTGCGGACGAACAGCGACAACAGCAGCCGCAGGCTCGTGGCCACCTCGCCCCCGTCCATCTTGGAGGTGCCGAACGTGCGTCCCGGCAGGTGGATCGGGATCTGCCTGATCGAGAAGCGGTTGACATGCAGGATGTAGAGGCTCTCGAAGAAGAACGAGTAGCCCGTCGACCCGACCAGCTTGAACGCCTCGTGCGGCACGCTCGTCAGCCGGTAGAAGCGGAAGGCCCCGGTCGCGTCGTAGGGCATGCCGAGCATGGTCAGCGTCAGGAAGTGGCCGGTGCGGGTCAGGATCCTGCGCCGCAGGCTCCAGCCGGGCAGGCCGGTCCTGCGCAGGTAGCGCGACCCCACCACCACGTCCACGCCCTGCTCGGCGGCGGCCAGGAAGTCCGGCAGGTACTCGGGCGGGTGCGCGAAGTCGGAGTCCATGGTGATCAGCCAGGCGTAGCCGTGCTCGTAGGCCCAGGCGATGCCGGCCTGGTGCGCGCTGCCGATGCCCTGCTTGCCGGGCCGGTGCACCACGTGCACGCGCGGGTGCTCGTCGGCGAACTCGTCGAGCACCTTCCCCGTGCCGTCGGGCGAGTTGTCGTCCATGAACAGGATGTCGCAGTCGAGCCCCTGCTCAAGAATCGCGGGCAGTAATCTCCGCACATTATCCGACTCATTATAGGTCGGAATGAAGATCAAGCATTTCTCGCCCATTGTCCTATATTTCATGAAAATAGACTGAAAGTCAGCGGATGAAGAGAGCGCTCATCACCGGCATCACCGGTCAGGACGGTTCATACCTTACGGAATTTCTGCTGGAGCAGGGGTACGAGGTGCACGGCATCGTCCGCCGGGCCTCGAACTTCAACACCAACCGGATCGACCACGTGTACAGCGGCTCCCACAGCGACGGGCGCCTGCAGCTGCACTACGGCGACCTGACCGACTCCAGCTGTCTCAACCGGATTCTCGAACAGGTGGCCCCCGAGGAGATCTACAACCTGGGTGCCCAGTCTCACGTGCACATCTCCTTCCAGATGCCGGACTTTACCACCGAGACCAATGCCGTCGGCACGCTGCGCATCCTGGACGCCATCAAGAAGGCGGGCATCTCCACCCGCTTCTATCAGGCGTCGTCCTCGGAGCTGTACGGCGGCGTCTCCGACACGGCGCAGTCCGAGCGCACGCCCTTCTATCCGCGCTCGCCGTACGCGTGCGCCAAGCTGTTCGCCTATTGGATCACGGTGAACTACCGGGAGGCGTACGACCTGTTCGCCTGCAACGGCATCCTGTTCAACCACGAGTCGCCCAGGCGCGGCGAGGTGTTCGTCACCCGCAAGGTCACGATGGCGGTGGCCAGGATCGCCCGGGGCAAGCAGGAGCGGCTGTACGTCGGCAACCTGTCGGCCAAGCGCGACTGGGGTTACGCCAAGGAGTACGTCGAGGCCATGTGGCTGATGTTGCAGCAGCCCAAGGCCGACGACTACGTCATCGCCTCCGGCGAGACCCACTCGGTGCGCGAGCTGTGCGAGGTGGCCTTCGCCCACGTCGGCATCCCGCTGGAGTGGGTGGGCGAGGGCCTGGACGAGCGCGGCGTGGACGCCAGGAACGGCCGCGTCCTGGTCGAGGTCGACCCGCGTTACTTCCGCCCGGCCGAGGTCGACTACCTGGCCGGCGACGCGTCCAAGGCCAAGGAGGCGCTGGGCTGGGAGCCGCGCACCCGCTTCGCCGAACTGATCCAGCTCATGGTCGAGCACGACCTGGAGAACTCATGACGATCTCGACGGTCATCGACCGCTGCCGCATCTGCGACAACACCGAGCTGCTGCCCGTGCTCGACCTCGGCCCGCAGGCGCTCACCGGCGTCTTCCCGCGCCGCCGCGACGAGCAGGTGCCGATGGTGCCGCTGGAGCTGGTGGTCTGCTCCCCCGCCGGCTGCGGCCTGGTGCAGCTGCGCCACACCGCCGACTTCGGCCTCATGTACGGCGAGGGCTACGGCTACCGCTCCAGCCTCAACCGGGCCATGGTCGAGCACCTGCGGGGCAAGGTGGCGGCCATCCGCGAGCTGGTCGACCTCGGCCCCGGCGACCTGGTCGTGGACATCGGCAGCAACGACGGCACGCTGCTGTCGGCCTACCCCGCCGACGGCCCGGACCTGGTGGGCGTCGACCCGGCGGCGGAGTTCTTCCGCGGCTACTACCCGCCGCACATCGAGCTGATCCCCGGCTTCTTCTCCCGCGAGCTGCTGGGCGGGCGGCGGGCGAAGGTGGTCACGTCCATCGCGATGTTCTACGACCTGCCGCGGCCGATGGAGTTCATGGCCGAGGTGCGCGACCTGCTGGCCGGCGACGGCGTCTGGGTGACCGAGCAGAGCTACCTGCCCGCGATGATCGAGACGACCGCGTACGACGTGGTCTGCCACGAGCACCTGGACTACTACGGGCTGGCCCAGATCGAGTGGATGGCCGAGCGCACCGGGCTGAAGGTCGTCCAGGCCGAGCTGAACCCGATCTACGGCGGCAGCCTGTCGGTGGTGCTGGCCAGGCGCGAGTCCGCGCGCGTGCCCGACGAGGCGGCGCTGGCGCGCATCCGCGCGGGCGAGCGCGGCCTGGACTACCAGGGCTTCGCGAGCCGGGCCGCCGAGCACCGCGACGGGCTGCGCGAGTTCCTGACCGCCTCGGCGGACAAGGGCCTGCTCACGCTCGGGTACGGCGCCTCGACCAAGGGCAACGTGATCCTGCAGTACTGCGGGCTGGGCGAGGCCGATCTGCCGTGCATCGCCGAGGTCAACCAGGACAAGTACGGCTGCTTCACGCCCGGCACCGGCATCCCGATCGTCTCGGAGGAGGAGGCCAGGGCGCGCCGCCCCGACCAGTTCCTGGTGCTGCCGTGGATCTACCGGGACGCGATCGTCGCCCGCGAGCGCGACTTCCTGGGCTCCGGCGGCCGGCTGGTGTTCCCGCTGCCGGCCATGGAAGTGGTGTGAGCCGTGGCCACCAGCCTGGTGGTCGGCGCCTACGGCCAGGACGGCACGCTGCTGCGCGAGCTGCTGGCGCGGCGCGGCGACGACGTGGTGGCCGTGGGCCGGGGCGACGCGGACATCACCCGTGGGGAGGAGGTGTCCGGGCTGGTCAAGGAGGTCGCGCCGGACGAGGTCTACCTGCTGGCCGCGGTGCAGGGCTCGGCCCAGGACGCGCCGTCGGACCCGCGGGCCTCGTACGAGGTGAACGTGCTGCCGGTGACGTACTTCGCCGAGTCGCTGCTGGCGCACGCCCCGGCCGCGCGGCTGTTCTACGCGGCCTCCTCGCACGTCTTCGGCGAGCCCGATACCCCCGTCCAGGACGAGTCCACGCCGCTGCGGCCCACCACCCTGTACGGGATCACCAAGGCGGCCGGGCTGCTGCACTGCCGCGCCTACCGGCGGCAGGGCCTGTTCGTCTCGGCCGGGATCCTCTACAACCACGAGTCGCCGCTGCGGCGGCCGGACTTCGTCTCACGCAAGATCGTCCGGGCCGCGGCGCGTGGCGAGCAGGTCACGCTCGGCTCGCTGGCGGCCACCGTGGACTGGGGCCACGCCCCCGACTACGTGGCCGCCATGGCGGCGATCCTGCGCGCGCCCGAGCCGGACGACTTCGTCGTGGCCACCGGCGAGCCGCACACGGTGGGCGAGTTCGCCGCCATCGCCTTCGGCCTGGCCGGGCTGGACTGGCGTGACCACGTGCGCGAGGACCCGGCCGTGCTGCGCCGCAACGGCGGCCCGCTGATCGGCGACGCGAGCCGGCTGCGGGCGGCGACCGGCTGGCGGCCGACGGTGAATTTTCCTGACATGGTACGTCACCTGCTGGAGGCCGAACTGAAAGACATCTGAGGGCTTGTCAGGGGAAAGGCCGCGTGTTCAGATACAGCAAGCCGGTAAGTGGTCACTGATTGGAGACGCGCATGGCCGACCCCCGAATTCTCGACCAGCGGTCCGCCATCCTGGGCGAAATCGCCGGGCGCACGATATGCGCCCAGTTCGCGGACATCGCCGCGGCGCATCCCGACGCTCCCGCCTATTCGATGCCGAAGGACGAGGGCTGGGACACGCTCACTTACGCGGCGGCCCGGCAGCGCGTCATGGAACTGGCCTCCGCCTTCATCGCGCTGGGCGTCGAGCCGGGCGACAGCGTCGCGCTGATGATGGTCAACAGGACCGAGCACGTCCTGGCCGACCTCGGCGCGCTGCACGCGGGCGCGGTCCCGATCAGCGTCTACGCCACCCTGGCGCCCGAGCAGATCGCCTACATCGCGGGCGACTGCCGGGCGAAGGTGGCCGTCCTGGGCGGGCGGGCCGAGCTGGCCCGCTGGGAGAGCGCGCTGGCCGAGCTGGCGCACATCGAGCACGTGATCGTGCTCGACCCGGACGCCTGCCCGGCCGGCGAGCGCTACCTGACCTGGGACGCGCTGGTGGAGCTCGGCAGGGAGCGCCACGACGCCGCGGCCGTGACGGCCAGGTACGAGGCGATCCGGCCGGACGACGTCCTGACCGTCCTGTACACCTCGGGCACCACCGGCACCTGCAAGGGCGTCCCGCTGACGCACACCAACGTGTGTTACGAGGTCGACGTCATCGACGAGATCGGCCGGCTCGACCCGCTGGTCGCGCAGATCTCCTACCTCACCTACGCGCACATCGCCGAGCGCGTGCTCAGCATGTACCTGCCGCTGTTCAAGGCCTCGCACGTGCACTTCTGCCCCGACCCCACCCAGCTGGCCGCGGTGTTACGCCAGGCCAGGCCGGTCACGTTCTTCGGCGTGCCACGCGTGTGGGAGAAGCTGATGGCCGGGCTGCAGGCCCTGATGACCACGCAGCCGGAGGAGCAGCAGGCGAAGGTGCGCGAGGCCATGGCGGCCGGCGTGGCCTACTTCGAGGCCGGGCAGAACGGCGCCACCCCGCCGGAGGAGATCAGGGTCGCCTACGAGAAGGCCGACGCCTCGCTGCTGTCCACCATCCGCGCGCTGATCGGCTTCGACCGGGCCACCTGGGTGGGCTCGGGCGCCGCTCCGCTGTCGCTGGAGGTGCAGCGGTTCTTCGCCGGGCTGGGCATCAACATCCTGGAGGTCTACGGGATGACCGAGACCACCGGCGCGTTCACCGCCAACGGCCCGGCCAACTACCGCTTCGGCACGGTCGGCCCGGCCGTGCCCGGCGTCGAGGTGCGCATCGCCGAGGACGGCGAGATCCTGATGCGCGGCCCGATCGCCACCTCCGGCTACCGCAACCTGGCCGACGCCACGGCCGAACTGCTCGACGCCGAGGGCTGGCTGCACACCGGCGACGTGGGCGCCGTGGACGACGACGGCTTCTACCGCATCGTCGACCGCAAGAAGGAGCTGTTCATCACGGCCGGCGGCGAGAACGTGGCGCCGTCCATGATCGAGAACTTCCTGCGCAGGCACCCGCTGATCGCCCAGGCGCTGGCCTACGGCGACCGGCGGCCCTACCCGGTGGCGCTGATCACCCTCGACGGCGAGATGGCGCCCAGGTGGGCGCAGGCGAACGGCCTGGAGTACACGAGCCTGGCCGACTTCGCCGAGCGGCCCGAGGTGCTGGCCGAGATCGAGGCGGCGGTCGAGGAGGCCAACACGCACCTGGCCCGGGTGCAGCAGATCAAGCAGTGGCGGCTGCTGCCGGTGGAGTGGACCACCGAGACCGACGAGCTGACGCCCAAGTTCTCGCTCAAGCGCCGCGTCATCCACGCCAAGTACGCCGACGTGATCGACACGCTCTACGGCAACTCCTGAGCCGTCGCGTGGACCGGGCCGTGAAGCCGGCCCGGTCCACTATGCAGAACGCGTGATCCGGCATGCAGAATCGGCCGTCCGGCATGCAGAACGATCGTCTGTCTTCGTTGACTGGTCATTCAGCCGATCCATACGCTCCAGGCGCGAAACTTTTAAGAAAGTTTCTTATTAGTTCAACCTTGGAGATCACGTGCGCAGATTCCTCCGGCCCTTGCTGGTCACGGCACTCGCCGCCGGCCTCACCGCGACGGCCGCACCCTCCCTCGCGCAGACCCAGAACCACCCCGACCGCGAGGACCGCTTCAAGCGGGTCGCCTACTTCATCCAGTGGGGCATCTACAGCGGCCGCAACTACCAGGTCAAGGACGTCGACACCAGCGGAGCCGCCGCCGAGCTCACCCACATCAACTACGCCTTCGGCAACGTCAGCGAGGACGGCGGCTGCGTCAGCGCCGACTCCTGGGCCGACTGGGAGATCCCCATGAAGGCCGAGCAGAGCGTGGACGGCGTCGCCGACGCCGAGGGCCAGCCGCTGCGGGGCAACCTCAACCAGCTCAAGAAGCTCAAGGCCAAGCACCCCGGGCTGCGCGTGCAGATCTCGCTGGGCGGCTGGAGCGGCTCGAAGTACTTCTCCGACGCCGTGCTGACGCCGGAGTCCCGCGCGAAGCTCGCCGCCTCCTGCGTGGACCTGTGGATCAAGGGCAACCTGCCCGGCCTGCCCGCGGGCACCGGCGCCGGCGTGTTCGACGGCATCGACCTCGACTGGGAGTGGCCCGGCTCCGCGGGCAACGACGGCAACATCATCCGGCCCGAGGACAAGCAGAACTTCACGCTGTTCGCCGCCGAGCTGCGCCGCCAGCTCGACGAGGTGAACCCGCGCCTGCAGATGAGCGCCTACCTGCCGGCCGCCCCGGCCAAGATCGAGGCCGGGTTCGAGGTGAAGGAGGTCTTCAAGATCCTCGACTTCGCCACCGTCCAGGGCTACGACCTGCACGGCCCGTGGGAGCTGCGGACCGGGCACAACGGCAACCTGTACACCGACCCGCGTGACCCGAGCCCGGTCAAGTACAGCGTGGACGCCACCGTCCGGCACTACCTGGCCAACGGCGCCCCGGCCAGGAAGATCGTGGTCGGCGTGCCCTCGTACGGCCAGGGCTGGACGGGCGTGAAGTCGAAGGGCAACGGCCTGTACGCGGCGGCCACCGGACCGGCCCCGAGCAGCGGCGTGGCGGGCACCGAGGACTACAAGACCCTGGCCAAGAAGCCCGGCAAGCGCTTCCGTGACGTGCGCACCGGCACCGTGTGGCTCTACGACGGCAACGACTTCTGGTCCTACGACGACCCGTGGACGGTGCTGCAGAAGGCCCTCTACATCAGGACCAAGGGGCTGGGCGGCTCCATGATGTGGTCCATCGACCAGGACGACGAGAAGGCGACGCTCACCTCGACCCTGTACCGGGTGCTGCGCTAGCCGTATCGCGGCGGGGAGCGGCCGTCACGGCCGCTCCCCGCCTTCCGTCAGTGGGGACCGTCAGATCTGGTAGACCAGGCAGTCGCCGTGGCGGAACCGCAGTGCCGCGTGCCTGCCCAGCTCCGCGAGCGGGGGCGTCGACCGCCGGTCCGAGGCGTCGACCAGGAGCCAGCGGACGCCGTACGCGCGGTTCAGCCGTCTCAGGGTCTCGGGCGTGGGGGCGCGGAACGCGGCGTCGTTGGCGGCGAGCCGGGCCTGGTCGGCGTAGGGCAGGTCCAGGTAGGGCACGCCGGCGCCGGGCGCGCGTGCCAGAGTGCTCTCCGCGTACGCCCAGCCCTCGATGAGCACCCGGCGCTCGGTGTAGCCGGCCACCCAGAAGTGCCGGCTGTCGCAGCCCCGCCTGCCGGGCGGGCGGCAGTGCGCGTTGGTGGCCACGACGTCGTCCGGGCGGGAGTGGTCACGCAGCCACCGTCCGGCCTCCAGCGCCCCGTCGGGCACGGTGCGCCGGCCTGTCCCCGCCGACACGGGCGGCACCAGCGTCAGATGCGCGGACGGCACCAGGAACCCGGTGACCAGCGCCAGCATCACCACCCCCGGCGGCCGCAGCAGCAGCCGCACCCCGAGCACGACGACCGCGAGCACCAGGTAGGGCAGCACGACGGGCAGCGCCTGCTCCCCCGCCACCCGGACGGGCAGGACCGGCTCGGGCACGCCGATGATCGGCAGCGGCAGTCCCAGCAGGTACGCGACGGCCGCCGCGACCCCCGCGCCCGCGGCCAGGGCCATCGCCGGCCGCGCCCACCAGCGCGGTGACGTCTCGCGCGCGACCAGCGCCCAGCAGCCGACGGCGGCCGCGAGCGCGAGATACGGCCTGGCCCCTTCCAGGAAATACAGCTGCGAAGCCGCCGGATGCCCGAGGACGAACACCGCCCCGATCCCGCTCAGCCCGATCCCGGCCAGGGTCAGCACCACCGGGTCGCGTACCAGCTCCAGCCGCGCGACGAGCCCGAACGCCCCCGCGTACACGCAGGCCAGGCAGCCGAGACCGACGACGGCCAGCCAGAGCGAGGGCGCCAGTGGCGCGGTGAGCGCGTCGGACAGGTTCAGCCCGGCCGCCACGCCCCACACGCGGCGCATCGTGGCCAGCGGGTCGACGCCCATCCCCTGCCTGGCCCCGGCGAACACGACGAGCTGCGCGACGGCGAGACAGGCGAGCGTGATCCCGATCGCCGCCAGCGTCCGCCGGTGCGGACGGCGATCGGCCGCCCAGCGCACCGCCAGCGCCAGTACCAGCCCGCCGAGCAGCAGCGGCAGGAACGTCGCCTTCGCCCCGGTCAGCGCCAGCAGCAACACCGCCACCGCCGCCCACGGCCGCCTGCCCCCGTGCAGGCACCCGGTGAGCAGCAGGACCACCGCGGCGAACAGCACCGTGCCGAACGCCTGGGTCGGGCTGATCCAGGTGGTGAACAGCGGGCGTCCGGTGAACAGCTCGATGCCGTGCGGCTCCGGCGAGCTCGCGAAGCAGATCAGCCCGAGCGCCGCCACCCCCGGCCACCAGCGGCGGGTCAGCCGCCAGGCGATCACCGCGAGCAGCGTCACGGACGCCGCCAGCATGGGCAGCCCGGACAACCGGTAGAGCAGCGTCTGCGGCTCGATCCCGGTGGCCCAGCTCGTGGCGGCCATCTCCGCGTAGCCGAACCAGTGGTAGGACAGCCGCTCGCCGAGCACCGAGGGCAGCTCGGGCGGCAGGTGGTGCTTGAGCTCGCCGAGCAGGGCGAGATGGTAGGGCAGGTCCACGTAGGGGAAGCCGTTGCCGGGCGCGGTCAGCCCGTGCGAGCGGAAGAACGGCGCCGCGGTGCGCGCCAGGAAGTAGCCGAGGAACGCCGACACCGTCCAGGCCCACCACAGCGGCACCCGCGCGCCCCCGCCGCCTCTCCAGCACGCGCGCAGCCGGGGCACGGCGAGGAACACGGCGATCACCGCCACCGCCCACAGCGGCGTCGCCTGCGGCACCCCCGCCGCCCGCGCCACCAGGTACGCCGCCACCTCGGCCGCGTAGCCGAGCGCGAGCCCGGCGGCCAGGTCGGCGGGCAGCGGCAGGCCGCCGCCGCAGCCCAGCGCGCGCCAGAGCAGGGTGCCGGGCAGCACGACCCCGGCGGCGAGATAGCCGGCGAACCACGCCACCTCGGCCGGCGGCACCTCGAACCGGCAGAGCAACCCCACCGCCGCCGCCAGCACCAGCGCGGCGGGCGCCCAGCCTGGGCTCACCCGCCGCCGCCCGGTGCCCGCGGCGACCGGGGCCCGCGCCTCGACGGGCCGCGCGATCGTCATGCCTCCCCCTCGCAAGCGCTGAAAGTCCAGTACGTCGGCGGCAAGTATGCCGACGCGGGGGCGGGCGGCATCGCGGACTGTGCCAGATCCATAACCGCCCGTGGCCAAGCCGGGAGGCCGTCATGGGCTCGTAAGGTCTGGCGGTGCTGGGTGCTTCTACGCTTTGCGCATGATCCAACCGAATGCGCCGGCCACGCCCGGACGGACGGCCCCGAGTGTGCGGATGGCGACGGCCGGCAGGATGGCGCCGACCGGCCGGGTGGCGACGGTCGTGGTGGCCGCGGTGGCGCTGCTGGCCGGCGGGTGCGGCGGGACGGCCTGGGACGAACAGGCCAATCCGGCACGCACCGACGCCCCGCTGTCGGCGCCCGCTCCCTCCGCGTCCGCGTCCGCGTCCACATCCGCCCCCGCGCCTGCCGGGACGTCCGTCGCGAACGTGCCCGAGTCGCTGCGATTCACCGCCACGACGCTGAACGGCGAGCCGTTCCAGGGGACGAGCCTGGCGGGCCGGCCGGTGGTCTTCTGGTTCTGGGCGCCCTGGTGCCCGAAGTGCCGCTCCGAGGCCCCGGCCGTCAAGGCCGCCGCCGCCGCGAACCGCGACGTGACGTTCGTCGGCGTGGCGGGGCTGGACACCGAGGCCGCGATGAAGGAGTTCGTGCAGCGCACCGGCACCGGCGACATCGTGCAACTCTCGGACCGGAAAGGCGCGGTGTGGACGAAGCTGGGCGTCAGCGAGCAGTCCACGTTCGTGTTCATGAAGCCCGACGGGTCCCCACAGAAGGTCTCCGGGCCGCTCGACCAGGACAAGCTGAACGGCCACCTCAAGAGGCTGACCGGATGACCCCGGCCGGCCCGCCCGCGCCCGCGCTTGCGCCCGCCGGAGCGGGGCAGCGGTGATCACGGAGCTTCCGCTCGCGCTCGCGGTGGCCGCGGGGACCGTCGCCGCGTTCAACCCGTGCGGGTTCGCCATGCTGCCCGCCTACCTCACCCTGCTGATCTCCGGCGACGGCCCCCGCCGCGGCCCGGTCGGCCGGGCGCTGACCCTGTCGGCCGCGATGACGGCCGGGTTCGTCACCGTGTTCGGGCTGTTCGGGCTGGTCGTCAGCGTGCTGGCGGTGTCGGTCGGCCGCTGGCTGCCGTGGGTGACGATCGTCATCGGCGTGGGGCTGACCGCGCTGGGCGTGTGGCTGCTGAGCGGCCGCGAACTGCTGCTCCGGGTCCCCGGCGTCGCCTCGGGCCGGCCGGCCGCCTCGCTGCCGTCGCTGTTCTGGTACGGCGTGTCGTACGCGGTGGCGTCGCTGTCGTGCACGGTCGGGCCGTTCCTGGCGGTGACGTCGGCCTCGCTGTCGGGCGCCGGGCTGCTCGGCGGGGTGGCCGCCTTCGTGGCGTACGCGGCCGGGATGGGGCTGGTGGTGGCAGTGCTGTCGCTGGCCGTGGCGCTGGCCAGGGCCGCGGCGGTCGCCCGGGTGCGGCGGGTGCTGCCGTACGTGTCCAGGATCAGCGGCGGGCTGCTCGTCCTGGCCGGGCTGTACGTGGCCTACTACGGCTGGTACGAGCTGCGCGTCTTCGCCGGTGGGGCGGCGGACGACCCGATCGTGGGCGCGGTGGTCGCGGCGCAGGGGGTGGTGTCCGGCTGGGTGGCGGCGGTGGGCCCGGCTCGGCTCGCGGCGGCGCTCGCCGTGGCGGTCGGGGTTGCCGCGACCGCGGCCGTGCTCCGCCGCCGTCGTCGCCATCGCCGGGTCGGGCAGCGGTAGTGACCGGCTTTCCGGGGACGCGGTCGGCGGTCACCGGGCACCGGCCATGGGCGCGGGCGGTCAGTCGCCGTTGATGGGTTTGCCCAGGGCGCTGCCGGCCAGCCAGTCCTCCCACGACTTCGCCCACGGCGTCGGCCCGTTGCCGAACTCCAGTTTCCGCGACGTCCCGGTGACCTGGATGATGTCGCCGCGCTGGGTGAAGTCGTAGAACCAGCGCGCGTTGGCCGGGCTGGCGTTGATGCAGCCGTGCGAGACGTTCGCGTTGCCCTGCGAGTCGGTGGACCAGGGGGCGGAGTGGAAGAACGTGCCGCTGTAGGTCATGCGGACGTTCCACTTGGTCGGGATGCGGTAGGCGCCCGGGTTGCCGGTGGTGGCCGAGTCCATGACCATGTCCGCGGCCTTCTCCTGGGCGATCATGATCCCGGAGTAGCTGTCGTCGCCTGGTTTGCCGAGGCTGACCGGGATCGTCCTGACCACCTCGCCGTCCGCCGTCACCACGGCCCGGTGCTCCGTGGCGCTCACCTTGGTGATGTGGCGGGGGCCGACGGTGAACGTGAGCGACCGGTCCTTGGTGCCCCAGATCCCGTCACCCGCCCGCAACCCCGCGAGGTGCGCGACCACGGTCACCTTCTGCCCGACCGGCCAGTACTCGCGCGGCCTGAACTGGACCTCCCGGTCGCTGACCCAGCTCCACGCCCCTTCGACCGGCTTGTCCATGCGCACCACCAGGGCGCGTTCGATCGCGGACCGGTACCGGTCGTCGGTGACCGGGCGCGACAGCAGGAGCTGCACGGGCATGCCGACGCCGACCATCTCGCCGTCCAGTGGTGACATGCCGCTCTCCAGCACGCGTTTCGGCTTCAGCGTGGTGAACGTGGCGCGCGCGGTGACCGGTTTGCCGTCGGTGCCGGTCGCGGCGGCGTTCACGGTGTAGGCGGTGGCGGTGCGCAGCGTCCACCGGGGCCGCCAGGCGCCGTCGGCGGCCACGGCGCCGCGCACCTCGCGGCCCTTGGCGTCGGTGACGGTGAGCTTGGTGACCTTCCCGTCGGTGACCTTGACGCTGACCGCGGTGTCGGGGGCGACCTTCTTCGTCCCGTGCGCCGGGGTGATCGCGAGCTTGGCCACCGGGGGCCGCTCCTGCGGGGCGCTCGGGGTGCCCGGTCCGCCCGCCGTGCATCCGGCGGCGACCAGGAGCGACGCCGTCACCAGGGCCGCCAGGGCGTGCGTCTTCGTCGTGCTGGTCCGGCCGTTCCGCATCATGGATGCCTTCCGTGCCCGACAAGTAGTCGCATATGCATTTTAGCCGGGCACGCTGGGAAGGGTCAGGGTCCGGTCAGAGCGCGGTCTCCCCCGGCAGCCCGAACGAGTCGTGCCAGGTGCCGCCGCCCGCGAACGCGCCGCCGGTGGACAGCCGCACCACCACGTCCGCGGTGGTGCCCTGGGTGAAGACGGCCACGTCGTCCTTGCCGTCGCCGTCGTAGTCGCCGACGTACGGGAACTCGCCGGGCCCGGCCAGGTCGTCGTGCCAGCGGGCGGCCGTACCGAAGCGCGCCCCCTCGGACGGCGCCCCTTCGGACAGGGCCACGTGGACGTCGGCCGCGACGTCGTTGCCGAAGGCGGCGATGTCGTCCCTGCCGTCGCCGTCGAAGTCGCCGACGCGCGGCTGGGCGGCGCCGGCCGCGAAGTCGTCGTGCGCCTTGACCGCGGGACCGAACGAGGTGCCGGTGGACAGCGCCACGTACACGTCCGCGCTCGCGCCCTGGGTGAAGACGATGAGGTCGTCCTTGCCGTCGCCGTTCACGTCGCCGACCGCGGGGAACTCGGCGCCGGGGGCGAAGTCGGCGTGCCAGCGCGACGAGGCGCCGAAGCTCGTCCCGGTGGACAGCGCCACGTAGACGTCCGCGCCGGCGCCGCGGGTGAAGGTGGCGATGTCGTCCTTGCCGTCGCCGTCGAAGTCGCCGACGGCCGGGATCTCGCCGCTGAGCGCGAAGTGGTCGTGCCACTTGCCACTGGCGCCGAACGCGGTTCCGGCGGCGTTGGCTGCGGCGACGTAGACGTCGGCGTTCTGGCCGTGCGTGAACGTGACGATGTCGTCCCTGCCGTCGCCGGTGAAGTCGCCGGTGTACGGGGTCTCGCCGTCCGGGGCGAAGAAGTCGTGCGCCTTGCCCGCGGCGCCGAACCCGGTCCCGGTGGAGGCGGCGGTGTAGACGTCCGCGCTCGGGCCGTGCGTGAACGTGACGATGTCGTCCTTGCCGTCACCGGTGAAGTCGGTGGGCGAACCGCCGTACATGCGCCCCGGCGCGCCCGCGTAGTACACCTCCAGCTCGGCCAGCGAGGTGAACGTGCGGGTACCGCCCGCGGCGCCGATGACACGCACCCCGTCCCCCGCGATCGGGTGGAAGCCCAGCTCGTAGGTGCGGTTCGAGCCGGCCGTCTCGTTGAACGGGTAGTCGGGGGTGATTCGCAGGCCGCTGACGTCGATCCACCGGTTGCCGCGGCGCACCTGGACCTTCAGCCCGCCGCCGAACCAGCCGCCGTCGCCGAACATCCGCCCGGTGGTGTAGACGACCTTGTTCATCAGGTGCTCGCGCGGCCAGGTGTAACCCCACCAGCTCGCAGGCTTGCGCTCGTCGTTCCAGTCGTCCTCGCTGTGCGACCTGTTCCCGTCGTTGTAGAAGGCGGTGTTGCCGTAGTGGGTGGCCCGCTCGATCGCCACCGTGCCCGGCTCGCGCGCGAGGTTGCGCCCCGCATCCGGCCGGTTGGCGGGGGTGCTCGCGGCGTGCGGCTCCAGGCGCATCTTGCGCAGCGAGAACGTGTACGCGTAGTGCTCGCCGTGCGGGTAGCCGCCGCCGCACGGGCAGACGTTGGACTGCAGCCACATCGACTTGCCGTCGGCGCTGATGTACTTGGACGGGATCGTGGTGGCGTAGCCGCCGTGCTTGGTACGCGTCCACGGGTAGCCGCCGAAGTCCTTGGT
Source organism: Nonomuraea antri (assembly GCF_013283785.1). GTDB lineage: Bacteria > Actinomycetota > Actinomycetes > Streptosporangiales > Streptosporangiaceae > Nonomuraea > Nonomuraea antri. The sequence continues at coordinate 32,279 of NZ_JABCPZ010000099.1, forward strand.
GGCGAAGTGCTTCCACGGGCCCCACGGCGTGGGCGACTCGTAGAACTCGAAGGTGTACTCCGTCCACGACGTGTACAGGTAGCGGTTGAGCGGCTTGTTGTAGACCACGCCGCCCTGGCTGATCACGCTCAGGTTCTCCACCCGGCCGGCGGTGTAGACGTCCTGGTAGATCCGCCGGTCGTCATGCAGCACGGGGACCCGGCGGGAGATGTCGGCCGACCAGACCGGCTCGCCGGTGGCGGTGAAGCCGCTGGCGAACTGCCAGGCCGAGCGGTTCTGCACCGAACCGCGCGGGACCCTGGCCAGGTAGACGTCCACCGGGTCGGGCACCCGGTTCGCGAACGAGTCACGCCAGTTGTGGTCGAGTCCGTAGGCGTAGACGTAGCCGTCGGGGGCGTTGGCGTAGTCCTTGCCGTAGTCCAGGAACATGATCGTGGTGAACACCCCGCCGCCGAACATCGGGGCCGAGCGGTTCCAGGTCCAGGTCTGGCCGTGGTCGGTGGACTTGGCGACGGTGGCCGCCGGGGCGTCGTCGAAGTCCAGCGCCAGGTCCTGGACGGCCAGGTAGAGCGTGCCGTCCACGCAGGCCATGCCGGTGGGCTTGCGGGTGTGGTTCGCCGTCCAGACCTGGCCGACCCGCTCGCCGATGGCGAGCTGGTGCCCGGTCAGGTTGCCCGGGGTGCCGGAGATCCTGGCCACACCGATGTCGCTGTACGCGCCGCCGTAGCCGACGCCGTCGCCGTAGGCGGTGTAGACGTGGTCGTCGCCGGACCAGCAGGACGGCCACAGGTCGCCGTGGTTGAGGTTGTCACCGACGACGGGCGCGCCGACGGAGGCGGCGGAGTCGAGCTGGACGGTGGAGAAGAACGAACTCGACGGCGGCGAACCGGCCGCGGCCGTGGGGACGGGGTTTGCGGGGGCGGTGATGAAGGTCGTGGCCAGCAGGGCGACCAGGGCGGGTTTGAACACGGCTCTCTCCTGGCTGAGTGGGGGTGCGGAGGGAGTAAGATGAGCAATCGATTTCTCGGAAATTACAAGCGCTGGCCCGTGATCGTCAAGAGGTTGGAGTGTTTCTCGGGAAATCGATTGCTCAATGAGAGGTGCCGGTCGGCGGTCAGCGGCCGGTCGTGCCGTCGATCAGTTCGCGGAGGATGTCCGCGTGGCCGGCGTGGCGGCCGGTCTCCTCGATCATGTGGGTGAGCGCCCAGCGGACACTCGGCGCCGGACGTTCCCGGCGCGGCTGTTGGTCCTGGTGCGGTCTGGGGACGGGCGCGGCCAGGTCGGTGCAGCCGTCGAGGACGTCGTTGGCGCGTTCGACCGTCTCGCGGTAGCGGGCGACGACCTCGGCCACGCCGTCCTCCGGTGCGGCATGGAACGTCGCCTGCCAGTCCGTGACGTCCTCGCCGAGGAAGATCGCGCGTTCGACGAAGGTCAGGTGGTTGAGCAGGCCGAGCAGGTTCGTGCCCGAGGGCACCGCGGCGGTGCGCACCCGCGGTCCCCGCGCGCCCTCGACCTTCGCGGCGACCGAGGTCCGGAGGTAGTCGAGGAACCCGCGCAGGACCTCGGCCTCGCCGCTCCCGGTCCTGGGCGGCGGGGTGTCACGACGTCGGCGCGTGGTGGCGGACATGGTGGCTTCCTTCCTGTGTTGTCACGGGGTGCGATGGATGAGGAGTACGTGGTCGGTGACCTCGGCGGTGCTTCCGTCCGGGCCGGTCGCGATTCTGCGGGGCGTGTCGGCCCGCTCGATCGTCCACGTCGGCGCGTCCAGTGCCAGACCAGCGGCGACCTCGTCCGGGCTCGGGTATCGGACGTCCTGGTCCTGGTTCCACGACCACGGCGCGGTCGAGCCGTGGTCCACGACCAGCAGCCGTCCGCCAAGCCGCAACGCGTGCGCGGCCGTCCGCAGCACGGACGATCTGTCCAGGTCGAAGGGGGTGTGCAGGTAGTGGGCGCAGATCAGGTCGAACTCGCCGTCAGGAAAGGATCCGCGCAGGTCGTGCCGGACGGCGGCGACGCGCTCGCCCAGGCCGCGGGTGCGGGCGAGCGCCGCGGGTGCGGGCGAGCGCCGCGAGCCGTTCGACCGCCACGGCCGAGAGGTCGGCGGCGGTGACGCGCCAGCCCCGTCCGGCCAGCCACAGCGCGTCGCCGCCGGCGCCGCAGCCCAGGTCCAGCGCGTCGCCAGGCGGCAGGCTCGCGACCACCTCGGTGAGGCGGACGTTCGGCCGCGGGTCGGCGGCCGGCGGTCGCGCCGCGTACAGGTCGTCCCAGAAGGTGTCCGCGTCGGTGGCGTTCATCGGGTCTCCTCGCGTAGGTGTCCGCCCAGTCTCACCAGCGGTGCTCGAAATGGCACGAAAACTTGCGGTTCTGGCAAGATGGCAGGATGGCCTCGATGGACGACGACCTGGACGCGGTGCTCGGCGGCGTCGGCCCGCGGCTTCGCGCGCTGCGTCGGCACCGCGGCATCACCCTGGCCGAGCTCGCGACGGTGACCGGCGTCTCGGAGAGCACCCTGTCACGGCTGGAGAGCGGGCAGCGCCGGGCGACGCTGGAGTTGCTGCTGCCGCTGGCCCGCACCTACGACGTACCGCTGGACGACCTGGTCGGCGCCCCGCGCACCGGCGACCCCAGGATCCATCTCACGCCGATCCACCGGTTCGGGATGACCTTCGTGCCGCTGTCCAGGCGGCCCGGCGGGGTTCAGGCGTTCAAAATGATCATCCCGGCCCGGCCGGAACCGCTCGTGCCCGCCCCGCAGACCCACGACGGCTTCGAATGGCTGTACGTGCTCAGCGGACGCCTGCGACTCGTACTCGGTGAGCGCGACCTGACGTTGCCGGCCGGTGAGGCGGCCGAGTTCGACACGTCCCTGCCGCACTGGCTGGGCAGCGCGGACGGCGGCGCGGTCGAACTGCTCATCCTGTTCGACCCGCAGGGGATGCGCACGCACATCCACGCCACCCCGCACCGCCCGGCCCACGAGGGGAACCCGCGATGAGTCCCGGCTACTTGTCGGCCGGGTACATCGTGATCACCTTGCCCCGGGTGTTCGCGACCAGGTAGCCGGAGCGGTGGTCGTCCGAGACGTAGACGCGCACCGTCTCGCGCACGCCGGAGAAGTCGACCGAGGTGTCCACGATCAGGTAGCGGCTCTTGGGCTTGCGCACGCCCAGGTCCTGGTCGGCCTTGCGCAACAGCGCGGGCAGGACGTCCCAGTCGAACTTCATCAGGTCCACCGGCGCGTCCCTGGACGTGCTGCCGTGCCGGTCGAGCTTGGCCTGGCCGTCGCGGTAGGAGAACACGTCGATCGCGTGCTCGTCGCCCTTGACCGGGGCGTCCACCATGGCGTACTCGGGGTAGATCACCGCGCGGAAGACCTTGGTGCCGCCCATGACCGGCTTCAGCGCGGCGATCGCCGTCCGGACGCCTTGGGGGGTGAGCAGATCGACCTTGGCGGCGTCCTCGGTGGGGGTCGTGGTCTCGTCGTCCGAGGTTTCGTCCGGCGGTTCCTCCGACGGCTGGCCGAGCAGCCTGGTCGCGGGGCTGTCCGTCGGGTTGGTCACCGGCTCGTTCGGCGGCGGCTGCATGACCACCACGACGAGCACCACCGCCACCGCGGCCGCGGCGACCGACACCGCGAACGCCGCCGTCCTGCGGGCCGGGCGGCGCGATCGCTGGGTGACCGCCTGCGACACCGGAACGCCCGGCTGCCACTTGGGCGGGACGGTGTTCCCCACCGGATGCGGCACCCCGCCCGGCCCGGTGTTCGCCCCGATGTTCGCCCCGGGGTACGGCGCGGCCCCGTACGGTGCGGCCCCATAT
>NZ_JABCPZ010000009.1 GCF_013283785.1 Nonomuraea antri
GAGCGCCTTCACCCGCCTGGCCAGCCCCGCCAGCCCGCCGCCAGAAGGGTCGGCCCCGCCGCCGCCGTCGTCCGAGATCGCCACGCGCACCGTCCGCTCGTCCTCGCTCACCACGACCAGGATGTCATGGGCGCCGGCGTGTTTGACCGCGTTGGTGATCGCCTCGCGCACGACGAAGTACAGCGCGGTCTCGATCTCCGAGGCCGGCCGCCCGGTCAGCCCGTAGTGGACGGTCACCGGCACGCTGGTGCGTTCGGCCACGCCCGCGAGCGCGGCGCGCAGGCCCAGTTCGTCGAGCGCGGTCGGGTAGATGCGCCAGGCCACGCTGCGCAGCTCGTCGAGCAGGCGGCGCGACTCGGCGTAGGCCTCGGCCACCAGTTCGGCGTTCCTGGCCGGGTCGGCGCCGTGCTTGGCCCGGCCGAGGAGCATGGCCAGGGCGACGCCGCGCTGCTGCACGCCGTCGTGCAGGTCGCGTTCGATCCTGCGGCGCTCGTCGTCCACGGCCTGGACGATCCCGTAACGGCTGGCGGTCAGCTCGGCGATCCGCCGGCGCATGCGTTCCTGGCGTCCAGGGCCGAGCAGGTGGTCGGCGAGGCGGCGTTCGGCGGCCTCCAGGCCGAGCAGGGCGGGCACGGCCAGCGCCAGCAGCACCAGGCCGCCGGTGATCCCGAGCATCCCGCTGCGGGTGATCAGGCGCACGCCCGGCAGGTTCACCGGGACGGCGTCCGGACGTCCCCAGACCAGGTCCCACAGGCCGCCGAGCAGCAGCAGCCCGCCGAGGAACGCCAGGGACCAGACGACGTACCCGCCCAGCACGCCGAGCGCGCCACGGGCGGCCAGGAACCCCAGGCCGCCGCCGCGCCCGCCGCCGGCGGGGTCGTGGCCGAGCCTGGCGCGTTCGAGCGCGACGAGGCGGGCCGTGCCGCGCGCCAGGACCCGCGCGACCGCCCGTCCCGGGCGTCCAGGGAGCGCGGACAGCGGCCAGGCCACCCCGGCGAACGGCACCTCGACGAGGCCCAGCAGCACGCCGGTGACCACCCGGCCCACCCGGCGGCCGAACGATCCGCTTCCCGGCACCACACCCCCCAAGCCCATGCCTGTCACGACATTCCCCGCGTCGGCCCGCAGTCTAGGCGTCGCGCCCGCGCAGGACGGCATGGCCGGCCGCGAGCGCCGCCGCCGTCCAGGCCAGCAGCCAGGCCAGGCCCTCGCCCGCCGAGTACGGGATCGGCCCGCCTGTCAGGTTGTCCGCGCTGTCCATGAAGGCCAGTCCCGCGAACGTCGGCATGCGCATCGACACCTCGAGCGCGACCTGGCTCCCGGTCATGACCAGCACCAGCGGCAGGCCCATGAGCAGCATGAACACCACGCTCAGCGTCCCGGCCGCGCTGCGTACGGCGGCGCCGACGCCCAGCGTCATCACCGAGACCAGGCCGCAGAACACCCCGACCCGCAGCAGGTCGAGCGCGGTCCGGCCGGCCGGCAGGGCCGCCGCGCCGCCGAAGGCGTCGGCTGACAGCACCAGGTAGACGGCGCCGGTCGCCACGCCGCCGATCAGCACGCCGGAGACCAGCATCACGCACAGCACCACCAGCGCCTTGGCGGCCAGCACCCGGCCGCGTACCGGCACTGCCTGCAGCGTGGCCCTGATGCCGCCGGACGAATACTCCGCGGTGATCACCAGCATGGCCGCCGCGACCAGCGCGAACTGCACGAACGAGGTGGCCGAGACCACCGGCGCGCCGACCGGGAACGGCGTCACAGGCCCGCCGTCGCGCAGCAGCTCGGTGGCGGTGCCCGCGCCCAGCGTCACGGCGGTCAGCACCATGAGCGCGGCCGCGATCCCCAGGCACCACCAGGTGGAGCGGACCGACCACACCTTCGCCCACTCCGCGCCGACGGCCTGCCCCAGTCGCCCGATGCCCATCCTCATGCCCTCTCCCCCGCGGCCGCGTATTCCACGCTGGTCCCGGTCAGCTCCTGGTACGCCTGCTCCAGTGACGCCTCGCGGGTACGCAGCTCGTGCAGCCGGATGCCGGCCTCGTGGGCCAGGTCGCCGACGCGCTCGGTGGTGGCGCCGGTGGCCACCAGCTCGTTCTCGGCCACCCGTTCGCACCCGATGCCGGCGGCGCCGAGGCGCGCGGCCAGGTCCTGGACGTGCGGCGTGCGCACCACCACGGCCGTCAGCGAGCTGCGCGCGATGACCTCGGCCAGCGGCGCGTCCACGATGAGCCGGCCCTTGCCGATCACCACCAGGTGGTCGGCGGTGAGCTGCATCTCGCTCATCAGGTGGCTGGAGACGAACACGGTCCTGCCCTCGGCGGCCAGCGAGCGCATCAGCTTGCGCACCCAGCGCACGCCGTCGGGGTCGAGTCCGTTCACCGGTTCGTCGAACATCAGCACCTCGGGGTCGCCGAGCAGCGCCGCCGCGATGCCCAGCCGCTGGCTCATGCCCAGCGACATCGCCCCGGCCCGCTTGCCGGCCGCGCCGGTCAGTCCGACGACGTCCAGGACCTCGTCCACGCGCCGGCGGCCGATGCCGTTGGCGCGGGCCAGCGCCACCAGGTGGGCGCGGCCGCTGCGGCCGGGGTGCAGGGCGCGGGCGTCGAGCAGCGCGCCGACCGTGCGCAGCGGGTTCCTGATGCGGCGGTAGGGCACGCCGCCGATGGTGGCGGTGCCGGCGGTGGGCCGGTCGAGCCCGAGTATCAGGCGCATGGTGGTGGACTTCCCCGCGCCGTTCGGCCCCAGGAAGCCGGTCACCGCCCCCGGCGTGACCCGCAGGGTCAGGTCGTCGAGCGCGAGCCTGCCGCCGTAGCGTTTGCTCAATCCGTCAAGGCTGATCACGCTGGTCAACGCTAGGGACGGCAGGCGCCGGCCACCATGGGGGCGATCCGCCGAGTGCGATGGCGGAAAACCCCATGGCGGCCCGGGTCAGGTGCGCGACAGCGAGCTGTGCAGGGCGTCCGCGGTCGCGATCTTGTGGGCACGGGCGGCCTGCTCGATCTCCTCGGCGGCCGCGCGGGCCTCGATGAGCTCCAGCAGGTGGTCGTGCTCCTCCACCGACTTGCGGGCCCGGCCGGGCACGTAGGTGAAGGTGGAGCGGCGCATGTGGTCGAGCCTGGCCCACTCCGACTCCAGCAGCGCGTTCAGGTGCTCGTCGGGGCAGTGCTGGTAGAGCGAGAAGTGGAACTCCCGGTTGAGCGCCGTGAACGAGGTGGGGTCGAACTCCTGCAGCGCCTCCTTCATCCGCTCGTTGATCTCGCGTGACTCCTGGATCTGCGCGGCGTTCATGTGCGGCGCGCAGATCGCCGTGGCGTAGCCCTCCAGCCTGGCCAGGACGTTCAGCGTGTGCTCGACCTGCACCGAGTCGAACACCGCCACCCTGGCGCCGATGTTGCGCACGACCTCGACCAGCCCGTCGGACTGCAGCCTGCGCACCGCCTCGCGCAGCGGGATCGTGCTCACGCCGGTCTCCCTGGCGAGCTGGTCCATGACCAGCCGGTAGCCGGGGCCGTAGGTGCCGTCGAGGATGCGTGCCCGCAACAGGTCGTAGCTGATCTCGGCCTTGGAACCCTTGGCCCGCTTCGCCGGGGCCGGTTTCTTCGTGGTGCTCACCATCACCTCTGCAGGAACTTCACGAGAGCGGCGCGCATCCCCGCGCCCGCCAGCGCCTCGGCGTGGCCGCCCGGAACTCTCACCAGTTCCGCTCCCTCGGCGACCTCGACGACACGCTCGATGCCCACCGCCATCACATCATCCTCCCCCACGACGAACACCGGTGGCGCCGTTCCCGCCCACGTGCGTGGCGCGAACGGGGTCTCACGCAGCCCCTCGACCATCAGTGCCAGACCGGAGGTGCCGGCGAACCTGGCGATCATCGCGGTGAACGGGTCGCCGGGCGGCTCACCCGTCGTCACGGCCCGGTGCAGCTGGGCCACGTCGACGGCGGCGAACGGCTCGTTCGGGGCGAGGCCGCCCAGCAGCACCTGGCCCACCCGGTCGCCGGCCAGTGCGGGCAGTTCCCACGCCAGCCGGGAGCCGAGCGAGTAGCCGGCCACGTCGAACGTGTCCGCTCCGGCGCGGTCGAGCACGGCCAGGATCTCTGCGGCCACCCGGTCGGCGTGGGCGTCCGCGGAGGTGCCTGGCGCCGGGCTGTCGCCGTGCGCGGGCAGGTCGGGCACGATCACCGTGCGGCCGAGCGCGGTCAGCGCCGCGGCGTGCCCGGTGTCGATCCAGTCGCGCCGCCCGTCGGAGGCGAACCCGTGCAGCAGGACGATCGGCGGGCCTTCTCCCGGAGGGTCCGGGTCGAACCGCCGAAAGTGCAGCCCCGCCATGAACCCTCCATCTGTCACATTTCACATATGATTTTAGATCTTATCGTACGAGGGCACGGGAAAGTCCACGACCACCTGACCGGTTCCCGTCGAACCGAAATAGGGGCAGAGCTGTTCTCCCTGACCCTTGTACGAGCGCCAGCCGAGCATCCCGAAGAGCATCGCGGTGTCGGCCATCGCCCCCTCCCCGCTGCAGCGGACGTTGTAGTCGGGCAGCATGTCGAGGAACTCGCCGATCCTGCCCTCGGCCCACATGTCCAGGACGGCCATGTCGATCTTGCGGTTGAGCGGCGAGCTGACCTCGTTGAGCAGCGACTCGGCCGTCTCGTTGGTCGGGAAGGCGTGCGAGAGCGACCCGCTGGCCAGGAACGCCACCTTGCGGTCGCTGCGCTGGATGGCGCGCATCAGCGCCTCGCCGATGCGCCGGTTCTCGTCGATCGAGGAGTAGATGTTGCACCCGATCGGCAGCACCCGGACGTCGGCGTCGCCGTTCATGAAGTACATCGGCACCAGCGTCGCGTACTCCAGGCCGAGATCCCGGTAGGCGTGCACGAGCGCCTTCTGCCCGCCCGCGGCGATCTCCTGCCTGGCCAGCTCGGCCAGCTCGGCGTCGCCCGGGTAGTCGTACTCCAGGTCGTGGATGAAGTGCGGCAGCTCGTGGCTGGCGTAGGAGCCGTGGTGCCGCTCCTTGCCGTTCAGGTGGAAGCCGATGCTGTTCATCCAGTGCGTGTCGGCGATCAGGAACGTGTCGGCGCCGTGCTGCCTGGCCCGGCGGCCGATCTCGGTCAGCGCCAGCTCGGCCGGCCGTCTGATGCCGTAATGCCTGCCCGGTTGGATCGACAGCCAGATCGACGGCACATGCGTGATCTTCGCTGCCAGGACGAGCTCTCCCATCACGTCGCTCCCAGGTGGGTCCAGACGCCTTTGACCTCGGTGTAGGCGTCGATGGCATACGGTCCCATCTCGCGACCCCAGCCACTGGCCTTGTATCCGCCCCAGGTGGTCGCGGCGTCGGGAACGTGGATCATGTTGATGAACACCGCGCCGGCCCTGATGCGGGCGGCCAGCCGGTGCGCGGTGGACAGGTCGTCGGTCCAGATGGAGGCGGCCAGCCCGTATTCCAGGCCGTTGGCCCGGCCGACGAGTTCGTCCGGGTCGTCGTAGGCGAGCACCGGGATCACCGGGCCGAACACCTCCTCTCGCGCGACCGCCATCGTGTCCGTCACCTCGGCGAACACGGTGGGCTGATAGAAGTATCCCGGTCCTTCCGCGCGCCTGCCGCCGGTGACGAGCTGGGCGCCGTCGTACAGGGCGCTGCGCACGTGCGCGTCGACGGACATCAGGTGGTCCTCGCTGATCAGCGGGCCGAGCTGGGTCTCCGGGTCGAGCCCGGAGCCGACCTTGAGCGCCGAGGCGGCGGCCGCCATCTTCTCGGTGAACTCGTCGGCGCGCTTGCGGTCGACGTAGAACCGCGCGTACGCGGCACAGACCTGGCCGCTGTTGAAAAGCGCGCCCTGCACGTTGCCCGCCACGGCGGCGTCGATGTCGGCGTCGGCGGCGATGATGCTCGGGGTCTTGCCGCCCAGCTCCAGCGTGAGCCGCTTGAGGTTGCCGGCGCTGGCACGTACCAAGGAGCGGCCGACGGCCGTCGAGCCGGTGAACGAGATCTTGTCCACGCCCGGGTGCTCGGCCAGCGCGGCGCCGGTGGCCGGGCCGCCGGTCAGCAGGTTCACCACGCCGGGCGGGAACCCGGCCTGCGCCATCAGCTCGACCAGGCGCACGGTGGTGAGCGGGGTCTGCTCGGCGGGCTTGACGATGACGGTGTTGCCGCAGGCCAGGGCGGGCGCGATCTTCCAGGCGGCGATCATCAGCGGGAAGTTCCACGGGGTGATGAGCGCGCAGACGCCCACCGGCTCGCGCCGCGTGTAGTGCAGCGTGTTCGGGAACGACACCGGGAGCACCGAGCCCTCGATTTTCGTACACCATCCCGCGAAATATCGGAAATGCTCGGCGGTGCCGGGTACCGTCACCCCGCGTGCCACCCCGATCGGCTGGCCGTTGTCCCGCGTCTCCAGCTCGGCCAGCTCGTCCGCGTGCTCCTCGATCAGGTCGGCGACCTTCCACAGCAGGCGGGCACGGGCGGCGGCGGGCAGCTCGGCCCAGGCGGGGTCGTCCAGCGCGGCCCTGGCGGCCGCGACGGCCCGGTCCACGTCCGCCGGTCCCGCCTCGGCGCACTCCGTGATCACGGTGGCGTCGGCGGGGTCGACGGTCGGGAACCGGCCGCCATCGGCGGCGGGCGTCCACGCGCCGCCGATGAAGAGGTCCGTCATTTACTGCATCTCCTCTCGCACCAGGTCCGCGCACCGCTCCCCGATCATGATCGCGGGAGCGTTGGTGTTGCCCGAGGTGACCGCCGGCATCACCGAGGCGTCGGCCACGCGCAGCGCGTCGATGCCGCGTACCCTGAGCCGGTGATCCACGACGGCGCCCATGGCGCAGGTGCCGACCTGGTGGTGATATGTCACAAGCGATGTATCGATATAGGTGGATAGATCGGTAGTCCCCGGATAGAGCTCCTTTCCGGCCCAGCCGGACAGCGCGCGTGCCCGCGCGATCTCCCTGCACAGCTCGACCGCCGCCCGCATGCACTTCCTGTCGGCCGGCGCCTCCAGGTAGGCCGGGTCGATGAGCGGCGGCGCCTCGGGGTCGGCCGAGGCCAGCTCGACCCGTCCCCGGCTCTCCGGCCGGACGATGCCCGCCATCAGCGTGAACGCGTCGGCGGGGCCGGACATCGTCTCGTCGTAGAGCGGGACGTGGAAGAACAGCGGCTGCACATCGGGCGCGGACAACCCGGGCCGGCTGCGCCAGAAGAGCTGGCTGTGCATGGGCTGCAGGCCCGGCATCGGCGGCGGCACCGGCCTGCGGGCCGCCACGATCACCGGGACCAGCGCGTGGTCGTGCAGGTTGCCGCCCACCTGGGGCAGGTCCTCGACCACCGCGATGCCGTGCGCGCGCAGCGCGTCGGCCGGGCCGATCCCGCTGAGCATGAGCAGCCGGGGCGACTCGATCGTGCCGCCGCTGACCACCACCTCGTGCGCCGCGCCCACCCGGTGCAGCACGCCGTCGCGGCTGTACTCCACGCCGACGCAGCGCCGGCCGCGCAGCAGCAGCCGGCGCGCCCGGGACCGGGTGCGGATCTCCAGGTGCGGACGGTCGCGGCGCGACCGCAGGTAGGCCGCGGCGGTGCTGTGCCTGCGGCCGTGCTTGACGGTGAGCTGGCAGAACCCGACGCCGTCCTGCTTCTCTGCGTTGCAGTCGGCGTTGAACGGGATGCCGAGCTCCGTGGCCGCCGCCACGATGGCCGCGTTGACCTGGTGCGGGGCGTAGTCGGCGATCACCCGTACCGGGCCGCCCGCGCCGTGGTAGTCGTCGGCGCCGCGGTCGAAGTCCTCCAGGCGCTTGAAGTACGGCAGCACCTCGGGATAGCTCCACCCGGGACCCCAGGCGTCGTAGTCGGCCGGGGCGCCCCTGACGAAGATCATGCCGTTCAGCGACGAGGACCCGCCGAGCACCTTCCCGCGCGGCCAGTGCAGCCGCCGTCCGCCGAGCTGCCGCTGCGGGACGGTGAAGTAGTTGTAGTCCTCCGGCCCGCCCCACAGCCGGAACACGCCCGCCGGGTCATGGATGTCCGGATTCGTGTCGGGCCCGCCGGCCTCCAGCAGCAACACCCGCAGGCCGTCGTGGTCGGCCAGCCGCCGGGCCACGGCCGCGCCCGACGAGCCCGCCCCGACCACGACGACGTCAAAGGTCTCCATCGAGGTCTCCCAGGTAGGCCGAGTGCAGCTTGTCGCGCAGCTCTTCCGGGGTGCCGCGCAGGGTGACGCGGCCGCGGTCCAGCACGTGGACACGTTCGGCCAGGTCCAGCGCGAGCTGCGTGTACTGCTCGATGAGCAGCACGCCGACGCCGTCGGCAGCGAGCGCGGCCAGCGCGGGCACGAGCCTGGCGACCACGGCGGGGGCCAGCCCGAACGACAGCTCGTCGACCAGCAGGTAGCGCGGCCGGCCGGCGATGGCCTGGGCGAGCGCGAGCATCTGCTGCTGGCCGCCGGACAGGCTGCCCGCCGGCCGCCCGGCCAGTTCGGTCAGCTCGGGGAACGCCTCCAGGGCCGCGCCGGTGGCCGGTCCGGCGACCCTGAGGTTGTCGGCGACGGTGAGCGAGCCGAGCACCCGGTGTCCTTCAGGGACCGCGGCCACGCCCAGCCGCCTGACGCGTTCCGGCCGCAGCCCGGTCAGCTCGTCGTCGCCGGCGCGCACGCTGCCCGACTCGGCCCGCAGCAGCCCGGCCACGGTGAGCACGAGCGTGCTCTTGCCCGCGCCGTTGGCCCCGAGCAGCGCGGTGACCTGGCCGGGCGGCACCTCGAGGTCCACCTCGCGCAGCACCTCGCGGCCGCCGCGGCGGACCGTCAGCCCTCCTACGGTGAGCGTCATGTCACCTCCTCGCCCAGGTAGGCGGCCCTGACCCGGTCGTCGGCCAGCACCTGGGCGGTGGGCCCGGCGGCGAGCAGTCGGCCGAAGTCGAGCACGGCGGTGGTCGCGCACACCTCGCTGACCAGCGCCACGTCGTGCTCGATGAGCACCACCAGCGCGTCGAACTTGTCCGGCACCGCGACCACCACCTCGGCCAGCGCCCGCGACTCGGCCTCCGACAGCCCGGCGGCCGGCTCGTCGAGCAGCACGATCCGCGGCACGCCGACCAGGGCGCGGGCCAGCTCCAGGCGCCGGCGTTCGAGCAGGGTCAGCGCGCCGGCCGGCCGTGACGGGTCGTCCAGGCCGCAGAAGCCGAACAGCCCCTGGTCGGCCGGGCCGCCCAGGTGGTCGGCGGCCAGGCGCAGGTTGTCGGCGGCGCTCAGCTCGGCCACCACCTGCTCCTGCTGGAACGTGCGGCGCAGGCCCCAGCGGGCGCGCCGGTGCGGCGGCAGGGCGAGCAGGTCGGCGCCGTCGGCGGTGACCCGGCCCGAGACCGGGCGCACGAAGCCGGACAGCACGTTGAACAGGGTGGTCTTGCCCGCGCCGTTCGGCCCGATCAGCCCGCACAGGCCGGAGTCGAAGGCGAGAGTGACCCCGTCGAGCGGGCGCACGCCGCCGAAGCGCACCCGCAGGTCCTCGATCAGCAGGTTCATCCGCGCCGCCCTGTCACACGGGTCGCCAGGTCCTCCAGCTGGCCGCCGATGCCGCGTGGCGCGGTCACCAGCGCGTGGATCGTGCCGGCGCCGAACACCACCAGCATGAGGTTGCCGTTCACGCCGACCGCGTCCAGCGCGGCGGGCACCACCTGGCCGACCACTCCGGCCAGGACCACGCCGGTCAGCCCGTACGCGCCGCCGATGAGCACCACGGCGAACAGCAGCACCGAGTCCGAGGCCTTGAACGAGATCGGGTCGAGCCGCCCGGTGTTGGCCGCGAGCAGCGCGCCCGCCGTGCCGGTGATGAAGGCGGCCAGCGCGAAGGCGTGCACCTTGTACCTGGTCAGCGCCACCCCCACGGCCAGCGCCCCGGCCTCGCCGCCACGGATCGCCGCCCACGCGCGCCCGGGCCGGCCGCGCTGGTTCAGCACGACGAGCGCCAGCGCGAGCGCGGCGCAGACCAGCGCGACGACGAAGAAGCCGGCGTCGGTCTCGCCCAGGACGGGCCTGGGCATGGCCTGCTGCATGCCGCTGCCGGCCACCCGGCCGAGGAAGCCGGGGCCGCCGTCGGGGAAGCCGGTGGCCGAGAACGCCACTTGGAACGCTCCCCCGGCCATCAGCGTCACCAGGGCCAGGTCGACGCCGGACAGCCGCAGCGCGGGCAGCCCGTACACGATGCCGACCAGGCAGGTCACCAGCCCCGCCGCCAGCACCACCAGCGGGAACGGCCAGCCGGTGGCGAAGGTCAGCCGCAGCGCCACCCAGCCGCCGACGCCCAGCAGCGCCACCTGGCCGAGCGAGACCAGGCCGAGCCTGCCGTACAGCAGGGCGATGCCCGCGGCGGGGATCGTGAAGATCACCGCCGAGGTGAGCACGCGCACCCAGTAGCCGTCCACGAGGAGCGGCACGAGCACGGCCAGCGCGGCGGTGCCGGCCGCGAGCCCCAGCAGCACGCGCAGCACCGAGCGCGCGTCGCCTGGGGGCAGCGGCCGCCAGGCGGCGGCGACCGGGCGCTCGGCCGAGCGCACCTCGACCACGCCGCCGCGCCTGGCCCTGGCCGCGGTGCGCTGCAGCCACAGGATGGCGACGACGGCCACCGCGAACGGCGCCACCGACCGGTACGGCGCGGTCGCCGCGAACGCCCCGCCCAGCGCCTCGACCAGCCCGATCGACAGTCCCGCGACCAGCGTCACGGTCAGCGACCTGAACCGGCCGACCACGCCGGCCGCCAGCGAGGCGATCACCAGGAACGTCAGCGTGCCCGCCTCCAGCCGGGTCAGCGAGCCGAGCACCAGCCCGGTCAGCCCGGCCACCGCGCCGCCCGCCACCCAGGTCACCGCCTCGACCCGGCGGATGCGCACGCCGAGCAGCGCGCTGATCTCCCGGTCGTCGGCGAGGGCCCGCATGGCGGTGCCGAAGGCCGTCCAGCGCAGCAGCGCGGCGGTGCCCGCGGTCAGCCCGACGGCCAGGGCCAGGGCGAGCACCTGGGTGGTCGTCACCCGGGCGGCGCCGAGGTCGAACCCGGCCGTGTCGGTGGGCAGCGTGAGCGTGCGCGGGTCGTCGCTCCACGTCCAGTAGCACAGGCCGAGCAGCATCAGCGCGAACCCGAGCGTGCAGACGGCCTTGACCAGGGGGTCGCGGCCGGCCACCAGCGGGCTGATCAGCGTGCCGTACAGGCCGGACAGCAGGGCCGACAGCACCGGCGCGGCCAGCAGCGCCAGCGGGACCGGCAGGTCGTCCTGGAGCAGTTGCCACGACAGCAGCGCGCCGATCGCGCCGACGGCTCCGTAGGCCAGGTTGAGCACGCCGGTGGCGCGATAGAGCACGACGAGGCCGACGCCCGACAGGGCGTAGACCGCGCCGAGCGCCAGCCCGCTGATGACGAACGGCAGCATCACCCGGTCAGCCCCAGTTGTTTCTCCGCGTCGAAGATGGGCTGGAGCTCGGGGTCCTGGGTGGGCGTGCAGTCCTTCGCCTTGACCCAGCCGTCGCCCTTCATCGTGACGTAGCGGGTGGTGTGGTTGGCGTTGTGCCGCTGGGTCTCGCCGAAGTACCAGGGGGTGCAGAGCATGTCGCTGCGGAAGTTCTTGATCCCGGCCAGCGCCTTGCCGACCGCGGCCCGGTCCAGCGTGCCGCCGGCCTTGGCCAGCGTGTCCACGAAGATCTTCGCGGCCAGGAAGCCGCCCTGGGAGAAGGAGTCGCGGGGGGCCTTGTCGTCGGCGTAGGCGTCCATGACCTGGCGCCACAGCTTGTTGTCGGGGGTCTCGGCGTCGAGCAGCGTGAACTCGGAGTTCGAGACGAACCCGTCCCAGTACGAGCCGACCTGGCCCGGGAACGTGGTGTCGTAGCAGGGGGTCAGGCAGACGAAGGTGACCTTGTCCTTGAGCCCCTGGGCCTGGGCGGCCTTGAGTATGGCGGCGTCGTCGGGCGCCGGGTCCTGCAGGATGATCGCGTCGGGCTGGTTGCGCATGGCCTCCAGCAGGACGGCGGTGGCGTCCTTGATGCCCGGGTCGTGCAGCACGTCGCCGGCCGAGGTCAGGCCCTTGGTCTTCAGGTAGGCGCGCACGCCGTCCTGGGTCCAGTCGCCGACGTTCGGCACCCGGTTGCTGATCTGGGCGACCTTCTTGGCGCCGACCACCTCGACCGCGTACTGGGCGGCGGCCACGGCGCTCACCCTGGGACCGGCGTTGACCGGGGCGATGCGGGGCGACTCGAAGCAGGCGCGGGGCACGCCCACGGCCAGCACGTCGTAGAGGTCGTTGCGCTCCCAGATCGGGCCCGACACGCCGCACGCGACGAAGCTGGAGCCGCCGACGAGCGCGACCACGTCCTTGTTGCCCGCCAGTTTGGTGGCCAGTTCCGAGGCCTTCTGCGGATTGAGCCCGTCGTCCTCCACCAGGTATTTGATCGGCCGGCCGCCGATGCCGCCGCCGGCGTTCACACAGTCGAAATACGCCCGCGCGGCCTTGGTCGACGAGCTGAAGTCGATCCCGCCGCTGGCCGTGACGATCGCGCCCACGGTGATGGGAGTCCCGGTGGCGGGCTGTCCCGTGCCGCAGGCCATCTTCCCTGTCTTGCCGTCCTGCCCTCCGGTGGAGCAGGCCACGACCACGAGCAGCAATGCGGCCAGGCTCGCCAGGTGTCGTGGACGTCGCATACGCACCCTCCTAGAAGCGCCGTGCGCCAGCCCCGATACCTGGAATCATGTAGGAAGTCGCATATTTTTGTCCATAGCCCCGACGTGTATCATCGACGATGTCCTATACGATTTGACGGGGCTGCCATGGACCATTCGCTTGGCCTTTCACCTGCGATAATCACCGCGACACACCTCACGAGCGCATCGCCGACCGCAGCTCGTGGGAACGCCGCCCACACCGACTTCCCCCTGCCGTGCCCGGGCCGCTGGTCCGGGCGGGACGAGGAGGTCCGATGAGGTTCCGTGCCGATCCGGCCGCCATCAGGGGGTCGATAGCCCCTGTGGTGACCCCGTTCACGGCCGAGGGCGCCGTGGACCTCGACTCGCTGCGCCGCCTGGTCGGCTGGCAGCTCGAGCAGGGCTCGCACGGCATCTCCACCGGCGGCTCGACCGGCGAGCCCGGCGCGCAGAGCGCCGAGGAGCGCAAGGCGGCGATGGCCGCGGTGGCCGAGGTGACGGCCGACCGGGTGCCGTTCCTGCCGGGGACGGGCTCGGCCAAGCTGGACGAGACCCTGGAACTGACCGACGAGGCCGACCGGCTGGGCGCCGACGCGGTCCTGATCATCACCCCGTACTACGCGCGGCCCTCGCAGGAGGCGCTGTTCCGCTGGTACGCCACCGTGGCCGGAGAGTTCCCCGGCCTGCCGATCGTCATCTACAACGTCCCCTCGCGCACCGCCGTCGACATCGCGCCGGAGACCGTCGCCCGGCTGCGCAGGGCCCATGACAACATCGTCGGGATCAAGGAGACCACCAGGGACTTCGAGCACTTCTCGCACGTGCTCCACCACTGCGGACGCGACTTCCTCATGTGGTCGGGCATCGAGCTGCTGTGCCTGCCGCTGCTCGCGATCGGCGGGGCCGGGTTCGTCAGCGCCGCGGCCAACCTGGCGCCCGCCGCGGTGGCCGCCATGTACACCGCCTACGTGGCGGGCGATCACGCCACGGCCCTCGACCTGCACTACGCCCTCCACCCGCTGACCGAGCTGCTGTTCGTCGAGACGAACCCGGCCCCGGCCAAGTGGGTGCTCAGACAGCGGGGACTGATCGCGTCCGAGCACGTGCGCCCGCCGCTGATCACGCCGACCGAGTCCGGCCGCGCCCGCATCGAGGACCTGCTGGCCCAGTGCAAGGAGATCGCCCGTTGAACCTCGAGCACTACATCGGCGGGGCCCACGTGCCCAGCGTGTCCGGCGAGCGGTTCACCTCGCTCGAACCCGCGACCAACCGTCCGTGTCTGACCGTGGCCTCGGGCGGCGCCGAGGACGTCGACGCCGCCGTGCGCGCGGCGCGCAAGGCGTTCACCGACGGGCCCTGGTCGCGCATGTCCGGCGAGCAACGCGCGGTGGTTTTACGTAACATCGCCGCCGCCATCGAGTCCCGCGACGAGCGCATCGCCGAGCTCGAATGCGGCGACACCGGGCTGCCCATCACCCAGGCGCGCGGCCAGGCCCAGCGCGCCGCGCACAACTTCCGCTTCTTCGCCGACGTGATCAGCAACCTCGGCGAGGACGTCTACCGCGTCGGCTCCGCCCAGCTCAACTACGTGGTGCGCAAACCCGTCGGCGTGGCCGGGCTGATCACGCCGTGGAACACCCCGTTCATGCTGGCCACCTGGAAGCTCGCGCCCGCGCTCGCGGCCGGCTGCCCGGTGGTGCTCAAGCCGGCCGAGTGGTCGCCGCTGTCGGCCAGCCTGCTGCCGGAGATCATGGAGGAGGGCGGGCTGCCGCCCGGGGTGTTCAACCTGGTGCACGGCATCGGCGAGCGGGCCGGCGCGGCGCTGGTCGCGCACCCGGACGTGCCGGTCATCTCCTTCACCGGCGAGACCACCACCGGCAAGACCATCATGCGCACCGCCGCGGCCGGGCTGAAGACGCTGTCGATGGAGCTGGGCGGCAAGTCGCCGCTGCTCGTCTTCGACGACGCCGACCTGGACCGGGCGCTCGACGCGGCCGTCTTCGGCGTCTTCTCGCTCAACGGCGAGCGCTGCACGGCCAGCTCACGCATCCTCGTGCAGGACACGGTCTACCAGGAGTTCACCGACCGGCTGGCGGCCCGCGCGGCCAAGGTCAGGGTCGGGCCGCCGCACGATCCCGGCACCGAGCTGGGCGCGCTCATCCACCCCGAGCACTACGAGCGCGTCCTGGGCTACGTGCGCTCCGGCGTGGCGGAAGGCGCGAGGCTGGTGGCCGGCGGCGCACGTCCCGACGGGCTGCCGGAGGGCAACTTCCTGGCGGCCACCGTGTTCGCCGACGTCACGCCGGACATGCGGATCTTCCAGGAGGAGATCTTCGGCCCGGTCGTCTGCGTCACGCCCTTCACCACCGAGAAGGAGGCGGTGGAGCTGGCCAACGCCACCAGGTACGGCCTGGCCGCCTACCTGTGGACCAGCGACCTGCGCCGGGCGCACCGGCTGGCGCAGTCCGTCGAGGCCGGGATGCTCTGGATCAACTCGCAGAACATCAGGGACCTGCGCACGCCGTTCGGCGGGGTCAAGGCCAGCGGGCTGGGCCGGGAGGGCGGCAGGCACAGCATCGACGTCTACACCGAGCCGCACGTCGTGCACGTGGCCACCGACGACCTGCCGATCCCCCGCTTCGGCGCGGGCTGACCCACCTGGACTTGCGCGGGGCCGCCGGTCGTCTCCTCCCCGGCGGCCCCGCGCAACACGAAGCCCTGATCGTCTCGTCTTTCCCCGTGTTCTCTGCCGTAACGCGCCGTCCTCCTGGGCGGTCTACCGTGCGCGCATGATGATGCGCAGGTTAGTCGCGGGCGTGCTGGCCCTCGTGGTGAGCGGTACGGTCGCCGTCGTGCTGTCACAGTCTGAACCGGCCACGGCCGAACGCCGCGGCCCCACCGCCCGTACACCCATCGTCATCGGGCATCGGGGGGCCAGCGCCCACCGTCCCGAGCACACGCTGCTGTCGTACGAGGCGGCCATCGCGATGGGCGCCGACTACATCGAGCCCGACCTCGTCGCCACCAAGGACCACGTGCTGGTGGCCAGGCACGAGAACGAGATCTCCGGCACCACGGACGTGGCCGTCCGGCCGGAGTTCGCCGACCGGCGCGCCACCAAGACCATCGACGGCCGGCCGGTCACCGGCTGGTTCACCGAGGACTTCACGCTCGCCGAGCTGAAGACGCTGCGCGCCAAGGAGCGGGTGCCCGACCTGCGGCCCGACAACGCGGCCTTCGACGGGCTGGCCGAGATCCCGACGTTCGAGGAGGTCGTGCTGCTGGCCCAGCGGCACGGCGTCGGCGTCTACCCGGAGACCAAGCACCCGACGTACTTCGACTCGATCGGGCTGTCGCTGGAGGAGCCGCTGCTCGACGTGCTCGGCCGGCATCGGGTGCGCAAGGCGTTCATCCAGTCGTTCGAGACCGCGAACCTGCGCGAGCTGAGCCGACGGACCAGGCTGCCGCTGATCCAGCTCATCACCGCCACCGGCGCGCCCTACGACTGGGTGGCCGCCGGTGACCCGCGCACCTACGACCACATGGTCACCCCGGACGGCCTGCGCGAGGTCGCCTCCTACGCCGACGGGGTCGGCGTGGACACCAGGCGGGTGATCCCGGTCGGCCCGGACGGCCGGCTGCTGGCCCCCACGACGCTCGTGCGCGACGCCCACCGCAACCGCCTCGACGTGCACGTCTGGACGATCCGCAACGAGAACTCGCAACTCCCGGCCGACCACCGGCTCGGCAACCCGGCCAGCCCGGTGTTCCCGCGCGCCACGGGCGACGTGATGGGCTGGCTGGCCAGGCTGGTGGACCTGGGGATCGACGGCGCGTTCTGCGACGACCCGGCGATGGGCCGCGCGGTGGTGACCAGGCGCTCGGCCTGACCTCCACTGATCACGTACGGCGCCTGATCACGTACGGCGCCAGCGCGACTCGCCGAAGCAGTAGCCGGCGAACAGCAGCAGGCCCACCGCGACCACCACGAGCAGGCCGGGCCCGACCGGGGTGGAGGCGAACTCCCTGAGCGTGGCGTCGATGCCGCCGGCCCGGTCCGGGTCGGCGGTGATCGCCGCCTGCACCACGAACACCCCGGCCAGCACGGCGATCGCGCCGCGCGCCAGGTAGCCGGCGAGCCCCAGCTTCTCCATCACCGAGCGGGCGCGCGGGGACATCCGGCCCAGGTCGAGCTCTTCCCTGAACTTCCTGGTGATGCCCCGGCGCACCCAGTAGACGCCGAGCGCGACGATGCCCAGCCCGACCGCGCCCACGATGAACGGCCCGGCGGGCAGGGCGAGCAGCTTGGCCGTGACGTCCTGCGACTTCTGGTCGTCGGAGGCGGCCTTGCCCGCCTGCAGGACGGTCCACAGCGTGTAGACGATCAGCACGTAGACGCCGGTGCGCAGCCCCGACTCGACCCGCTCCAGCGCCCGGTGGTGGCCGAACGCCACCTCCGAGGCCTGCCAGAGCGCCAGCGCGGCGAAGCCGACCAGCATGATCCACAGCAGCGCGGTGCCGAACGGCAGCGCCGCCACCGTGGTGATCGCGCCGGCCTTGTCGGCCTGTTCCCCGCCGCCGCCCAGCGCGATCTGCACCGCCAGGACGCCGATCAGCGCGTAGAGCACGCCCCGGCAGGCCAGGCCTAACCTGGCCAGCCGGTCCAGCGCGGGACTGTCGGCGGCCCGCTCGGCCGCGCCCTTCGCCTCGCGGCCCGCCCGTTCCACTGTGCCCATGGCCCCTCCTCAAGGGTCGGCAAAACCCTCAAGCTGCCCAGGAGGCGGCGTTCTAGGCCCGGGCGGGCCCGCACGGGACGGAGCGGCCGGCCCTGCGAGGATCAGGTGAAGGCGAGGGTGGGCAGGTCGACGGCGGTCGCGCCGCCGTCGGCGACCACGACCGCGCCGGTCATGAGCGAGCTCTCGTCGGAGGCCAGGAACAGGCAGATCCCCGCGATCTCGGCGGCCGTGCCCGGGCGGCGCAGCGGGACGTCCTGGGTGACCCGCGCGTACGCCTCCTCCACGGTGATGCCGTCGCGTTCCATCAGCGCTTCCATCTGCTCGTCGGCCATCGGGGTGCGGACCCAGCCGGGGCACAGGCAGTTGGCGCGCACGCGCGGCCCGTAGTCGCGGGCGATCGACCGGGTCAAACCCACCAGCGCATGCTTGGTCGTGACATATCCGGAAACAGCGGGGCCGGCGGCCAGACCCGCGATCGACGAGACGACGACGATCGAGCCGCCCGAGTCGACCAGCGCGGGCAGCGTCTCGCGGCAGGTCACGAAGCAGGTGTTGAGGTTGGCGTCGAGGCTCAGCCGCCACGATTCGTCGTCGGTCTCGGCGACCGCGCCACCGCCGTGCCCGCCCGCGTTGGCGATCACCACGTCGAGCGAGCCGAAGCGCTCCACGCACGTCTCGACGGCGTGCCGCGCCTGGGCGCCGTCGGCCATGTCGGCGGCGACCACGGCCGCGGCGGGGCCGAGCCCGGCGGCCACCTCTTCGAGCGGCCCCGCCCTGCGCCCGGTGAGCAGGACGGACGCCCCCTCGGCGACGAACCTGCGGGCGGTCGCGGCGCCGATGCCCGTACCGCCCCCGGTGATCAGAGCGACCTTTCCCTTGAGCCTCATCGCCTACTCCTTTCATGATGGAAGCTATATGATTTCATAGACGACTTCATGGAGGAAGGAGCCGCCATGACCACCGGCACCGACCGTCCCGCCGGCTGGAAGAACATGGACGATTTCGCCCCGGGGATCGCCACGAACCGGCTTCCCGCCACATATGCGCTGGCCGGCACCGAGCTCAGCCTCACCTTCGACGACGGGACCAAGACCCACCTGGCCTTCTCCGGGCGGTACAAGGTGCACGCCGACGGCGGGACCGCCGAGCCGTACGAGGCGGTCGCGATGCGCGACGACCTGTTCTTCGTCGGCCGGGCGCATCTCGAGCGGCCGCGCGAGTACACGGTGACGATCCTGCACACCAGCACGGGACGGGCGCTGCGCGTGGTCTCCACGATCGCGGCCGAGCCGACGCCCGGCCGGCCGCGGGTGTCACAGGAGTTCACGCCGGGCGTGATCGAGGGCCAGGAGGTGACCGGGGAGGCGCCCGCGCCGACCAGGGAGCTGATCGGCCGCCGCGCCCTGTACCGCTACAGCCCCCAGCACCTGTACGAGCACGTCTATCTCAGCTCGGAACGGTACGCCTGGCAGTGCCTGGTGGGCGCGCAGCGCGGGCACGGCGACGTCGACCTGTCGACCGCGTGGAAGATCGCCGACGACGTGTACGTGTTCACCTTCCGCGAGTTCCGCATCCCGGTCGCCGCCACCTGGCTCTACGACTGGGCCGCGCTGCGTACCGTCGGCACGTTCTTCGGGCTGTCGGGCGACGGCGAGATCCACCACTCCCCCGGCGGCGCGTACATCGAGCCGCTCGGTCAGGCCGTCTACCCGGCCGACGAAGAACCCGTTTAAGGAAAGAACCAGATGAGCGACAATCTCGACGCGGTACGCGCCTCCTACGAGGCCTCCGCCGCCGGTGACGTGAAGGGCATCCTGGCGCCGCTGGGGCCGCAGGCCCGATGGACGGAGATGGCCGGATTCCCGTACGCGGGCACGTACGTGGGGCCTGAGGAGATCTTCTCCGGCGTGTTCGCCAGGCTCGGCGGCGAGTGGGACGGCTACCAGGCCGAGCCGGAGGAGTACGTGGACGGCGGCGACGTGATCGTGGTGATCGGCACGTACTCCGGCACCTACCGGGCCACCGGCAAGCACATGACCGCCCGTTTCACCCATGTCTGGCACCTGGAGAACGGCGTCGCCACCCGTTTCGAACAATTCACCGACACCGCCCTGGTGAGGGAGGCGCTCACCCCCTGAACACGCCATGCGGCCGACTGAGGGACGGCCGCATGGCGCCGGCGCCCGGGCCTTCGCGGCCCGGGCCCGGGCCTTCACGAGGTGAGCGCGTCCACGCGGCGGATCACCTCACGGCAGAAGGCGCCCACCCCGTCCGGGTCGTCGATGAACTGCGAGGGCTTGATGCAGAAGGTCGTGTACCCCTCGGCCATCCTGGCCGGGATGTGCTCCAGGGCCGGCCCGAGCGGGGCGCACGAGCGCGCGTCGGGGAAGACCGCCCGCGTGCCGCCGGCCAGTTCCAGCTCGCCGAAGTCGCGGCCGGCCGCGGCCAGGCCGTCGGCCAGGGCCTTCATGTCGGCGGCCGGCGGGTAGCCGAGCGGGTTGAAGCCGCTGCCCCACCGGGCCAGGCGGCGCAGCAGGTGCTCGCTCATGCCCGCGCCGCCGAACCACAGCACCGGGCCGCCAGGCCGGTAGGCCTTCGGCTCGAAGTACACCTCGTCGAAGCGGTAGTGCTCGCCGTGGTAGGTGGC
Organism: Nonomuraea antri; assembly: GCF_013283785.1. Classification (GTDB taxonomy): domain Bacteria; phylum Actinomycetota; class Actinomycetes; order Streptosporangiales; family Streptosporangiaceae; genus Nonomuraea; species Nonomuraea antri. The sequence goes on from NZ_JABCPZ010000009.1 coordinate 20,058, forward strand.
GGGCGACTCCCGCCACAGCAGTTCCCAGATCTCCAGGTGCTCGTCGAGCAGCCGGCCGCGCCGCTCGAACGGCACGCCGAGCGCGGCGTACTCGTCCCGGCTCCAGCTGACCGTGGGCAGCACGATCAGCCGTCCTTCGCAGAGCAGGTCGAGCGTGCCCAGTTCGCGGGCCAGCAGCAGCGGGTGGCGCAGCGGGGCGAGCACGGCGGCGGCGGCCAGGCGCAGGGTGGAGGTGACCGAGGCGATGGCGGCCAGCAGCGACAGCCCGTACGGCCAGGGCGTGAGCGGGTCCTGGTTGCCCGGCAGCGCGTACTCGCGCGGATTGGCCATCCGCCCCCGCGCCCCGGCGTCGGGGCCGAGCACCAGGTGCTCGCTGATCATCACGGAGTCGAACCCGGCGTCCTCGGCCTCGCGGGCCCAGCGCACCAGCAGGGGCAGGTCACGGGCCGGGGCCATCGTCCAGTTCTCGGACAGCACCAGCTGCATACGTGGTCGAGTCATCTTGCTTTCATACCCGAACGATCTGTTCAGCACTAGCTCTTGCCAGCATTCGTTTGGGACCTTACGATCCCCCCACATTCGTAAGAGAGGCCAGCGTCCATGAACCGAACCAGGGCCCTCGCCGTCCTGCTCGCCGCCACACTGACCGCCTGCGGTCTGTCGGACGAGCCCAGCACCCAGACCAGCACCGGGACGATCAAGGTCGGCGGCGTCAGCTCGCTCAGCGGCGCGGTCACCTTCCCCGACTCCTCGGCCGCCGCCAAGGCCGTCTTCGACCGGGTCAACGAGCAGGGCGGCATCAACGGCAGGAAGATCGAGTACATCAGCGCCGACGACAAGGGCGACCCGGCCGCCGCCGCGCAGGCCGCCCGCGACGTGGTCACCAACCAGGGCGTGGTGGCGCTGGTCGGCTCGGCCAGCCTGCTCGACTGCGCCGTGAACGCGCCCTTCTACCAGCAGTCGAACATCGTCGCGATCCAGGGCACCGGGGTGGACCCGACCTGCTTCGAGTCGCCGGCCATCTCCCCGGTCAACACCGGCCCGTACCTGAACACCGCGATCAACCTCTACTACGCCTCCGAAGTGCTCAAGCACGAGAAGGTCTGCCTGTTCCTGGCCATCCTCGGCAACACCAACGACGCCTACGGCGGCGCGGTCTCCAGCTGGAGCTCGCTGACCGGCAAGAAGCTCACGCTCGACGACCGGACCGTGAAGCCCGACTCCGACCCGACGCCGTTCGTGCTGCGCGCCAAGCGCGAGGGCTGCCAGGCGGTGCTCTACAACGGCACCGAGCCGATGGCGATCGCCTGGATGAAGGTGGTCAAGCAGCAGGACGTCACCGGCATCGACTGGCTGATGACCACCGCGCCGTACACCGAGGCGGTGGCCAAGGCGCTCGGCGCGGACGGCGACGGCACCTACGCCAACGCCGAGTTCGAGCCGTTCACGGACGCGAACTCGGCCGCGCTGAAGGACTGGCGCGAGCTGATGACCGCCAAGAACGTGCCGCTCACGTCGTTCGGCCAGGGCGGCTACCTGGCGGCCACGTACTTCGTCCAGACGCTCAAGTCCATCCAGGGTCCGATCACCAGGGAGTCGGTGACGAAGGCGTTCAAGTCGCTCAAGCCCATCCAGACGCCGATGACCGGAACCCCGTACGAGTTCGGCGAGGCGGCCAAGCACCTGTCGAACCGGGCCGGGAAGATCGTCCAGCTCAGGGGCGGGCAGTGGCACGTGATCACGCCCGACTGGGTGCGTTACCCGGGGACGCTCGGCTGATGCTCCAGGGTCTCGTCTCCGGCCTGGCCGCCGGTGGCACGTTCGCCGCGCTCGGGCTGCTGCTGACCGCGCTGTACCGGCTGACGGCCACCGTCAACCTGGCCGTCGCGGCGACCGGCGTGGCCGGCGTGTACGCCATGGCGGAGCTGGCCGGCGCGGGCCGGCCGTACTGGGTGGCCGCGCTCGCCGGGGTGCTGGCGAGCGCGGCCGTGTCGGCCGGCTGCGGGTACGTGATGACGCGCTGGTTCGCCGACAGCGGGCCGCAGACCAGGACCGCGGTGTCGATCGCGCAGCTCATCGGGATCATCGCGCTGGCCTACATCTGGTTCGGCGACGAGCCGCGGGTGCTGCCGAACCCGGCGCCCGGCCGGCTGTTCACGCTGGCCGGGGTGGTGGTCACGCAGGGCGCGCTGGTGCTGCTGCTGCTCGCGGTGGCGATCGGGGCGGGGACGTACCTGCTGCTCGGCCGTACGCCGCTGGGCCTGCGGCTGCGCGCGATGGCCGAGCGTCCGGTGACCACCGAGCTGCTCGGCATCGGCACCCGGCTGCTGACCGTGACCGTCTGGGCGATCGCCGGGGCGCTGTCGGCGCTGGTGCTGCTGCTGGTGGCGCCGGTGCGCTCCAGCGACATCCTGTCGCTGAGCATGCTCATCGTGCCCGCCTGCGCGGCCGCGCTGCTCGGCGGGCTGCGCCGGCTGGACGGCGCGCTGCTCGGCGGGCTCGCGCTGGGCCTGCTGGAAGGGCTGCTGGCCGGGTCGGCCGCGGTGCAGCAGTACCGGGACGTGGTGCCGTTCGCGGCCATCCTGCTCATCCTCATGTGGAGCCGTCGGCGGGAGGTGTGGGATGCCTCCCGCTGACCGGATCGTGCGCTGGGCCGGGGTGGCCGTCGGGCTGTGCGCGCTGGCCTACGGGCTGGCCGCGGCGCTGCCCGCGTACTGGGTGTTCCTGGCCATGTCGGCGGTCATCTCCGGGGTGCTGCTGCAGAGCCTGGGCGTGGTGGCCGGGCAGGCCGGGATGGTGTCGCTGTGCCAGATGGCCTTCGCCGCCATCGGCGCCTGGACCACCGCGCAGCTCAACGTGTGGGGCGTGCCGGGCGGGCTGTACCTGTGGGCGCCGCTGGCGGGGCTGGCGGCGGTGCCGTTCGGGCTGCTGATCGGGCTGCCCGCGCTGCGGCTGCGCGGCGTGCACCTGGCGATCGTCACGCTCGGCTTCGCCGCCACGGTGGACGTGGTGATGGCGGCCAACTCCTTCCCCGGGGTGAGCCAGGGGCTGGTGGTGGGACGTCCGGCCGGGCTGTCGTCCGACCGGCAGTTCTTCCTGTTCTGCTGCGGGGTGTTCGCGCTGGTCGCGGTGGCGCTGGCGATGGTGCGCCGGACCAGGCTGGGCGCCTCGTGGCGGGCGCTGCGCGAGTCGGAGCGGGCCACCGCGGCGGCCGGGACCGGCGTGCCCGGGGCCAAGCTGAGCGCGTTCGCGGTCAGCGCGTTCGTCGCCGGGGTCTCCGGCGCGTTGCTGGCCGGGCAGCTCGCCATGGTCGTGTCCAGGAACTTCGACCCGGGGCAGTCACTGGTGGCGTACGCGGTGGCGGTCATGGCCGGGGCGCACCACGCGGAGGGCGCGTTGCTCGGGGGCGCGCTCGGCGTGCTGGTCGCCGAGCTGCTGCGGCGACTCGGGGTGCCGCAGCAGTGGGCGAACGTGGTGTTCGCGGTGGGCGCGGTGCAGGCGATGACGCAGGGGTCGGGCATCAGCGACGGCCTGCGCGCCGCCCTGCGCAAACGACTCCCCCGCCGCGCCGCGCCGCACGCTCCCGCTCTCCTCGACGAGCCCGGCGAAGACGTCGCCGCGGAAAGGACCACGGCCCCCGCGCCGGGTGCGGCGGCGCTGCGGGTGCGCGGCGTGAGCGTGCGGTACGGCCAGGTGGTCGCCGTGGACGCGGTCGACCTGGAGGTGCCGGCGGGCGCCGTGCACGGCCTCGTCGGCCCGAACGGCGCGGGCAAGTCGTCGCTGGTCGACGCGATCAGCGGCTTCCTGCCGGCCGGCGGCGGCACGGTCGAGGTGGCCGGCGCCGAGGTGACGCGGCTGCCGGTGCACCGCCGGGCCAGGGCCGGGCTGCGCAGGACGTTCCAGCAGGACCGGGTGCCCGCGGGCCTGTCCGTGCGCGAGTACCTGCGTTTCGCGGCCCGCCGGTCGCTGAGCGACGCCGAGATCGCCGGCGGGCTGTCCGGGCTGGTCGCGGTCACGCCCGGCGAGCCGATCGCCGGGCTCGACGTGGGCACCAGGCGGCTGCTGGAGGTGGCGGGCGCGCTGCTGGCGCGTCCGGCCGTCGCGGTGCTCGACGAGCCGGCCGCCGGGCTCGGCCACGCCGAGTCCGAGCGGCTGGGCGCGTGGCTGCGCGAGGTCCCGGCCAGGCACGGGACGTCGGTGCTGCTCATCGAGCACGACCTGGACCTGGTCAGGGCGGCCTGCTCGCGGGTGACCGTGCTGGACTTCGGCCGGGTCATCGCCGAGGGGCCGCCGGCCGAGGTGTTCGCCGAGGCCGGGGTGCTGCGGGCGTACCTGGGCGAGGAGGTGACCGCGTGAGCGAGTCGGGCGTGGACCTGGTGCTGCGCGACGTGAGCGTGGCCCGCGGCGGCCAGCCGGTGGTCAGGAACGTGACGCTGACCGCCGCGGCCGGCCGGGTGACCGTGCTGCTCGGGCCGAACGGCGCGGGCAAGACGACGCTGCTCGAAGCCGTCTCCGGGGTCGTCCCCGCGGCCGGCGGCGAGATCGGGCTGGGCGGTCAGGTGCTCACCGGCCGCCCGCGCACCCGGCGGGCCAGGCTCGGCCTGGCGCACGTGGAGCAGGGCCGCGCGGTCTTCGCCACCCTCACCACCCGCGAGAACCTGGCGCTGGCCGGCTCGCCGGAGCGGGCGATCGAGCTGTTCCCCGAGCTGGAACGGCGTCTCGACGTGCGGGCCGGGCTGCTGTCCGGCGGCGAGCAGCAGATGCTCGTGCTGGCCAGGGCCATCGTGCGCGGTCCCCGGGCGCTGCTGCTCGACGAGATGTCGCTGGGCCTGGCGCCCGGCGTGGTGCGCCGCCTGCTGCCGGTGATCAGGCGGCTGGCCGACGACGGCTGCGCGGTGCTGCTGGTCGAGCAGTTCGCGCACGCGGCGCTGGCACTGGCCGACGCGGCGTACGTGCTGGCGCACGGGTCACTCACCTACGGCGGCGAGCCGGGCCCGCTGCGCGAATCCGATGCCGCGCTCAAGCGCGCCTACCTGGGAGACGAATCATGACGGCTGCCGATCTGCTGCTGGTGAACGGCCGGGTCCTCACGATGGACCCGGCGCTGCCCTACGCGTCGGCCGTGGCGATACGCGGCAACGAGATCGTGCACGTCGGCCCGGACGCCGCCGGCTGGGCCGGGGCCGAGGTGGTGGACCTGCGCGGCCGGATCGTGCTGCCCGGGATCAACGACTCGCACCTGCACGCCTGCGGTTACGGGCTGCACCGGCCGCCGTTCTGCGTGAACGTGGCGCTGGGCTCGATCGAGGAGGTACGGCGGGTGGTGGCCGCGGCGGTCCGCGAGGCCCGTCCCGGCGCGTGGATCCGCGGCACCGGGTGGAACCCCGGCTACCTGGCCGAATGCCTGGCCGACCCGGGCCGCCGGCCCAGGGCCGCGGACCTGGACGACGTCGCGCCCGACCACCCGGTGGTGCTCCAGGACTTCTCCGGGCACACCACGTGGGCGAACTCGGCGGCGCTGGCCGCGGCCGGGCTCTCCGGCGACGGCCTGCTGCACCACGGGGACCAGGGGCTCGTCCAGCGGCTGGTGCCGGCGCCGGAAGGCGGCATGATCGCGGTGCTCAGGGACGTGGTGGCCGAGCTGAACCGGCTGGGCATCACCAGCTTCACCGAGCCCGGGCTCGGGCGCGGCGGCGAGGAGGCGTTCGCCGGCGGGATGGGGTCCGGGGTGCTGACGGCGTACGCGGAGCTGGCCAGGGAGGGCGAGCTGAGCGCGCGGGTGAGCGTGCTGGGGCTGCCCAGCCCGATGTCCGGGGCGTCGGTCGCGGACACCGAGGCGTACCTGGCGGGGCTGTCCGGCGAGCCGGTCTGGGACGGGGTCGATCCGCGGGTGCTGCGGGTGCTCGGGGTGAAGGTGTTCGCCGACGGCATCCCGCCGTCGGAGACCGCGTGGATGCGGGAGGCGTACCCGTCGGGCGGGCACGGCTCGCTGTGCACGCACGGCGGCACCGACGCCGAGCGGGTGGCCGAGCTGGACGAGATCCTGCGCCTGATCCACCTGGCCGGCCTGCAGGCGGGCGTGCACGTGGTGGGCAGCAGGGGCATCGACGCGGTGGCGGACGCGCTGGCCGCGCTGAACCGCGAGCACCCCAGGCCGGACGCCAGGCACTACGTGATCCACGGCCAGTTCGCCTCGAAGTCGGCGCTGACCACGCTGGGCGAGCTGGGCTACGGCATCAACCTGCAGCCGGTGCTGCAGGCGATGGAGTCGGGCACCACGCGGGCGCTGTTCGGCGAGGAGGCCGCCGCGCAGGAGTGGCCGGCCCGCTCGGCCATCGACGCCGGCGTGCTGACGGCCTGCAGCTCCGACGCGCCGGTGACGGGCCCGGACTGGCGGGCCGGGGTGGCCGCGCTGACGGCCAGGGACGGCGAGGGCATCACCCTGGAGGAGGCGCTGCGCACCTACACCAGCGCGCCGGCCAGGCAGGACTTCGCCGAGCGGTGGAAGGGCACGATCACCGCGGGCAAGGTCGCCGACCTGTGCGTGAGCGGCGCCACCGGCCTGGCGGAGATCACCGCGGCCCCGGTGGAGCTGACCGTGTTCGACGGCAGGGTGGTCCACTCATGCTGACACCACGATCGTTCGGTGCCGAATATACTGACGGGTCATGACGGGACACCATACGTTGCGGCAGACCGAGGAGGCCGTCGGCCAGCGGCTGGGCGCGCTCAACATCGACTTCGAGGCCATGTGGGCGGTGTCGAACATCTACCGCGCCTCCTCGGCGATCCGCAACCACCTGGAGCAGACCGTGCTGCGCGACACGGGGCTGACCTGGACCGGGTTCGTGGTGATGTGGGTGGTGTGGATCTGGGGCGAGAGCGAGACCAGGAACGTCGCGGCCGAGGCGGGCATCTCCAAGGGCACGCTCACGGGGGTGGTCAAGACGCTGGAGTCCTACCGGCACCTGCGCCGCTCGCCGCACCCGACCGACAAGCGCCGGGTGATGTTGTCGCTGACCGCGACCGGCGAGCGGCTGATGCGCGAGCTGTTCCCTGAGTTCAACCGGCAGGAGGCGTTCGTGGTGAAGGAGCTGGACAGCGAGCGGCGCCGGGAGCTGGCCGCCTCGCTGCGGCGGATCGTCGAGCACCTGGAGAGCCTCTGAGCGAGGGGCCGGTCAGCGGAGCGTGACCCTGACCGGCAGTTCCCTGATGCCGTTGACGAAGTTGGAGCGGACCCTGCGCACCTCGCCGGTCAGCTCGATCGAGGCCAGCCTGGGCAGCAGTTCCTCGAACAGCACCCGGATCTCCAGCCGGGCCAGCGCGCCGCCCAGGCAGTGGTGCGGGCCGCCCTTGCCGAACGTCAGGTGCTCGCCGGCCTCCGCGCGCCGCACGTCGAAGCGGTAGGGGTCGGGGAAGACGCGCTCGTCGCGGTTGCCCGAGGCGTACCACATGACCACCTTGTCGCCGGCCTTGATCCGCCGGCCGCCCAGCTCGGTGTCCCTGGTGGCGGTGCGCCTGAAGTGGTAGACGGGGGTGGCCCAGCGCAGGAACTCGTCCACCGCGCGCGGCAGCAGCGACGGTTCCGCGGCCAGCCGTTCGGCCTCGCCCGGGTGCTGGACGAGGGCGAGCATGGTGTGCGAGATCGCGTGCCTGGTGGTCTCGTTCCCGGCCACGACCAGCAGCAGGAAGTAGTTGTCGAAGTCCCGGTCCGACAGCGGCTCCCCGTCGATCGGCACCTGGTTGACCAGCCTGCTCACCAGGTCCGTGCCCGCTCCCCCGCGCCGGCGGCGGGCCAGCTCGCGGCCGTAGGCGAACACCTCCAGCGCGGCGGGGCTGCGGAAGGGCAGGTCGCGGTACTCCTCGCTGGCGTGCAGCTTCTCCGGGTCGGTGTTCTCGATGATCTGGTTGCCCCAGTCGATGAGCCGCTGGGTGTCGGGCACGTCGAGCATGCGGGCCAGCACGTTGATCGGGAAGTCGGCGGCGACCTCGGTGACGAAGTCGAAGTCCGGCCGGGCCAGCGCGGCGTCCAGGGTGGTCGCGGTCAGCCCGCGCAGGAACGTCTCGTATCCGGCCACGGCCCTGGCCGAGAAGTCGCGCAGCAGCAGCCGGCGCAGCGCCGTGTGGCGGGGGCCGTCGGTCTCCAGCAGCGAGCGGCGGATCCCGGCCTGCCGCTCGTCGACCTCCTCCAGGTTGGTGAAGCGGGTGGAGGTGAACGTCTCGGGGTCGCGGCCGACGGCCACGATGTCGGCGTGCCTGGTGACCGACCAGAAGCCGCTGCCGTGCGGGCCCTCGTCCTGCCAGTGGACGGGTGATTCCGCGCGCAGCGCGTCGAACATGCGCCACGGGGTCACGCCGTCGAGGAAGTTACCGGGGTCGCTCAGATCGACGTCGGCTGGCCGCATCGCGCCGCTCCTCTCATTTGGTATCAAACAATAAGACGGTGATCGGCGGCTCGACAACCCTCAGTGCAAGATCGTACGGAAGCGAACGAAAGCCGGTATCTATAGTGGAACGGTGACCACGGATCAGTACGGCCTGGCCATGTCCGGGGCGGGCGAAGGCGCCGTCCGGCACTACGACCGGGCCATCGACGAGCTGCTGCACTTCCGGGCCGAGGTCGTCGGCGAGACGAAGGCGGCGCTGGCCGACTCGCCCGGCTTCCCGATGGGCCAGGTGCTGTCGGCCTACCTCGGGCTGCTCACCACCGAGTCCGACGACGCGCGCAAGGCCCGCGCCCGCTTCGCCGCCTTCCGCGCCGGGCTCGACCACGCCGCGCTGACGCCGCGCGAGCGCGCGCACGTGGCGGCCGTGCAGGCGCTGCTCGACGGCGACTTCGGCACCTGCGGCCGGCTGCTCGGCGACATCAGCCAGGAACATCCGCGCGACGCGCTCGCGCTGGCCGTCGGGCACCAGGTCGACTTCTTCACCGGCGACGCCAGGTCGCTGCGCGACAGGATCGGCGGCGCGCTCAACGCCTGGCGCCCCGACGACCCGCACTACGGGCACGTGCTCGGCATGTACGCGTTCGGGCTCGAGGAGGCCGGGCACTACGACCGCGCGGAGGAGGTCGGGCTGCGCGCGGTCGAGCTGAACGCGCGCGACGTGTGGGGCATCCACGCGGTCGTGCACACCTACGAGATGCGGGGCAGGTTCGGCGACGGACTGCGCTACCTCGACGCGCGCGTCGGCGACTGGTCGACCGGCACGTTCTTCAACGTCCACAACTGGTGGCACTACGCGCTCTACGCGCTGGAGTCCGGCGACATCGGCCGGGTGCTGGCCGTCCACGACAGCGTGCTGGCCGGCGGGCGCTCGGCGATGGAACTGCTCGACGCGGCCGCGCTGCTCTGGCGGCTCCACCTGGAGGGCTCCGACCAGCACGAACGCTGGCAGGCGCTGGCCGACCTGTGGCCGCCGCTGGTGGCCGAGCCGTTCTACGCCTTCAACGACGCGCACGCGGTGATGGCCTACGTCGGCGCGGGCCGCCTGGCCGAGGCCGACAAGCTCATCGCCGACCGCGAGTCCTACCTCGCCACCCCGCACCCGGGCGTCACCAACCACGACATGACGGCCAGGGTGGGGCTGCCGGTGTGCCGGGCGCTGGTGGCGTTCGGCCGCGGCGACCACGACACGGTGGTCGACCTGCTGCACCCGATCAGGCACCGGGTCAACGAGTTCGGCGGCAGTCACGCACAGCGCGACGCCGTGCAGCGCACGCTGCTGGCCTCCGCGCTGCGCGGCCACCACCACGACCTGGCCCGGGTATTGGTCAGCGAGCGGGTGAACGTGCGCCCCTGCAGCCCGTTCAACTGGCTCAAGCAGGCCGAGCTCGCCGACCACCTGGGCGACCAGGCGGCGGCCGCCGCCGCCCGGCTGCGGGCCGGCGAGCTGATCGCGGCCGCCGCGCACTGAGCCGCGCACTGAGCCGCGCATTGAGCCGCGCACCGGCCGTCGGGCGAGGCGCGTGTCAGCGCCTCGCCCGCGCCCCCCGACGACCACTCAAGGGGACGGCAGCGGCTCCGCGGCCGGAGTGGTGTCCCCGCGCCGCCGCCTGCCGAAGCGCAGGTAGAGCGACGGGGTGACGAACAGGTTCAGCAGCGTCGAGGTGAACAGGCCGCCCAGCACCACCACGGCCAGCGGATGCTCCACCTCGTGCCCGGGGATGTCCCCGAGTATCACCAGCGGGAGCACCGCGAGCCCGGCGGCCAGCGCGGTCATCAGGATGGGCGACAGCCGCTCCCTGGCCCCGCGCAGCACCAGCGCCGGCCCGAACGGCTCGTTCTCGTGATCCTCCAGGTGCTGGAAGTGGTTGATCATCAAGATGCCGTTGCGCGCCGCGATGCCCAGCACGGTGAAGAACCCGACCAGCGCGCCCAGCGAGACGATCCCGTCACCGAGATAGATCGCCAGCACGCCGCCGACCAGCGCCACCGGCAGGGTCGCCAGACTGAGCACGGCCAGCCGCCAGCTGCGGAAGGACAACCCGAGCAGGATCAGCACCGCGACGCCCGCCAGCCCCGCGTACCCGAGCAGGCGTTGCTGCGCGGCCTGCCGCTCGGCGTACTCGCCCAGCACCTCGGCGTGGAAGCCCTGCGGGAAGCCCATGCCGGCGACCGCGGCCTCGACGTCGCGTGCGACCGAGCCGAGGTCGCGGCCCCGCACGTTGGCGCCCACGTCGATGCGGCGTGACCCGCCCTCGCGCTCGATCACGTTGGGGGTCGGCTTGATCCGCACCTGGGCGACGTCCCCGAGCCTGACCTGGTCGCCGGCCGGGGTGTCGATGGGCAGCTCCTCGATGGCCTCAGGGCTGCGCCGGGTCTCCGGGGTGCTCCACACGCGCACGTCGTAGACGCGGCCCTCCCAGTAGGTGTCGCTGACCTCCTCGGTGGCCAGCAGGGTGCCGGCCGCCCGCCGCACGTCGCCGGGCTTGAGCCCGTGCTTGCGCGCGGCGGCGAGGTCCACCTCCACCTCGACCTGCGGGATGTCCTGCTGCAGCGACGCCTGCGCTTCGACCACCCCGTCGATCCCGGCGATCCTGTCCTGGACGGCCTTGGCCGTCTCACGCAGTTTCTCCAGGTCGTCGCCGTAGATGCGGACGACGATGGTCTCGCTGGCCCCGGTCAGCACCTCCTTGATGCGTTCCTTGAGATAGGTCTGCACGTCGCGGTAGAGGCCCGGGTAGCCGTCCACGACCCCCTGGATGGAGGCGAGCGTGGCGTCGTAGTCGGCGCCCGGGTCGACGCTGATCCAGTTCTCGCCGAAGTTGACGCCGACCACCTCGTCGGCGTTGACGGCCTGCCCGATGTGCGCGCCGAAGTTGCGCACGCCGGGGATGGCGCGCAGCTCCTTGCTGGCCGCCGTGCTGATCCTGATCATCTCCGGGTGCGAGGTGCCCGGCTGGGTGACCCAGTGCATGAGGAAGTCGCGTTCCTTGAACGAGGGCAGCAGGGACTGCCCGAGGAACGGCATCGCGGCCAGACCGGCGGCCAGCACCAGGGCGGTGGCCGCGTACACCCAGCGGGCCCGGCGCACGGTCCTGGTCAGCGCCCGCTGGTAGCCGTTCTGCAGCCACCTGACCAGCGGCGACTCGCGGCGCTCGATCGACGACCTGGACAGCATGATCAGCGCCATCGCCGGGGTCACGGTGAGCGCGATCAGCAGCGACGCCCCCACCGCCAGGATGTAGGACACGGTGAGCGGCCCGAAGAACGCTCCCGCCAGCCCGCTGAGGAACAACACCGGCACCGCGGCCACGATGATGATCAGCGTGGCGTAGATGATCGGCGAGCGGACCTCCAGCGACGCCTCCAGCACCACCCTGGCGGTCGAGTGCCCGGTGTCGGCCCTGCGGTGCTGGCGCAGCCGCCGGACGATGTTCTCCACGTCGATGATGGCGTCGTCCACCACCACGCCGAGGGCGATCACCAGCCCGGCCAGCACCATCGTGTTGATCGTGTCGCCGCGCCACCACAGCACCAGCACCGCGGCGGTCAGCGACAGCGGGATGCTGACCAGGCTGATCACCGCGGCCCGCCACTCGAACAGGAATGCCCCGATGATCAGCACCACCAGCAGGAAGCCGAGCAGCAGCGACGTCACCAGGTTGTCCAGCGCGACCTCGACGAACGTGGCCGGTCTGAAGATGGCGGTGTCGATGTCCACGCCGGGCAGGCCCGGCTTCAGCTTCGCGATGGCGTCCTCGACGCCCTTGGTCACCTCCAGCGTGTTGCCCCACGGCAGCTTCTCGACGATGAGCATGAGCCCCTCGCCGTCGTTGATCACCGCGTCGCCGATCAGCGGCTGGTGGCCCTCGACCACGTCGGCCACGTCGCCCAGGCGCACGTTCTCGCCGTCGGCGTTGGTGACCGGCACCTCGGCCAGGTCCGTGCCCGCGGTGATCGGCAGCACGTGCCTGACGCCGTAGCGCTGCTGCGGCGTGTCGATGAAGCCGCCGGTGCCGACCGTGGCCCCGCTGGCATAACGCAGCAGGCCCGCGTCCACCGCGCCGGCCGAGGCCTCCATCACCTGGTTGAGCGAGACGTCCTTGGCGTTCATCCGCTTGGGGTCGACCTGGACCAGGGTCATCTGCTGGCGTTGGCCCCAGGTGGCCACGTTGGCCACGCCGGGAACCTGCAGGATGCGGTTCCTGATCGTCCAGAACGAGATCATCGACAGGTCCAGCACCGAGCGGTCCTTCGACGAGATGCCGATCTTCATCACCCGGCTGGTCGAGGACAGCGGTTGCAGCATGGTGGGCGGCGTGGCCCAGCTCGGTATCGCCGGGGCGACGGTGGCCAGCCGCTCCTGGACGAGCTGGCGGGCCCGGATGAGATCGGTGCCCGGCTTGAAGATCATCAAGATCGACGAGAGCTGGGAGACCGACTTGGAACGCATGACGTCCAGGCCGTCCACGCCGTTGAGCGCCTCCTCCAGCGGGACGGTGATCAGGCTCTCCACCTCTTCCGCGGCCAGACCCAGGCAGGCGGTCTGCACCTCGACCCGGGGCGGGGCGAACTCGGGGAAGACGTCCACCGGCATGTCGCGCAGCAGCCCGACGCCGAACGCCACCATGCCGGCGGCGAGCGCGAGGACGATGAACCGGAACTTGAGACTCGACCCGACGATCCACCTCATCATGGCGAAGGCCCCCTACTTCCCGATTCCGAGTTCGGTGCCGAACAGCTCGGCCGCGCCGGTCGTGACGATCGCCGTCCCGGCCGGCGGACCGGCGGTCAGGACGGCCGTGTCGCCGTCGACGCGTTCGACCGCGATGCTCTGCCGGACGTACACCCTGGTCTGCGGGGTGGTGTAGACCCAGGCCGCGCCGTCGGCGCCGTAGACGACGGCGGCGTGCGGCACGCTGAGCCGCGTTCCCGCGCCCGCGCGCACCGGCTCGGTCCTGATGCCGAGCCGTCCCGCCGCCTGCTCGGTCACCGTGATCCGGCTCAGCTCCGAGCCGGCGATCTCCTGCACCTCGGCGGGCGGGTTCTCCGCCTCGTGCGCCTTGTCCTTCACCGCCGCGCAACCGGCCCCGGCCAGGGCGACGGCGATCAGAATCGCCGTCGCCCGCCACCGGCGGACCGCGTGCGGCGTCGTCACCTGACGTCGGTGGCTTGCCCGCATCGTCGTCTCCCCGCCCTCAGTCGCGCGCCATGCTGACGCTGAGTTCCAGGTCGTCGCCCGGCTGGGCGCCCGGCCGCCGCGGCGCCAGGTGGAGGTAGAGCAGCGGCACCACGAGCAGGCCGTGCAGCAGCACCGTGACCAGCCCGCCCACCAGCACGAAGGCCAGCGGCCGCACCACTTCCAGCCCGGGACCGCCCATGACCATCGCGGGCAGCAGGACGGCGGCCACCGCCACGGCCGCGACCAGCACCGCGCCCGCCCGCTCGCCGGCTCCGCGCACCACGAGCTCCGGCGTGATCTGCCCGTCCTCGCGTTCGCCGAGCCGCCGCAGATGGCCGATCGTCACGATCGAGACGCGTATCGCGATCGCCAGCACCCCGAGCACGCCGGCCAGCACCACCGGGGTCAGCGCCGCGCCGGTCAGCGCCGCGGCCACGACCGCGCCGGCCAGGGCCACCGGCAGCGTGAGCGCCACCAGCAGCGCCAGCCGCCAGGCGCCGACCGCGGCGTGCAGCAGGAGCAGCAGGAGCACCACCACGAACAGCAGCAGCCCGGCCAGCCGCAGCGTCCGCGCCCCGTCGCCGGCGTAGTCGCCCAGGACCTCGGCGTGGTACTCCAGCGGCAGGGCCAGCCCGGCCAGCCGCTGCTCGACCTGCGCGGCCACCGCTCCCCTGTCGCCGCCCGCCACGTCCAGCACGACGTCGTAGTAGCGGGCGGTGGCCTCGTGGGTGAAGACGTTCTGGTTCGGCTGCACGCGCACCTCGGCCACGTCGCCGAGCCGCACCCGGCGGCCGTCCGGCGTGTCGACGGGCACCTCGCTCACGCTGGCCAGGCTCTGCCGGGCGCCCGGGACGCCGATCACGACCACCTCGAAGACCTTCTGGTTCTCGAACAGGCTGCCCACCTCGATGCCGGCCAGGTAGGTGGCCGCGGCCCTGCGCACGTCGCCCGGCTTGAGCCCGTCCTGCCTGGCGCGCGGGATGTTCACCTCGACCTCGACCGTCGGCTCGACCGGCGGCAGCTCGACCCGGGAGCCGCGCACGCCGGGCACGGCCGCCGCGCTCTGCCTGACCTTCTCCGCCTCGGTCTTGAGCACGTCCAGGTCCCGGCCGTAGACGCGGACCACGACGCCGTCCGCCTGGCGGCCTTCCGCCGCCGCGATGACCTCGCCGGCGTAGGTGCGCAGCCCGCCCTCGAAGCCGGGACGTCCCTGCAGGACGCGCCGCACGGCCGCGACGGTGGCGGCGTAGTCGGCGTCGCCGTTCAGGCTGACCCACAACATGCCGGAGTTGATGTTGACCACCTCGTCGGCGGCGATGGCCCGGCCGACGTGCGCGGCGACGCGGCGCACCCCCGGCACGGCGCGCAGGTCCCTGCCGACCTGCTCGCCCATCGCGACCATCGCGGGATGGGAGGTGCCGGGCGGGGTCTGCCAGCGCACCAGCAGGTCGCGGTCCTGCAGGTCCGGGATCGGCGCGGCGCCGGCCCGAGGCACGACGGCGAACACGGTCACCGCCACCCCCGCGACCGCCACCAGCGCGGCCACCGCGTACACCCAGCGGGAGCGGAGCGTGGCCCGCGACAGCACCGCCTGGTAGCTTCGCCGCATCCGCCCGGCGAAGGCCGGCTCGCGGCCCATGGCGACCGGCCTGGCCAGCAGGAACGAGGCCAGCGCCGGTGTCACGGTGAGCGCCACCAGCAGGGACGCGGCCACCGCGAGCACGTAGGAGGTGGCCACCGAGCCGAGGAAGGTGCCCGTGACTCCGCCGAGGAAGAACAGCGGCACGGCGGCCAGGAGTATCGCCAGCGTGGCGTAGACGATCGGCGAGCGGAGCTCCCGCATCGCCTCCAGGATCAGCGTGGCGACCGGCTTGCCGCCGTTGTCCGGCCGGTACTCGGCCAGCCGCCGGCCGACGT
Organism: Nonomuraea antri; assembly: GCF_013283785.1. Taxonomy (GTDB): domain Bacteria; phylum Actinomycetota; class Actinomycetes; order Streptosporangiales; family Streptosporangiaceae; genus Nonomuraea; species Nonomuraea antri. Next base: position 35,601 of record NZ_JABCPZ010000009.1, read on the forward strand.
GCGTAGCGCCGGTGACGGCGTCGTCGACGACCACCGCCAGCGCGACCACCAGCCCGGCCACGACCAGCAGGTTGATCGGCTCACCGCGTAGTTGCAGCACCAGGAACGCGGCCAGCAGCGAGAGCGGCACCACGATCACCACGATCAGCGCCGTGCGCCACCGGAACAGCAGCGCCGCCACCACCAGGACGAGCAGCACGAGCCCGAGGCCCAGCGACAGCGCCAGGTTGTCCGTGGCCTGCTCGATGAACGTGGCCGGACGGTAGAGCGTGGAGTCGAACTTCATGCCCGACAGGCCGGGGCTGAGCGCCTTGAGCGCGGCCTCGACGTCCCTGGTCACCTGGGTGGTGCTGGCGCCGGGGAACTTCTCCACGATCAGCATGAGCCCCTTGCCGCCGTCGCCGACGACCGCGTCGCCGATCAGCGGCTGGTTGTCCTCGACGACCCGGCCCACGTCGCCGAGCGTCACGCTCTTGGCGTCCTTCTCGCCCGCGGCCGGTTCCACGGGCACCTGGGCGAGGTCCGCGGCGGTCTTGATGGGCGAGATGTGCTGGATGCCCAGCCGCTGCTGCGGGGTGTCGATGAAGCCGCCGCTGCCCGGCGAGGACGCGCGGACGAAGCTCAGCGGCGACGACCACAGCGCGTTGCCCGTGGTCGACAGGACCCGGTCGAGCGAGACGCCGTGCGCGGCCAGCCGCTGCGGGTCGACCTGCACCTGGAGCTGCCGCTCGCGTTGTCCCCAGATGGCCACGTTGGCCACCCCGGGCACGCCCATCAGGCGCGGCTTGACGTTCCAGCGGGCCAGCACGGACATCTCGATGAGCGAGAGCTGCTCCGAGGACAGCGAGATCATCGCCACCCGGTTGACCGAGGAGAGCGGTTGCAGCATCGCCGGCGGCCTGGACACGTTGGGCAGGGTGTGCGCCTGCGTGAGGCGTTCCTGCACCATCTGGCGGGCGCGCAGCAGGTCGGTCCCCGGCTCGAAGATCAGCTCGATCGACGAGAGGCCGGCGACGGAATTGGACCGGATCTCGTCCAGCCAGGCCACCCCGTTGAGCAGGTTGACCTCGAGCGGGACGGTGATGAGCTGCTCGACCTCATACGCTGACAGGCCCAGCGCCTCGGTCTGCACCTCCACGTACGGCGGGGAGAACTCGGGCAGCGGCTCCACCTGGACCTCGCGCAGTTGCACCACGCCGACGGCGATCGCCGCCAGCGCGGCCGCCACCACGAGGCCGCGGAACTTGATGCTCGACCTGACAAGCCACTTCATCATCACCGGATCCCCTTCGGTGCGCATGACTGGGCAGAGGGCCCGCGTCCAGGCCTCGCGATGCGGCTCCTCAGGGCCCTATTCGTCGAGGAGGCGCGGATGGATGAATCGCGGAGGCTCGCAGATCTGGCGTCGTTCGCTCGGGTTGTGAGCAGGGCGGCGCGGACGCCGTGAACCGCTCGGGTTCCGGGCGGCACGGCGTGACCGCCGTGAACCGCTCGGGATCGGCGCGTGCGTCCGGGCGGCGGAAGATCGCCGCAGGCCCTGCCGGGGTCGCGCGCCGTGGCCGGTCCCGCCCCTGCCGGGCGGGACGTACTCCCCTTCACCTGGGGTGGTGCTGCTGCGTACTGCGATGTGCCCCGAGTATGTGCCGCCGCCGGGCTCGCGTCAGCACCGCCGGGTGTCCGAATGCGGTCAAAGTACGCCGGCACCGCGGAGCGCCCCGCACGACCGGGGCCGCCGGGGGATTGTCGGTGGCCGCCGGTAGTGTTTCGAGGCATGGATCGGCAACTCACCCTGATGGCCGTGCACGCGCACCCCGACGACGAGGTCCTGAGCACCGGCGGCGTGCTGGCCCGCTACACCGGCGAAGGCATCCGCACCGTGCTGGTCACCTGCACCAACGGCGAGCAGGGCGACGGCCCTGGCGGCGTCAAGCCCGGCGACCCCGGCCACGACGACGAGGCGGTGGCCGAGCGGCGGCTGGCCGAGCTCCGCGAGTCGGTGGCGCACCTGGGCATCGACCACCTGGAGCTGCTCGGCTACCGCGACTCCGGCATGCAGGGCTGGGAGACCAACACCCATCCCCGGGCGTTCGCCAACATCCCGCTCGACGTGGCGGCAGGGAAGCTGGCCGAGCTGATGGAGCGCTATCGTCCCGACGTGGTGGTGACCTACGACGAGACGGGCGGCGGGGGCTACGGGCACCCCGACCACGTGCAGGCGCACCGCGTCGCGGTGGCCGCCGCGCAGTCGACCGGCATCCCGGCCAAGTTCTACTACACCGCGATCCCGCGTTCGGCGATCAAGAAGATGTTCGAGACCATGCAGGCGAACGGCGTCGAGGTCGACTTCGAGCCGTCCGACGACTTCGGCACCCCCGACGAGCAGGTCACCACGATCGTCGACGTCAGCCCGTTCGTGGAGCACAAGCTGAAGGCGCTGCGCGCGCACGAGAGCCAGGGGGAGAACATCTTCCTGCTCAGGATGCCGGAGGAGGCGCAGCACCAGGCGTTCTCGCACGAGGCGTTCACCCGCGTGCACTCCCAGGTCCCCGCGCCGGGCCACGAGGACGACCTGTTCGCCGGCCTCCGCTGAGCCCCCCACCGGCGCTCCAGGGCCAATAAACGCGAATGTTATTTATCTTCACATTTACCGACCGAAAATCACCGCGCCGCGCGCACGGATAATCACGACACCATTCCGCATACTTCAGATTCGCCATGTATTAGGCAGAAACGGTTGTGACGCGGAAGAGGTGGTGTAAGACTCGAATTTCGAGCGAGTGGAACCGCCGGGGCACGACCGCCCGCTCGTCACCCGGAGCGTCAGGGAGGTGAACGACAACGACCGGAATCCGTTTCCGGTCACTAAGTGGGGTCGGTAAATGTCGTTAAATCCGCGCTTGGTCAAGGAGAGCTTCTCCGTCGTCGAACCGGTCGCCGACAAGGCCGCCGCGTACTTCTACGGCCGCCTCTTCGCGGAGAGTCCACACCTGCGAGCCATGTTCCCGCCCGCGATGGACGTCCAGCGAGACCGGCTGTTCAGCGCGCTGACGAGGATCGTGTGGAGCCTGGACAGCCCCGACGGCCTGGCCACCTACCTGGGGCAGCTGGGCCGCGACCACCGCAAGTACGGCGTCGTCTCCGAGCACTACACCTCGGTGGGCAACGCCCTGCTGGCTACCGTACGCAAGTTCGCCCGCGAGATCTGGACCCCGGAGATCGAGGCCGCCTGGGTGTCGGCGTACGCGGCGGCCGCCCAGGCGATGATCGACTCGGCCGAGTCCGACGCCGGGGTCTCGCCGGCCTGGTGGCTGGCCGAGGTCGTCGACCACGAACAGCGTCACCGCGACATCTCGGTCATCACGCTGCGGCCCACGCAGCGGCTGCCGTTCACCGCGGGCCAGTACGTCAACGTGCAGACGGCCCGCTGGCCGCGCGTCTGGCGCACCTTCTCCATCGCGAACGCGCCCCGCGTCGACAACACGATCAGGCTGCACGTGCGCTCCGTGCCGGGCGGCTGGGTGTCCACCACGCTGACCAGAGACACCCGCATCGGCGACACGATCATGCTGGGCCCGCCCATGGGCACGATGACCCCGCACGACCGCAGCACCCGCGACGTGCTGTGCGTGGCGGGCGGCACCGGGCTGGCGCCGCTGAAGGCGATCATCCAGCACATCATCGACTCGGGCCGCCGGCCCAACATCCACCTGCTGTTCGGCGCGCGCACCCGCGACGAGCTGTACGACCTGCCCGACCTGATCAGGATGGAGTCGTCCTTCCCGTGGCTGCGCGTGCTGCCGGTGGTCTCCGACGACCCGTCCTACGACGGGATGCGCGGCAGCCTGCCGGAGGTCACCCAGCGCTTCCACTCCTGGGCCGAGCACGAGGTCTACGTGTGCGGCCCGACCGCCATGGTCAACGAGACCGTGCGGCGGCTGCAGATCGACGGCGTGCCCCTGTCGCGCATCCACCGCGACACCATCCGCGGCGAACGGTAGCGGCGGCGAGCCGTGGGAGAATGCGGCTTCTGCCCGCTGTGTCCCTGCTGCCGCCATGTCCACGGAGTTGCGTTGACCATCACCTTCGTCCCGCTCACCGACCCGGTTCAGACCTCCTCCAGCCGCCGCGTCGCCTGGCTGGCCGCCGACGCCGACGGCAACCCGCTGGGTTCGGCGTTCCTGCGCCTGTTCACCCGCGAGGGCCAGGACCACCTGGCCGAGCTGGAGCTGAACGTGCACCCCGCGGAGCGCCGCAAGGGGACGGGCACGCTGCTGCTCAAGCGGGCGGTCGACGCGGCCAGGCAGGAGGGCCGCAGGTCGCTGCTGGCCCAGGCGGGCGCGGGCACGCCCGGTGACCTGTTCCTGCCGGCCAGGAAGTTCAGGAAGGTGCTCGGCCTGACGTTCGCCAGGCTCGCGCTGGCCGAGGCGGACCTGACCGCCGTCGCCGCGGTGGCCGCCGAGCCGCGCCCCGGCTACCGGCTGCACTCCTGGGACGGCATGGTGCCCGACGACCTGGCCGACACCTTCACCGCCTCCCGCCGGGCGATGGACGACATGCCGATGGACGACACCGACTACGGCGTGGTCACCTGGGACGTCGAGCGGGTCCGCGCCGCGGCCAGGACCATCGCCGACCGGGGCGACCTGCTGCACACGGTGGTGGCCGTGGCCGAGTCCGACGGCTCGATCGCCGGTTTCACCGAGCTGGTCGTGCCCGGCGACGGGCGCGGCGACGGCCAGCACTACGGCACCGGCGTGCTGCCCGAGCACCGCGGCCACGGCCTGGCCCGGTGGATGAAGGCCGAGGCGATCGGGCAGGCCCGCGCCCGCCACCCGGAGCTCGGCGGCCTGCTGACCGACACCGCCGACAGCAACACGCACATGCGGGCGGTCAACGACTCGCTCGGGTACGTGCCGACGCACAAGAAGCACGAGTACCAGCTCGACCTGTGACGAGCCCGGGGTATCAGCTCGACCTGTGACGAGCCCGGGTCCCGGCCCGACCCGCAGGAGGCGCCGGCGCGCTACACCCGGCGCAGCACCTCCATGGCCTCCCGTTCGATGCGCGCCAGCTCGCGGAGCAGGGCGGCGGCCCGGTCCAGGTGCCCGGCGTCGCCGCTCTCCCCCGCCGCGGCGATCAGGCTCGCCACCTCCGTCCAGTGCGTGGCGGCCTCTGCGTACAGCGCGTGACCGGTGCGCAGGCCGGGCTCGCCGGCCAGGTCGGCGCTCTCGGCGAGGAAGTCGCGGAACAGGGCGCGGAACAGGGCGCCGCCGGTGCCGGCCCGCTCCATCAGGAGCGCGGCATGCGGCAGGTCGCGCCGCGGGTCCTCGGCGCGCGCGAGCCAGTTCGGCGCCTGCGCGGCGGCCTTGTCGATGCCGCGGTGGCCCAGGTTCGCGATGGGTGCGGCCAGGAACGCGGCGGCGCAGTCCCTGACGGCCGGGAGGATCTGGTCCTGCCAGCGGGGCGGCGGCCCGGGCAGCGCGATGGTGAAGGAGCGGTTCCTGGCGGTCATCGGGCCGCGTTCGCTCCGCGCCGCGGCCAGGCTCTGCCGGCTGGCGCGTACCGCGCCGCCCTGCTGGTCGGTGTCGACCAGGTGCGCGTCGTGCTCGTCGTAGCCGTACATGGCGACGAGGTGGCCGCCGAAGTGCACCTTCGTCCGGAAGTAGGCCAGGTGGTAGGAGTCGAGCTGCAGGCCGACGGGGCGGCCGGCGTCGATCGGGCCGGCCGCGTTCTCCCACGCCTTGCGCGCCGAGGCGGTCTCGCGGACCTCCAGGGTCAGCCCCAGCCTGGCGGCCAGGTTCCTGGTGAGCTCGAAGGGCTTGATCCGGCCGCCGAGGAAGGGGAACGGCATGGCCTTGGCGTCCCAGTAGACGAAGGACAGGGCCGAGCCCAGCCCGAACAGCATGGGCTCGGACAGGTCGAGCCCCTCGTGCCGCAGCAGCACGCCCAGCGTGGTCGTCTCGCAGTGGTGCGTCCCGCGCGGCTCGACGTCCTTCAGTACGGTCATGCGTCGTCTCTCCCCGTTCACTCGCCCGGCTCCGAAAACAGGATGGGGTCTCCCCCGGAGGGAGAGTCCAGCCGGCTAGCGGAAGGCAGCGGCGGTCTCCTCGTCGTTGGGCCAGAACGTCTCGATGGCCAGCTCGGAGACCGTGACGTCGACGGGCGTGCCGAACGTGGCGATCGTGGTGAACATCGACAGGATCCTGTCGCCGTGCCTGATCCGCAGCGGCAGCAGGATGTCGGCAGGGCCGGGCACGTGCGCCACGTTCAGGTCCACGCCCGGGTAGGGGTAGGCGGCCAGCTCGTCGTGCAGCTCGGCCAGGCGGCCGTCCCCCGACGCCTCGGCCTGCCTGCGCAGCCGGTGCAGCAGGTGGGCGCGCACCTCCGCCAGGTTCACCAGCCGCCCGCCCATGGCCCGCGGGTGCAGGGACAGCCGCATCACGTTGATCGGCTCCTCCAGCAGCTCGGCGGGCACGCCGTCCATGAACATGGCCGCCGCCGCGTTGCCCGCCACCAGGTTCCAGGCCGCGTCCACGACCAGCGCCGGGTACGGCTCGTGCCCGGCGAGGATCTTGTCCAGCGCCTGGCGCACCACGGCCATCTCCGGCGCCCGCACCTCGCGCTCGGGGAACACCGGCGCGTACCCGGCGGCCATCAGCAGCCGGTTGCGGTGCCGCAGCGGCACCTCCAGTTCCTCGGCCAGTTTCATCACCATCTCGCGGCTCGGCCGGGCCCGCCCGGTCTCCAGAAAGCTGATGTGCCGGGCCGAGACGTCCGCTTCGATGCCCAGGTCGAGCTGGCTCACGCGGCGCCGCTGACGCCACGATCGCAACAAATCACCAAAAGTCTCTTCTTGTACGGCAAGGGCTCCCATACCGGGCAACGCTAGCGGTTCGAGGGAAGCGTCACGATTACCTGGCGGGTAAAGCGCCCGCTCAGGGCGGCCTCCCGGCGGTTCCCTTGCGGCAAATCGCCCAGTCCTCGGCGATGCCCGCGGCCACGTGACACGATGGCCGGAAGCGAACTCGGGAGCGATGGGAGCTTAGGTATGAGCGACGCGATGCTCGCGATCGGTACCCGCAAGGGCCTGTTCCTCGCCCGCTCGACGGACGGCGGCCCGTTCGAGGTCGAGCCGATCCGGTTCTCCACGGTCGGGGTGACGTCGGTGGCGATCGACACCCGCGGCGCCACGCCGCGCCTGCTCGCCGGCATCGAGTACGGCCACTTCGGCCCGTCCGTGATGTACTCCGACGACCTGGGCGAGACCTGGGGCGAGGCGGAGCAGCCGCCGATCGCCTTCCCGGAGAAGACCGGGGCGACGCTGGCGCGGGTGTGGCAGCTCATGCCGTCCCCGTCGGAGCCAGGCGTGGTCTGGGCCGGGGTCGAGCCCGGCGCCCTGTTCAGGTCGGAGGACCGGGGCGTCACCTACCGCCTCGTCGAGGGGCTGTGGGACCACCCGCACCGGCCCAGCTGGCAGCCGGGCGGCGGCGGGCTGTGCCTGCACACGATCATCAACCACCCCACCGACCCGGAGGTCATGGGCGTGGCGATCTCCACCGGCGGCTTCTACCGCACCAGGGACGGCGGCATGTCCTGGGAGGCGGCCAACAAGAACATCCGCGCGCCGTTCCTGCCCGAAGGCAAGCAGTACCCGGAGTACGGGCAGTGCGTGCACAAGGTGAGCATGAACCCGGCGCGGCCGGAGCGGCTGTTCCTGCAACACCACTTCGGCGTCTATCGCAGCGACGACTTCGGCGGGAGCTGGCACGACATCGGCTCGTCGCTGCCGTCGGACTTCGGCTTCCCGATCGTGGCGCACCCGTCGCGCCCCGACACCGTGTACGTGCTGCCGCTGCACGCCGACATGGACCGCACCCCGGTCGGCCACGTCTACCGGGTCTTCCGCAGCGACGACGCCGGCCGCACCTGGCAGCCGCACGGCCAGGGCCTGCCCGAAGGGCCGGTCTACGCCAGCGTGCTGCGCGACGCGATGAGCATGTCGGCGGCCGGGCTGTTCTTCGGCACGCGCGACGGCGAGGTCTACTGCTCGCGCGACGACGGCGAGACGTGGGAGCAGGTCGCCAGGCATCTGCCCGACGTGCTCAGCGTGCGCGCGGCGGTGCTGTAGGCGATGGCCAGATCCGTGACGATGGTCGTGTTCGTGCTGCCCAGCTCCCTGCGGCGGTGGGTGAGCGGGCTGGCGGAGGTGAAGGTGTTCGCGATCGGCGCCGACCGCGACTCACCGCCGACGCTCGGTTCGGCGCTCGACATGCTGCGCCGCACGCACCCGCTGCTGGAGGAGCGGCTGCGTGACGACTACGGGCGCATCCGCAGGCACATCAACATGATCGTGTGCGGGGAGAACGCCCGCGGGCTCGGCGGCCTCGACTGCGCGCTGCCGCCGGGCGCCGAGGTGTACGTGCTCCCCGCCCTGGCCTAGGAGCCTCTGGTCGCGCGGGTCAGGGTGCGACGCGGCCGTTGGCGACGAACGCGGCGTGGGTGAGCGGCATCAGCTCCGCCCACGCGGCCTCCATGCGCTCGGCCACCATCTCGATCTCCCGCTGCGGGAACGAGGGCACCTTGGCCTGCTCGTTCTTGGTGCGCAGCGACAGGAAGTGCATGAGCGAGCGGGCGTTGCAGGTGGCGTACATGGTGGAGAACGTGCCGACGGGCAGCACCGCGCGCGCCACCTCGCGGGCGACGCCGGCCTCCAGCATCTCCTGGTAGGCCTCGTAGGAGCGGGTGTAGCTGGCCTCCATGGCCTGGCGCACCAGCTTGTGCTGCTCGGCGGTGCCCTCGACGAAGACGTACTGGCCCGGCCGGCCCTCCTGCACCAGCCTGCGGTCCTCGCCGGGGACGTAGAACGCCGGCTGCAGCTCCCGGTAGCGGCCGCTCTCCTCGTTGTACGACCAGCCCACCCGGTGCCGGTGGAACTCGCGGAACACGAAGATCGGCGCGCTGACGAAGAACGTCATCGAGTTGTGCTCGAACGGGCTGCCGTGCCGGTCGCGCATGAGGAAGTTGATCAGGCCCTTGGACCGCTCAGGGTCCTTCTCCAGCTCCTCCAGCGACTGCTCGCCCGCCGTGGACACGCGTGCCGCCCAGAGCACGTCGGTGTCGGACGCACTGTGTTTGACCAGCTCAACCGTCACGTCGTCGAGAAAGCGCACGCGCGGAACCCCCTTCGTCCGGAACCTTGCCGCCCGCCATCGTACGCCTGCCCGCCGTGCCCCAGGGACGGGGGACACGGCGGACAGGGTGCGATCGGGCAGGTGAGCCGGGTCAGCAGTGGCGGGCGAGCCGGTCGCGGGTGACCAGATCGGTATCGCCGGCGGTGCCGTCGATCCAGACCACGCGCCGGCCCTCGCCGGAGGCGAACACCGATTGCTCGCCCTGGTTGCAGGACAGACGCTCCAGCGGGCCGCCCGTGACCGGCACCTGGAACAGCTTGGGCAGGCTGGCGTTGGTCCAGTCGAACTCGCTGGGGTTCAGCCCGATGGTGACGATGGTGTCGTTGGCGTCCAGCGAGACGGGCTGCGGGGCCTTGGGCCCGTCCGGCACGACGGCGGTGGTTCCGGTGCCGTCGGCGGCGGCCCGCATGACGCCGTAGCGGCCGTCACGGTCGGTGTCGGTGTACCAGACGACGTGGTCGCTGGTCATGATCGGCAGCAGCGACAGCGACGGCAGCCGGCCGGTGCCGGGCACCTCGGGGATCACGGTTTCCTTGCCCGTGGCCAGGTCGTACACGACGGGGGTGCTGCGCGAGAACCCGCCCTCGACCCACACGCGGACGTAGGCCAGCTTGCCGCCCTTGATCGACGGCTGGAAGCCGCGCACGCCGGCGGCGGGCGTGAGGTTGACCGGCTCGGCGTCCCCGCGCTTCAGCCAGATCTCGGTCTCCCTGGTGGCGGGGTCGGCCGCGTCCCAGGCGACGGCGTCCCCCGAGACGACCACGGAGTTGACGACCGAAGGCGACCGTGCCACCAGCCGGGACGGCGTGCCGGCGGTCAGCGGCCTGGCGCGGATCTGGAAGTCGGCGCCGTCGTTGTCGTAGGACGCCCAGACCGCCTGCCTGCCGTCGGTGGCCGGGGCGTAGTTCCACCGGTCGTCGTCGGAGAGCGTGGTTGTCCTGCCGCCGTGCACCCGGCCGGTGACGATCGAGGTCGGCCGCGCGCCGTCGGGCGAGGAGTTGGACACCACGTACCTGTCGCCCGCCACGTCGGGGTAGGCGGTGAAGTCGGTGATGTTGTCGACCAGGACGCGGCTGTCGGCGCCGACGCGCCGCTCCCAGCCCTTCCTGATGCCGTGCCGCTCGAAGGCCAGCGCGACCGTCAGCCGGTCGCGCGGCGACAGCCCGGCGGCCCTGGCCGCGGACTCCACGGCGCGGCGGCCGTCCACGAAGTCGTCCAGCGGGGTCATGTACTCGGTCAGCGCCTTGTAGACGACCTTGTCGAAGCGGGTGCCGAGCTTCTCCCTGACGTCCCACAGCGCGCCGGAGAAGATCGTGGAGTTGAGGTGCACGCCGCCGTTGTCGGAGGCCACGGTGACGCCCAGGTAGTCCTCGGCGGCGACGCGGTCGTCGTCCAGGTCGCGGAGTGCGCACTGGGCGGGCGTGCCGCTCTTGCACAGGCGGTCGCCGAGCAGGCTGGCGTCCGGGTGGCTCATCGGGACGCCGAGCGCCCCGATCTCGACGGCGTTGCCGAAGTAGTCGGCCAGGCCCTCGTTCATGGCCCCGGACTGCCCCAGGTAGACCAGGTCGGCGCTGTTCGTGATGACGCCGTGGGTCATCTCGTGGCCGACCACGTCCAGGCCGGCGGCGAAGGAGTGGTAGCTGGGGCCGCCGCCGCCGTAGACCATCTTGGTGCCGTCCCAGAACGCGTTCTCGAACGGCCGGCCCAGGTAGGTGACGTTGACGACGGAGTACATCGTCCCGCCCTTGCCGTCGAGCCCTTCGCGGCCCAGGTTCCGGTAGAACTCGTACACCTTGCCGGAGCCCCAGTGGGCGTCGACGGCGCCGGTCTCGGTGTGCTGCGGGCCGAAGACCGGGGTGGGCGACTCGGCGAGCTTGGTGCCGGCCGGGACGCCCGGGGAGAAGAAGCCGCCGACGTCGGCCTTGTTCGCGTCGTAGGTGAGGATCTCGCCGGTGGCGCCGTTCCACATCGGGCGGGCGCGGTCACGCAGCTCGTGCCCGCCGTCGGCGCGCTGGTAGACGTTCAGCGGGACGTCCGCGCCGTGCGCCGTGCGGCCCGAACCCTCGGCCGGCCCCTCGAAGCGCAGCCTGTCGATGGCGAACAGCGGCCGGCCCGAGTGCGCGTCCACGTAGGCGTCGAGCAGGACGGGGCGGTGCCGTTTCACGTCGTCGCCGCGGAGCACGAGGTGCCAGGCCAGCAGGCCCTTGCCGCGCGGCAGCACGACCAGCTCGGCCCCGCCCGTGGCCTCGGTCCCCGCGGTGGCGGTCTCCCTGATCTCGCGATCCCTGATCAGGCGGGCGAGCGCGATCTCGCCGGCCCGCGCGGCGCTCACCCTGGGGGTGGCGTCGACGTCCAGGCCGGTCTGGAAGCGGCCGCCGGCCCCGGTGATCTGCCGCTGCCCGCCCTCGTCGCGCAGGTGGACCAGGTACTGGCCGCCGAGGACCGGCAGGTTCTTGTAGCGCTGGGCGAAGCGCACGGTCTGGTCGCGCCCGTCGGTGACGGTGTGCAGCGGGACGAGGTCGGCCGGGTTCAGGTGGTAGCGCGGATCGGCCAGATGCGCCTTGGCCGCGGCGACGGGGTCGGCCGACGCGGCGGGCTCGGCCAGGCCGCTCACCTCGGCCGGGGCGGCGGTGCCGGCACGGGACTCCACTTGCGGTTGCGGCGGGTCGTCCGCGTTCGCGACGCCGGGTAAGGCCATCGACAAGGGCAGCGCCAAGGACAAGGCGGCGATCGTGGCGGTGATGGGACGCCAGGACACGACACCTCCAGGTGTGTGTAGGGGGTTCTGGCGTCCTGATCATCACCGCATATTTGACAAGGAGACAAATCACGATTCGATTACTTTAGTTTGGAAATTGTGCTTTCCAAACAGAAACGCGCATTCGATCGTCCGGCGTTTCTCATTCCTCCCAGCCGAACGTCCTGCTCACCGCCCGCTTCCAGCCGGCGTAACCTTCGTCGCGCTGCTCCTGGCTCCACTCGGGCTGCCAGCGCCGGTCCTCGGCCCAGTTGGCGCGCAGCTCGTCGGTGTCCTTCCAGTAGCCGACGGCCAGCCCGGCCGCGTACGCGGCGCCCAGCGCGGTGGTCTCGGCCACCACCGGACGGCTGACCGGCACGCCCAGGATGTCGGACTGGAGCTGCATGCACAGGTTGTTGGCGGTGACGCCGCCGTCCACCTTCAGCACGTCCAGCTCCACCCCGGAGTCCTGCTGCATGGCCTCGACGACGTCCCTGCTCTGGTAGCAGATCGCCTCCAGCGTGGCGCGCACCAGGTGGGCGTCGTTGTTGAAACGCGACAGCCCGACGATGGCGCCGCGCGCGTCCGGCCGCCAGTACGGCGCGAACAATCCGGAGAACGCCGGGACGAAGTAGATCCCGCCGGAGTCGGAGACCCGCCTGGCCAGCTCCTCGCTCTGCGCCGAGTTCCTGATGATGTGCAGCTGGTCGCGCAGCCACTGCACCGCCGAGCCCGTCACCGCGATCGAGCCCTCCAGGGCGAACACCGTGGGCTGCCCGGCGAACTTGTAGGCCACCGTGGTGAGCAGCCCGCGCTCGGAGCGCACGAGGTCGGTGCCGGTGTTGAGCAGCATGAAGTTGCCGGTGCCGTAGGTGTTCTTGGCCTCGCCCGGCGAGAAGCAGACCTGGCCGACGGTGGCCGCCTGCTGGTCGCCGAGAATCCCGGTGATCGGCACCTCGCCGCCGAACGGGCCGTACCTGAGCGTGGTGCCGTAGGTGGCCGGGTCGGACGACGGCCTGATCTCCGGCAGCATCTCGCGCGGGACGCCGAAGAACGACAGCAGTTCGTCGTCCCACTCCAGCGTCTCCAGGTCCATCAGCATGGTGCGGCTGGCGTTGGTGACGTCGGTGATGTGCACGCCGCCGTGGATGCCGCCGGTGAGGTTCCACAGGGTCCAGGTGTCGGTGTTGCCGAACACCGCCTCGCCGCGCCCGGCCGCCTCGCGGACGCCGTCGACGTTCTCCAGGATCCACTGGATCTTGCCGCCGGAGAAGTAGGCGTCCGGGCGCAGGCCCGTCTTCCTGCGGATGACCTCGCCGCGGCCGTCCCGTTCCAGCTGGGCGGCGATCTTGTCGCTCCTGGTGTCCTGCCAGACGATCGCGTTGCAGTACGGGCGGCCGGTGCGCGGGTTCCACACCACCGTGGTCTCGCGCTGGTTGGTGATGCCCAGCGCGGCCAGATCGGTGTCGTGCAGCCCGGAACGCTGCAGCGCGCTCTGGATGACCGCCGTGGTCCTGGTGGAGATCTCGACCGGGTTGTGCTCCACCCAGCCCGCCCTGGGCAGGATCTGCTCGTGTTCGAGCTGGTACTTGGCGACCTCCTGGCCGTCGTGGTTGAAGATCATGAACCGGGTGCTGGTCGTGCCCTGGTCGACGGCCCCCACGAAATCGGGCATGGTTCTCCTCCGGGTTCGGGTCAGACGCGGCCCGCGTCCTCGACGTCGGGCTCGGGCTCGGGCAGGAATCGGGCGATCAGCAGCTGGTAGAGCCCGGCGCCCACCAGCCCGCCGATCAGGGGTCCGATGATGGGCACCCAGAAGTACGGGTCGCCGTACTGATCTCGCCAGGCGCCCGAGTACCCGGTGAGGAAGCTGGCCAGGCGCGGCCCGAAGTCGCGCGCCGGGTTGATGGCGTAACCGGCGTTGGTTCCCCATGCCATGCCGATGCCCACGATGAGCAGGCCGATGACGACCGGGCTGAGGTTGGCGCTGGGCGCCAGGTTGTGCGAGTCGGACAGCGCGTAGATGACGAACAGCAGGATCGCGGTGCCGATGATCTGGTCGCGGAAGCCGCCCCACATGCCCACCGGCAGCTCGCCGTTACCCGGCAGGGTGGAGAAGACGCCCTGGGTCTTCAGCGTGTGCTCCGGGTCGGCCTTGGTCAGCACCTCGGTGTAGTTCCAGCGCACCAGCAGCGCCCCGGCGAACGCGCCGGCGGTCTGGGCCAGCGCGTACGGCAGCACCTTGGCCCACGGGAAGCCGCGGAAGGCGGCGAAGGCCAGCGTGACGGCCGGGTTGAGATGGGCGCCGGTGATGCGCCCGGCCACGTAGACGCCGAGCGCCACGCCGATGCCCCAGGCCCAGGCGATGCTGTCGTGGTCGCCCAGCTCGGCCGCGCTCACCTGGGCGACGACGCCCACGCCGAACAGGATCAGCACCATCGTCCCGGCGAACTCGGCGATGAGTTCACCGGCCAGCCCGATCCGATTGAGACGTTCGACCACGGTTGCCCCCGCTTTTTGGTGGTGTCGGCGTTGTGTGCCATTCCCTGAACCGGGAAACGTATACGGACTGTGAGTGATTGAGCACGCAGAGTTTGAGCAGGGGGCCGGAACTCATGAACATGACCGGGGCGCTCGACGCCAGGAACCGGCAGGCCGCCGTCGACCGGCTGGCCACGCAGACGTTCGACGTGCTCGTCATCGGCGGCGGCGTGACCGGCGCGGGCGCCGCGCTGGACGCCGCCTCCCGCGGCCTGCGCGTCGCGCTGGTGGAGAGCCAGGACCTGGCCGCGGGCACGTCGAGCAGGTCGAGCAAGCTGATCCACGGCGGGCTGCGCTACCTGGAGCAGTTCGACTTCAAGCTGGTCCGCGAGGCGCTGAAGGAACGCGACCTGCTGGTCTCGCGGCTGGCCCCGCACCTGGTCAAGCCGGTCACGTTCCTGTACCCGCTGCAGCGCGGCATGATCGAGCGGCCCTACGTCGGCGCCGGGCTCACCCTGTACGACACGCTGGAGGGCATGCGCCGGCCGATGCCCAGGCACCGGTACCTGTCGGTCAAGGAGTCGCGCAGGATGGTGCCGGGGCTGCGTGCCGACGCGTTGTCCGGCGGCATGATCTACTTCGACGCCCAGGTGGACGACGCCCGCTTCACCCTCGCCTTGGCCAGGACGGCCGCCGCGCACGGCGCGGTGATCGCCACCCGCGCCCGGGCCGTCGAGATGCTGCGCGACCAGGGCAGCGAGCGGATCGTCGGCGCCCGCGTGCGCGACGAGGAGAGCGGCCGCGAGCTCGACGTCAAGGCCGACGCCGTGGTCGTGTGCGCCGGGGTGTGGACCGACCCGGTCAACGCGCTGCCCGGCGCGGCGCCGGCCGGGTTCAAGGTCAGGATGTCGAAGGGCGTGCACATCATGGTGCCCGGCGACGCCATCGCGTCGTCCACCGGCATGATCATCCCGACCGAGAAGAGCGTGCTGTTCATCATCCCGTGGACCAGGCGGCGGTGGATCGTCGGCACCACCGACACCGACTACGACGGCGACAGGGCGGAGCCCGCCGCCACCGGCGAGGACATCGACTACCTCCTGGAACACGCCAACGCGGTGCTGTCCAGGCCGCTGACCCGCGACGACGTGGTCGGCGTCTACGTGGGGCTGCGGCCGCTGGTGGCCGCCGACGAGAGCTCGGCCACCACCAAGCTGTCACGCGAGCACGTCGTGGACGTGCCGATGCCCGGGCTGGCCACGATCGCCGGCGGGAAGTTCACCACGTACCGGGTGATGGCCAAGGACGTGATCGACGCCGCGCTGGAGGGCTTCGACGTGCCCGATTCAGTCACCGACAAGCTCCCGCTGATCGGCGCCGACGGGCTGCCCGCGGTGCGCGCGTCGGTGCGCCGCCTGGTGCAGGACCACGACCTGGACACCGACGTCGTCAACCACCTCATCAGGCGCTACGGCACGCTCGCGCTGGAGGTGCTGGCTGTGATCGACGCCGACCACTCGCTGGCCGAGCCGCTGGTGCCCGGCTGCCCGTGGATCAGGGCCGAGGTGGTCTACGCCGTCACGCACGAGGGCGCGCTGCACGCCGAGGACGTGCTGTCGCGCAGGACCCGGATGCTCATCGAGGCCATCCCGCCCGCGCTCGACGCCGCCCCGGTGGTGGCCCGGCTGATGGCGGGCCTGCTCGGCTGGGACGAGGCCAGGGTCGAGGCGGAGGTGGCGCGCTGCCGCACCCTGATCGAGGCCGAGCAGCGGGCGCTGGCCGAGGCCACCGCCCCGCGCCGGGAGCCGGCCGCGGCCTCGTGAACCGGGCGGGTCACAGGCGGTAGACGCGGCGGGCGTTGCCCGAGCCGATCATGTGGGCGATCCTGGCCGCGTCGGCGTTCGTCCACTCCCCCGCCGCCAGCCGCGACGCCAGCGCCGCCGCCAGCGACCGCCGGAAGTACAGCGCGCCGAGATAGCAGGTCTCGGCCACGCCGTGGCAGTCGGAGCTGTAGAGCTGCTTGTGGAACGGGGCCAGCGCGAGCAGTTCGTCCATGAGGCGGGCCGACCCGGCCGCGGTGTGCGCGAGCGCGAGCCCGAGGTCGACGTAGACGTGCGGGAACACGTTGGCCAGGTAGGCGGCCTGGCGCAGGAACGGGTAGCAGTGCAGCAGGATCACCGGCACGCCGACGGGCTGCAGCGCCCTGATGAAGCCGCTCAGCCTGGCCGGGTCGGTGCGGTGCAGGTCGCGGACGGGGCCGCCGAACCCGGCGTGGACCTGCAGCGGCAGGCCGCCGTCCCTGGCCACGTCCACGGCCGTCCAGAGCAGGTGACGCAGCAGCGTGGGCTCGGTCAGCGGCTCCTTGGGGTCGGACAGGCGGCGGTTGGCCGCCGCGATCACCGCGCCCCTGCTCGGCCTGGACGGTTCGAAGTCGAAGCCGCACCGGCGGCCGATGACGGTCTTCAGCCCGACCGCCCCCGCCGCCCTGGCGGTCAGCTCGTCGCCGAGCACGTCCATGTAGTCGACGGCGGCCTCGGCCAGCTCGGCCACGTCCTGCTCGATCTGCTCGATCCTGACGATCTCGTCGGCGGCCGCGCCGCCCTGCCGGCCCATCTCGGCCGCCGAGAGCAGGCCGGCGTCCTCCGTGCCGGTGTCGACCAGGAACGCCACCACGCCGGAGGCGCGCAGCAGCCGCCGGTTCACCTCGTCGGCGCCCAGCTCGGCGCGGCGGGCCAGGTAGGTGGCGGGCGCGGCGTGCGGCGCCAGGTCCAGCACGGGCGCGCACCAGCGGCGCAGCCCGGCGCCGAACGGGGTGTCGAAGTGCGTGGTGCCCGGCGGGGCGGGCGCGCCGCCCTCGTTGATGAGCAGCTCGAACCCGGCCCTGGTCAGCTCGTCGCGGCGAACCCCGTGACAGTGGTGGTCGACCAGCGGGGCGAGCAGGGCGTCACGCACCGTATCGGGCAGGTCTACGGGGAGCATGCGGAGACTCTAGGGGGCCGCGCCCGCTTCCCGTGGACGTTTGACGAAGGGAAATCCCGGTCCGGGCGGATCGGGCACCCCGCAGGAGCGGCCCCGGCGGGAGTGTGTGCCCGCCGGGACCTTCCGCAGGCGACCGTCAGGACCGGCGGGTGAGGCGCAGGACGTTGGCGATGATCTTGGCGCCGGCCCCGCCCTCCTGCGTGAGGATCGACTCGGGGTGGAACTGCACCGCGTAGCGGCGGCGCGCCACGTCCTCGATGGCCATGACGTTGCCGTCGGGCGTGAGCGCCGTCGGCGTGAAGCCGACCACGCCCGGCCGCTTGGCGTGCAGCGAGTGGTAGCGAGCCGCGGTGAACACCTCGGGCAGCCCGTCGAGCAGGGCGCTCTCGCCCAGCCTGCTCACCTGGCCGCGCTTGCCGTGCTCGGGGTAGCCGAGCAGCTCCAGCGAGCCGCCGTCGTACTCGACCATGGCCTGCAGGCCCAGGCAGACGCCGAAGACCGGCAGGTCGCGGGCGTAGATCTGCTCGATCAGCGCCGACATGCCGAAGTCGGACGGCCAGCCGGGACCGGGCGAGAGCACCACCAGGTCGGGCCCGATCTCGTCGATCATGGCGGGCGGGAAGCCGTGGCGCAGCGTCACGACGTCGGCGCCCTCCTGGCGGAAGTAGTCGGCCAGGGTGTTGACGAAGGAGTCCTCGTGGTCGACGAGCAGCACCTTCATGCCCGCGCCCGGCTGCTCCCTGACCGGCTCGGCCACCTCGGCGTGCGGCTGGTTGACCGCGGCCAGGGCGCCGAGCAGGGCGCTGGCCTTGAGCTCGGTCTCGCGCTCCTCGGCCTCGGGGTCGGAGTCGAACAGCAGCGTCGCACCGGCGCGCACGGTGGCCAGGCCGTTCTTGATCTGCGCGGTACGCAGGGTCAGGCCGGTGTTCATGGAGCCGTCGAAGCCGATGAAGCCGATCGCGCCGCCGTACCAGCGGCGGGTGGTGGCCTCGTGGTCCTCGATGAACTGCATGGCCCACGTCTTGGGCGCGCCGGTCACGGTGACCGCCCACATGTGGGTGAGGAAGGCGTCGAGCGCGTCGAACTCGGGACGCAGGCGGCCCTCGATGTGGTCGACGGTGTGGATCAGGCGGGAGTAGAGCTCGATCTGACGGCGGCCGATGACCTTGACCGTGCCTGGCACGCAGATGCGCGACTTGTCGTTGCGGTCGACGTCGGTGCACATGGTCAGCTCCGACTCCTCCTTCACGCTGGACAGGAGGGTGCGGATGGCCTCGGCGTCCTCGACCGGGTTGCTGCCGCGGGCGATGGTGCCGGAGATCGGGCAGGTCTCGACGCGGTCGCCGTTGACCCGGACGTACATCTCGGGCGAGGCGCCGACCAGGTGCTCGCCCTCGCCGAGGCTGATGATGAACTCGTACGGCGCCGGGTTGCCGTGCCGCAGCGCGCGGTAGAAGGCCGACGGGTCGGCGCAGGTGGCGTGGAAGACCTGGCCGGGCACGACCTCGAACAGGTCGCCGCGCTTGAACTTCTCCTTGGCCGCGGCGACGACCTTGGCGTAGTCGCCCTTCGCCGGGTTCGCCGGCACCTCCTCGGGCACGACCAGCGGGGCCGAGGCGCCGGAGCGCTCCAGGCCGCGGGTGGTGGCGCCGTCGACGGTGAACTCGTAGCGGTACTCGATACTGGTCTCGCGCTGCCTGTCGATCACGACGAGCCGGTCGGGCAGGTGGAGTACGAGGTCACGCTGGTCGTCGGGGCGGACGAGCTCGTGCCTGATGGGCTCGAACTGGAAGGCCAGGTCGTAGCCGAAGGCGCCGTACAGGCCGAGGTGCGGGTCGTCGCCCTTGAAGGCGGCGATGACCTCGCGGATCGCGGTGAAGACGGTGGGCCTGCGACTGCGCATCTCCTCGGGCAGCAGGTCCTCGGACTCGGCGACGTGCACCTTGATACGGTCGGCCGTCGGCTCCTCGACCGGCTTGCCCGCGGCCAGCAGGCACGAGGCCACGGCGGGCAGCACGACGCGGCCGCGCTCGTTGAGCGCGGTGGCCGAGATGGTGCGGCCCTTGGCGACCAGTTCGAGGCAGGGGTCGACGTAGCCGAACGCCCATCGGCTGTAGCGGCCCGGGTAGTCCATGCCCGAGGAGAAGGCGCCCCCGCGCCGCTCGCCCAGGGCGGTCACGATCTCTTCGAGCGCCTCCTCAGGCACGTCACGTGCCTCGCGCTCCACGCCGATGCCGCCGGCCGTGGTATATCCGCTCGTCTCCACTGCTGATGCCCCTTTGCCAAAGATGATCCCCGGGGGCGGACAAGCAGAAGGCCGCCTTCCGGGGCGGCCGTCCGTGAATGGAATGCGAAACTCGCGCCGCCTAGGAGCGGCGCCACCACTGAAGCGTAACGCGATTTCGCATGCGAACAGGGTAACCGGCCTACCAAGATCCGCGCAACGCGCGCCACGCCCACTCGTCCTGTCCCCACTTTTCAATACAGAGCTGTACTGTATTCATATGAAGATCTGCCTCATCACCGGGGCCTCGGCCGGCATCGGCCTGGCCACCGCGCTCGACCTGGTCAAGGCGGGTCACGTCGTCTACGGCGCGGCCCGCAGGGTGGAGCGCATGGAGCCGCTGCGCGCGGCGGGCGGCCACCCGATCGCCCTGGACGTGACCGACGAGGCCGCCGCGGCCCGCGCGGTCGCCACCGTGCTCGACGCCGAGGGCCGCATCGACGTGCTGGTCAACAACGCCGGCACCGCCGCGCACGGCGCCACCGAGGAGGTGCCGATGGAGCGGGCCAGGCGCGTGTTCGAGGTCAACTTGTTCGGCCTGGCGCACCTGACCCGGCTCGTGCTGCCGCACATGCGCGAGCGCCGCTCCGGCACGATCGTCAACGTCTCGTCGATCGCCGGGGAGATCGCGCTGCCGCTCGGCGCCTGGTACTACGCCTCCAAGCACGCGCTGGAGGCCTACTCCGACTCGCTCAGGCAGGAGATGCGGCCGTTCGGGGTGCGCGTGGTGCTGGTCCGGCCGGGCATCATCAGGACCGAGTTCGAGCAGGACACCCCGCGCGAGCTGCGCGAGACGTCCGGGCACGGCCCGTACGCCGAGCTGGCCGAGCGGTTCGCCGCCAAGACCGAGCAGTCGTTCGGCGGCAAGGTCAGGGCCTCCGACCCGGCCGTCGTCGCGCGGGCGATCGCCGGGATCGTCGAATCGGCCGATCCGAAGCCTCGCTACGCTGTCGGGTACATGGCCAAGACATTGCTGAGGCTCAACCGGATCCTGCCGGACCGCGCCTGGGACAAGCTCATGACCCGCGGGAGCGCCTAGAACATGAAGAGCACCACCCGATCCCCTGGCCGCCCGCGCAGCCAGGAGGCCGACGCGGCCATCCTGGCCGCCGCGCTCGACCTGCTCATCGAGTACGGCGCCGCGCAGCTGAGCATCGAGCAGGTCGCGCAGCGGGCCGGCGTCACCAGGGCGACGGTCTACCGCAGGTTCGCCGACAAGACGGCGCTGCTGGTGCAGGCGCTGGAGGTGGCCAACCACGACCACGACCCGGCCTTCGCCGGCTGGCGCGACCTCGACCACATGCTGGCCGAGTGGGCCGACTACCTGAGCCGGCCGCGCTACCGCCGGCTGCTGCGCAGGCTCTTCGGCGCCGTCGACGACTACCCGGAGCTGGTGAGCACCTACCGCAGCGTCAACAGCGGACGTCGGGCGGCGGCCGTGCGCGAGGCGCTGGGCCAGGCGCAGGAGCGCGGCGAGCTGCCGCCCGGCCTGGACGTGGCGGTCGTGCAGGAGCTGCTCAACGGCGTGATCATGGGCCATCTGGGCCTGCAGCCCGACACGAGCACCGCGGCCGAGATCAAGGCGTACCTGGTGGCGATCATGGAGCAGGTGGGGTACCGGCCGGTGCGCGCAGACGGCTGACCAGATTACATTTCAGGATTTATCACGGCTTGTTGGCATGCGCCCCTTGCGTCGTCCACAGTCACTCTTCACTCTTCTCGACAGAGGCGTAAAGATCACCTCTCCCCTCCCTGTCGTGAAGGAGAGCGCGTGCCGTACACCCTCCGCCGGCGTGCGATCCTTATCGGGATCATCCTTGCCGGACTACTATTCCCCGCGGGCGTGGCCCAGGCGGCCCCCGACCCAGCGAAGATCGACAAAGCGGTGCAGGCCCAGCTCGACCGCGACGACAAGGCCACGTTCTGGGTGCGCATGAAAGGCGTGGCCGACCTGAGCGCCGCCCGCCGGGCCGGCACCAAGCAGGCCAAGGCCAAGCAGGTCTACCAGGCCAAGACCGAGCGGGCCGAGACCTCGCAGCAGGGCCTGCGCAAGCTGCTCGACGCCCAGCACGCCGAGTACACCCCGTTCTGGATCGTCAACGCGGTCCGCGTGACCGCCGGGGCCAAGCTCGCCGCCGAGCTCGCCAAGCTGCCCGAGGTGGAGCGCATCGACCCGGTGTCCACCGTGGCGCTGCCCAAGCCGGTGCCAGGCACGGCCGAGGCCCGGGTGCAGGCGGTCGAGTGGAACATCGACCGGATCAACGCCCCGCGCGTGTGGGGCGAGCGCGGCGACCGCGGCGAGGGCATCGTCATCGCCCACATCGACTCCGGCGCCCAGTACGACCACCCCGCGCTGGCCGCGAGCTACCGGGGCAACAACGGCGACGGCACCTACAGCCACGACTACAACTGGTTCGACCCGGCGCGGATCTGCCCCGAGGCCGCCCCGTGCGACAACAACGGGCACGGCACGCACGTCATGGGCACCATGACCGGCGCCGACGGCATCGGCGTCGCGCCCGGCGCGAAGTGGATCGCGGCCAAGGGCTGCGAGGTCAGCACCTGCAGCGACGCCTCGCTGCTGGCCGCGGGCCAGTGGGTGCTCGCGCCGACGGACCTGAACGGCCGCAACCCGCGCCCCGACCTCGCCCCCGACATCGTGAACAACTCCTGGGGCGGCGACGGGTTCGACCCCTGGTACAAGCAGACCGTCGAGGCGTGGATCGCTGCCGGGATCTTCCCGGCGTTCGCCAACGGCAACGAGGGCCCGGCCTGCCTCACCAGCGGCTCGCCCGGCCAGTACGTGATCAGCTACAGCGCCGGCGGCTTCGGCGCGAACAACGCGCTGTACAGCGCGTCGAGCAAGGGCGCGGGCGAGGACGGCGAGATCAAGCCGAACATCGCCGCCCCCGCCGTGAACGTGCGCTCCTCGACCCCCGACGACGGCTACGGCGTCTCCACCGGCACCTCGATGGCCTCGCCACACGTGGCGGCCACGGTGGCGCTGATCTGGTCGGCCGCGCCCCGGCTGCAGGGGAACGTGGCGGCCACCCGCCCGCTGCTCGACACCACCGCGATCGACGTCGCCGACACCAGTTGCGGCGGCACCGCGGCCGACAACAACGTGTGGGGCGAGGGACGGCTGGACGCCTTCGCCGCCGTCCAGGCCGCGCCCGCCGAGCCGCTCGGCGACCTGCGCGGCACGGTCACCTCGGCGGGCACGCCGGTGGCCGGCGCGACGGTCAGCATGACCGGGCCGCTCAGCCGCACGGTCACCACCGGCCAGGACGGCACGTACAGCGTGCCGCGCCTGCTGCCCGGCGAGTACCACCTGACCGTGACCAGGTTCGGCCACCAGCCGGCCACCGCGGTCGCGCAGCTCACCGGCGGCCAGAGCACCACCACCGACGTGGCGCTCACCAGGCATCCCACCGGCGAGGTCACCGGCACGGTCGGCACGGCGGGCACGCCGGAGCCAGGCGCCACGATCGAGGCGGCCGGCACTCCGGTCAGCACGGTCACCGACGCGGCCGGCCGCTACCGGCTGACCCTGCCGCACGGCGACTACACGCTGAACGTCACGCCGTCGTCGCGGTGCGCGAGCCCGGGCACCGCCACGGTGAGCGTGACCGGCGACGTGACCAAGGACATCGAGCTGCCGCTGCGCGGCGACGCCTTCGGCTACACCTGCCGCAGCGCCGCCGAGCCGTACGTGGCCGGCGCCGAGAAACTGGCCCTGACGGGTGACGACGAGGCGCTCCAGGTCACGCTGCCGTTCCCGATGCCGTTCTACGGCAGCGGCCAGTCCAGGGCCTGGATCAGCACCAACGGGTTCCTCAGCTTCGCCACCGACGAGATCGTCACCGGCTCCAACACCAAGCTGCCCGCCACCGGGACCCCGAACCACGCGATCTACCCGTACTGGGACGACCTGGTCGTGGACACCGAGTCGGGCATCTACACCGCCGTGCTCGGCCAGGCGCCGAACCGCCGCTACGTGGTCGAGTGGCGCAACGTCACCTTCTACTCCGCCAAAGACCAGCGGCTGTCGTTCTCGGCGGTGCTCGGCGAGGACGGCTCGATCTCCTTCCGCTACAAGGACATCGAGAGCGAGCGCGACCAGGGCAGCAGCGCCACGATCGGCGTCGAGAACGCGGCCGGCACCGACGCGCTGATGTACTCCTACGACGAACCGGCGCTGTCGACCGGGCAGAGCCTGGCGATCACCCCCAGCAGGCACGGGCTGGTCGGCGGCGTCGTCACCGACGCCAACGACGGCAAGCCGCTGGCCGGCGCGAGCGTGAAGATCGGCGACCTGCCCGCGCTCACCACCGGACAGGACGGCGCGTTCTTCGGCCAGGTGCTGGCCGGCGACTACCAGGTGACGGTGGCCAAGGAGCACTACGGCACCTTCACCCAGGAGGCCACGATCACGCCCGGCACGCTGACCAGGATCGACACCGCGCTGGTCACCGGCCGGGTGAGCGCGTCGGCGGCCGAGCTGACCGTGGTGATGCCGGCCGAGTCCACCAGGACGCGCACGCTGGAGCTGACCAACCTGGGCTCGCCCACGCCGTACACGGTGACCACGGACCCGGCGCAGGGCTGGCTGGGCGTCACCCCGGCGGCCGGCGACCTGGCCAAGGGGCAGAAGGCCACGCTGCGGGTGAGCGTGTCCAGCGCCGGGATCGCGGCCGGCGGGCTGCGCTCGGGCAAGCTGATCGTCAAGTCGGCCAGCGGGCGGCAGCCGGTGATCGAGATCGCGGTGACCGTGGTGGTGCCCAAGCACCAGGTGGCCGTGGACGTCGGCGCCACGCGCGGCGTGACCGACGCCGCCGGTGACTCCTGGTCGCCGGACCGGCGCTACGTCCAGGGCGGGCACGGCTACGTGGCCAACCGCAGCCGCACCGCCGACACCAGCAGGACCATCGCCGGCACGCAGGACCAGGCGCTGTACCGCACGGCGCGCGAGGGCATGCTGGAGTACCGGTTCGACGGCGTCCCTGCCGGGACGTACACGGTCGAGCTGGACTTCGCCGACCTCAGGTCCACCCGGCCCGGCGCGCGCGTGTTCGACGTGCTGGTCGAGGGGCAACTGGCCATCCCGGCGCTGGACCTGGCGCTGGAGGCGGGCACGTACACGGCGGTGGCCAGGCAGTACACGGTGAAGGTCACCGACGGCCAGCTCAACGTGCGCTTCGCCACCCGGCAGGGCACGACGATCGTCAACGCGGTGCGCATCTCGGAGCGGCCGGACAAGGCACTGCCCTAGCGGGTGCGGCCCGCTCCTGAGGCGCCTCTCATGAGCGGGCCGCGCTGCGGCGGGTCACGCGGCGGCGCGGGCGGCTGGTCGGCGGGCAGGCGCACGGTGAACACCGCGCCCGCCCCCGGCCCGCCGTCGGCCGCGATCGTGCCGCCGTGCGCGTCCACCACCTCGCGGGCCAGCGCCAGGCCGAGCCCCACGCCAGACCCCGGATTGGACCCGTGACCGGGCCCGTAGCCTCGGTCGCCGCGGGCGAACCTGGTGAACAGGCGTTCCGCGTCGCGCGGGTCCAGGCCGGTCCCGTCGTCGCGGACACTGAGCAGGACCACGCCGGGCCCGGCCCGAAGCGTCACCAGCACGTGACCGCCCGCGGCGGTGTGCCGCAGCGCGTTGTCGACCAGCGCCGAGATCACCCGCCGCAACGCGGTCCGCACGCCGCGCACGACGTGCTCGCCCGGCCCTTCGCTGCGCACGTCCAGGCTGACGCCGCGATCCTCGGCGCGGGCGGTCTCGGCCGTCGCCACCTCCTCGGCCAGCGCGGCCAGGTCCACCGGGCCGAACAGCGCGCGCATCTGCGTGAGCTGGGCCGACAGCAGCAGGTCGGCCACCACCTCGCCCAGCTGCCCGGTGCCCGCCACCAGCAGGTCGACCTCGTCGAGCACCAGCACCGGGTCGGCGCCGCGGCGCAGCTTGCGCGCCACGAGCTGGGCGCGGGTGTGCAGCCGGGTCAGCGGGGTGCGCAGCTCGTGGCTGACGTCGGCGGTGAACCTGCGCTGGCGGGCCAGCGCCTCGCCGAGCGGCGCGATGGCGCTCCTGGCCAGGACCTGGCCGGCCAGCAGCGCGGCCACCAGCCCGGCGATCTCGGCCAGGGCGAGCGTGCGCAGCAGCCGGTCCTGCTCGGCCCGCTGGTGCCGCAGGTCGAGCACGGCCTGGACGGTCACCGGGCCGCGCCGCTGGGTGCGCACGAGGTACCGGCGCCCGCCGAGCTCGGCCTCGGAGACCCTGGTCCGGCCGTCGGCGGCGACCCGGTCCAGCTCCGCCCGGACCGGCAGCCCGGCCGGCGCGGCGGGTGAGGCGTCCACCGAGCCGCCCCACAGCTCGAACAGCCACATGCAGGGCGGCGGCTGGGCGACCTGCGCGCGGTCCGCGGCGGTGGCCAGGTCGCGCCGGGCCGCCGCGTCCTGGCCGTGCACGCCCATGCAGTAGATCATCACGCCGACCAGCGCGAGCACCACCGAGATCGCGGCCGCGACCTGCACCGTGAGCCGGCGGCGGGCGCGCACCAGCAGCCGCCGCTCCGGCGCGGGCGGCCGGGGCCGGCCGGTCACAGCTCGCCCAGGCGGTACCCCACACCCCGCACGGTGCACACGACGCGGGAGCCGAGCTTGTTGCGCAGATAGTAGACGTAGGTGTCGACGATCGACTCCTTCCGCGCGCCGGCGAAGACCCGCTGCCGCAGCGAGGTACGGGTGTGGACCTGCCGGGGCCGGGCGGCCAGCGCGCGCAGCAACCGGCACTCCTGACCCGACAACGTGACGTGCTCGCCGCTGGGCAGACGCACGGTGTGCGTCTCGGGGTCGAGCCAGCCGGCGCCCAGCGGCAGCAGCCTGGCCTGGTCGAGGTTCCTGCGGTGCAGCGCCCGCACCCTGGCCAGCAGCTCGTCGATCGCGAACGGCTTGACCAGGTAGTCTTCCGCGCCCGCGTCGAGCCCGGCGACCCGGTCGGCGACCGAGTCGAAGGCGGTCAGCACCAGCGCGGGCACGGTGACGGCCCGGTCGCGCAGCCGCCGCAGCACCTCGATGCCGTCGACCGCGGGCAGCCCGCGATCGACGATCATCGCATCGTATCCGCGGCTCAGCCCCAGGTGCAGGCCGCTGTGTCCGTCCAGCGCCAGATCGACGGTGTAACCCTGTTCGGTGAACAGATCGACCAGCAGGTGCCCCAGTTCGCGGTCGTCCTCGATGAGCAGCAGCCGACGGGAGAGTGGGTCGGCCGTACCCGATGTCCCAGCCACGAGACCACCGTGGCACTCCGGCTGCCGGATTTCCAGAACCACTCAGCCATCTGAACGTTCGTATGCCGGTGCCGGCCGGCCGTCGGGACCCGGTTCCCCGATCTGGTCGCGTTCGTAGCGGTCGGGCAGGGCCAGCTTGTACAGCGGCAGGGCGCCGGCCGTGGTGATCACCGCCACCAGCACCAGCATGGCGAACAGCTCCTGGGTGATCATGCCCTGGGCCAGGCCGATGTTGATGAAGATGAGGATCATCAGGCCGCGCGCGTTCATCAGCGCGCCCACCGCGTACGACTCCCGCGGCCCGAATCCGAGCCGGCGCATCGACAGCGCGCAGCCGAAGTACTTGCCGCAGAACCCGGCCAGCAGGATCAGCAGGAACGCCAGCGGCATGGCGCCGCCGGCGATGCCGCCGAGCTGGGTGTTCAGGCCGGAGAAGGTGAAGAAGACGGGCAGCAGCAGCGTCGAGACGACGTCCATCATGCGGCCGTGCAGCAGTTTCCTGAAGGCCGCGTCGCG
Source organism: Nonomuraea antri (assembly GCF_013283785.1). Taxonomy (GTDB): domain Bacteria; phylum Actinomycetota; class Actinomycetes; order Streptosporangiales; family Streptosporangiaceae; genus Nonomuraea; species Nonomuraea antri. The sequence continues at coordinate 63,066 of NZ_JABCPZ010000009.1, forward strand.
GGGCATGGCCAGCCCGGCCACGAATCCGCCGAAGACCGCGTAGACGCCGATCCAGTCGGTGAGCCAGCCGGCGGTGAGCGGCACCAGGATGACGACGTACACGCCGCCGGGGCCGAGCCGTCCGGTGCGGGCCACGCTCCGGCCCAGCGGGCGCAGCAGCGGCCTGACCACGGTCAGCATCACCAGCGCGAACACCGCGGCCAGCACGATCGTGCGCAGCGCGCCCGCCGTGCCGGTGCCCAGGTGCATCGCGGTGAGCACGGCCAGCAGGCACCAGGCGAGCGCGTCGTCGATGGAGGCCGCGACCAGCGTGAGCCGGCCCACGCGGGTGTTCTCCAGGCCGCGCTCGTACAGGATCCTGGCCAGCATGGGGAAGGCGGTCAGCGACAGCGCGCCGCCGACGAACAGCGCGAACTCCAGCGGGCCGACGTCCGGCCGCGACAGCAGGCCCCACAGCAGCAGCCCGCAGCCGGCGCCGAGCAGCAGCGACGGCACGATCCCCGAGGCGGCCAGCACGCTCGCCCTGCGTATCTCGCCGGGCTCCTGGGCGCTGTGGTCGATGCCGGCGCCGACCAGGAACATGTACAGGGTCAGCCCGATCGTGCTCAGCACGTACAGGACCGGGCGCACGTCCGGCGGGAACAGCGCGGCCTGGGCCTGCGGGAACAGCCAGCCGAACAGGGTGGGGCCGAGCAGCACGCCGGCGACCATCTCGCCGAGCACGCGCGGCTGCATCACCAGTTGCGCCAGCCGGCCGCAGATCGCGGCGGTCACCAGGATGACGACCAGGGCGGGGAACACCTTCAGTATCAGCTCGAGATTCGGGTCGAGTGGCGCGACCATGACCGATGAGCGCATGCGTCAACTCCGTGTCTGGTGGAGGTCGCCGGCGAAGTGGCGTTCGCACGGCCGCTGCCTGCGCGCGTCCCACACCATGTATGTGCCGAGGACGAGCTGCACGAGGCTGCGCCACACGTCCTCCCAGCGGTCGCGCAGCCGCATGAGCGCCAGCGCGGCCCGGCCGGGCGGCCGCAGGCCGAGCGGGGTGAGCAGGCACGGGCCGCGGTTGGGCAGCGAGCGGGTGTGGGTGGCGGACGAGCGCAGCGTGTAGGCGGACAGGATCTCCCGCGTGGCGGCGCGCATGGCGATCGGCGCGAGCCGCCAGGCCGGGCAGGGCCGGTTGGCGGGCATGCCGTACGGGATGTGGTTGAGCTCCTTGATCCCGGCCCCGGCGAAGCGTTCCGGGTCGAAGCGGCCGGGGTCGGCGAACCCGGCGCGGTGGAAGGCCGGGTAGTCGAAGCAGAGCACGGAGCCGGCCGGGATGACCGTGTGCTCGTCGAGCGCGATGTCGCCGTTCGTGATGCGGTGGGCGACGCCGAACAGCGGGTAGAGCCGCAGCGTCTCGGCCATCACCAGGTCGAGGTGGCGCACGTCGCCGGCCCTGGCCCGCTCCTGCGCGCCGGGATGCTGGGCGAGCACCAGCAGCAGGTGCGCCATGGCCTCCGACAGCTGCACGACCGCGGTGTTGAAGAACGCGCCCTGCAGGTAGTACGCCTGCTCGCGCGGGCTCAGCCCGGCGGGCAGCGGGTGGCGCACGTCGGCCAGCCTGGTGAGCAGGTAGCGGGTGAGCCGCTCGCGCCGGTCCAGGTGGCGCAGGCCGCAGCACTTGAGCGAGGTGACGACGTCGTCGGCGTTGGCGACGATCAGGTCGCGCGCCTCGGGCGGGCACGGTTCGGCGAAGACCAGCTCGTAGGAGAACTGCGCCCAGACCGGCATCATCAGGTCGCGCAGCCGGACCGCGCCGCGCACGTCCCGCAGGTTCGCGGCCGCGCAGCGGCGGGCCAGGTCCTCGGCCTCGGCTTTGGGCAGCGCCAGCAGGGCGCGGGTGACGTGGGCGACCGCGTCGTAGCGCGGCCCCGGCTCCAGGTGTTCCTGGTGCATCTCGGGTCCTGGGGCCAGCCAGTACCAGAACAGGTCGGACAGGGCGGCGCCCTTGCTGCGGCCGGTGGCGGCGGGGTGGCCGTACAGCTCGCGGAAGCGCTCGACGCCGACCAGGTCGCCGGGGACGGAGATGCCCTCGTCCCCGTTGACGCCGTTGAAGACGCGGACCCGCAGGGCCACGATCCTGGCCGGCAACCACCACGGCAGGCTCAGCAGGACGGCGGCGCCCAGGGCCGCGAGCGTCAGCGTCAGCATGGCCGGCGCACCAGACCGGGGCCGAGCTCGCCGATGGCGGCGCAGCCGCACAGCAGCAGCGCGTCCTCGAACTGCTCGCGCAGCCGGGTGAGCACGTCGGTGACGCCGCGCTCGCCGGCCGCGGCCAGCCCCCACAGCACCGGGCGGCCGACCGCGACCGCGTCCGCGCCGAGCGCGAGCGCCTTGAGCACGTCGGTGCCGCGCCTGATCCCGCCGTCCATGAGGACCGGGACGGCGCCGCCGACCGCCGCCACGACGTCCGGCAGCAGGTCGACGGCCGCGGCGACGGTGTCGAGCTGCCGTCCGCCGTGGTTGGAGACGATGATCGCGGCGGCGCCGTGGTCGAGCGCCAGGCGCGCGTCGGCGGGGTGCGTGACGCCTTTGACGGCGACCGGCAGCGCGGTCATCTCCCTGAGCCGGTCCAGGTGCGCCCACGACAGCTCGGGGCTGAACACGAAGGGCCGGATCCTGTCGCCGTCGCGCAGGTTCTCGCAGCACAGGCCGGGTGGCAGGTCGCGGAAGCCGTTGCGCCTGTCGCGCGCGTGCGCGCCCAGCACCGGCGAGTCGACGGTGACGACCAGCGCCGTGCAGCCGGCCGCCTCGGCCCGCCGGACGATCCGCTCGGTGAAGGCCAGGTCGGGTTGCAGGTAGAGCTGGAACCACAGTTCGGCGCCCGGGGCGGCGGCGGCCACGTCCTCGACGGCGACCGTGGCCGCCATGCTGACGATCATGATCGTGCCGGCCGCGGCGGCAGCCCGCGCGGTGGCCCGCTCGCCCTCGGGGTCCGCCAGCCGGTGGAAGGCGGTGGGCGCCACCAGCACGGGCATCGACGCGCGGGCGCCGAGCAGCGTGACCTCGGTGCGTGCCACGGCGGCGCCGCGCAGGACGCGCGGCACCAGGGCGATCCGGTCGAAGGCGCGCTCGTTGGCGCGCAGCGTCAGCTCGTCGCCCGCGCCGCCGGCGAAGTAGTCGTAGTGCACCGGGTCGAGGCGTTCGCGGGCGGCGGCCTCGAGCTCGGCCAGGGTGTGCCAGTCGAGCGCGGTCAGGTCCATCACACGCCTGCCCGTGCGGTGCTGCGGGCGAAGAAGTCGCGCAGCGGCTCGAAGTGGATCTCGCGCGAGTTCCACTCGTTCTCCAGGTTCTCGGTGATGTGGTGAGCCTCGGGCGGCTGCCCGGGGCGGTGGTGCCTGACCACCGGGTGCAGGTAGTGGCCTTCGGCGGCGCGGGCGGCGTCGCTCTGCCTGATACGGCCGACCGTGAGGTCGAACGGGTCCACCTGGTCGTGGTCGGGGCCGTACTCCAGGGTGATCGTGTAGTGTCCGGCGTCGCCGATGGGCGGGCCCTGCAGGTCGACCGGCAGTTCCTCCAGGTAGCGGGCGCCGCCCCGGCCGTCGGGCACGATCACGTCGGCGAGCAGGCCGAACTGCTGCCACAGCGCCGAGGTGCGGTTGACCCGGCCGAGCACCGCCTCGGCCAGCGCGGCCGGGTCGGCGGGGAGCGGGGTGCCCGGCCAGGCGACGCCGTGGTCCCGCAGCTCCAGCAGGCGGTGCAGCGCGCGCACGCCGTAGCGGAAGCCGTGGATGAAGCCGCTGGTGCCGCGCTTGAAGTCGCGGGACTGGGTGATGGTGCCGGCGAAGTACAGCCCGGGGACGTTGACCGACTCGTAGCCCGGGGTGAGCGCCGGGAACCGGTCCTGGATCACCAGGTCCGGACGGCACTCCGGGGCGAAGATCGAGGCGTCGAACCTGAAGCCGGTGCAGACGATGACCCGGTCGTACGGGATGTCCTTGGTGACCTCGTCGGCGCGGACGAAGCTGACCGTCACCAGGTAGGTGCCGTCGGCCTGCCGGTCGATGCGCTTGACGTCGCCGTCGAGCAGCGCGTTCTGCGACTTGAGCTGGTAGGTGTCGAGCAGGCCGTTGTTGACCGCGCGCAGATGCCCCACGAAGTGGGTGCGCCAGGCCAGCTTCAGCGCGCGCGGCCCGGCCACGTGGATGACCGCGGCGGTCTCCAGCAGGTTGTCGGCCGTCTCGAAGGCCGAGTTGCCCTTGCCGATGATCAGCACCCGCTGCCCGGTGTAGCCGGCCGGGTCGGTGGAGGCGGCCGCGTAGGTGTCGGCCGTCTCGATGCCGGGGATGGCCGGCAGGTTGGGCCGGGTGACGCCGGTGGCCACGATCAGCCGTCCGGCGCGGTGGGTGTCCCCGTGGGAGTCGGTCACCTGGAACAGGCCCGTGCCGGGGTCGCGGCCGGCCCGGACGACGCGGGTGTCGTAGGTGACGCGCAGCCCGCAGGACGCGGCGAAGTCGGCCAGATAGGTGACCAGGTCGTCGGCGCCCGGGAAGTACCGGTCGCTGTAGCGGGTGAAGAGCAGGGCGGGGTCGTCCGAGAGCAGCGAGTTCCAGTCCATTCGCAGGTTGAGCTCGGGGTCGTCCCAGCCGGTGTGCTTCTTGTTGATGGAGATCAGCGTGCGGTGCCGCGGGAAGGTGCGGAAGAACGTGCCCGGGGTGGGGCCCGCCTCCAGGATCCGGTAGTCGCGCCCGGCGCGGTGCAGGAAGTAGCCGAGTTGCAGCCCCGCCGGGCCGGCGCCTATCACCAGGTAGTCCAGGGTGTTGTCCGGCACGGATGCCTCCGTCGCAACGAGGTGGTTGAAGGAACAACCTCATTGTCGGCAGGCGATTCTCAGAGAACTCTCAGAGCAGATCCAGCAACGCGCGCTTGTCCGGCTTGCCGCCTTCGGCGACCGGAACTGCGGGCACGACGGTGAACGTGCTGGGCACGCTGTCGTCGCCGAGTTCGTCCCGGACCAGCTCCGCCAGGGCCGCCCGGTCGGGGACGCGCCCGGCCGCCGGGACCACGAACGCGTGCACGGCCTCGCCGCGCCGCTCGTCCGGGGCCCCGGCCACGTAGGCCTCCTCGACGTCCGGGTGGCGGACCAGCGCCCGCTCGATCGGCCCGGCGTAGACGACCATGGCGTTGACCATGATCACGTCGCGGGAGCGGCCCGACAGGTGCAGGAAGCCCTGTTCGTCCAGGTGGCCCAGGTCGCGGGTGCGCAGCCAGCCGTCGCGCAGCGGGCTCTCCTCGTCGGCGCCCCAGTAGCCCGCCATCAGGTACGGGCTGCGCACGTGGATCTCGCCGGCGGCCCCGGTGGGCAGCGGTTCTCCTTCGTCGTCGCGGACGCTGAGCTCGACGCCGGGGTGCGGGCGGCCCACGCTGGCCAGGGCGCGTTCGGGGTCGCGTCGCAGGTCGGCGGGGGTGAGCATGGTGATCGAGCCCGCCTCGGTCTGGCCGTAGCCCTGGTAGACGACGGGGCCGAGCAGCTCGGTGGCCGCGGCCAGCCTGCTGGGGCTGATCGGCGAGCCCGACACCATAAGCGCGCGCAGGCTGCCCAGGTCGACGCCGGGGTCCTCGCGCAGCAGGTGCAACATCCGGTACAGGCGGGGGACGGTGATGATGGAGCCGGTGATGCGGTGGCGCTCGATCGCGTACGGGAACATCGGCCGGTCGTCGGTGCCCTCGTCGTCCGGGATGACCGCGGTGCCGCCGCCGAGCAGGCACGGCGCCAGGAACTCCAGCACCACCATGCTGGCCAGCGTGCCGAACAGCAGGTAGCGCTGGAAGGCGGCGGCGAACGCGGTGGCGGCCGGGCCCCAGCGGCGCGGCTGCCAGGCCCAGTGCGCGCCGAGCGCGGCGTAGGTGATCGCGCAGCCCTTGGGGCGGCCGGTGCTGCCGCTGGTGAAGTGCAGCGCGGCCACGTCGTCAGGCCGGGCGGTCACGACGGGGACGCCCGCACCGCCCGGCTCGGCCAGCAGGTCGACCGGCTCGGCGACCAGGTCGGCCGGGCCGGCGCAGGGGCCGAGGGACAGCAGCGGGATCGGGCCGGCGGCGCGGCGCAGTTCGGGCGTCGCCGTCTCCGGGTCGACGACGATCGCCGCGACCCCGGTGCCGAGCACGTGGGCGAGCTGCGCGGGCGGGTAGCCGGGCCGGATCCCGACGACGCGGCAGCCCACGACGTGCGCCGCCAGGTGCGCGGCGAACGCCTCCGGCGTGACCCGGGTGCGGATCGCCATCCCTTGCCCGGGGCCGAGCCCGGCCGCGCGCAGCGCCAGGGACAGCCGCCCGATCAGGTCGAGCAGTTCCCCCCGGGTGACGGTGCGCGGGCCGTGCTCGAAGGCCGGGCTGCCGGGAGCCTGGCCCAGCGCGTCGAGAACGGCTTGCGGGAAGAGCGGCTCGGGGTGACGACCCATGGTGGGCTCCTCTGGGCATTCGCGGTCGCTGGCGGTAGACATGTCGGCATACGCCGTCATTTTTCATCCCGATGCGAGCGTAGGCAGCCCAGATCGGAAGCAGATCGGAAGCGGATCGGAACGTCGGATCGGAACGTCGGGTCGTGCGAGGGGAGCACGAGATGCAGGTGATCGGCGCGGGGTTCGGCCGGACGGGCACCAGGTCGCTGCAGGCGGCGCTGGACCGGCTCGGCTTCGGCCCCTGCTACCACATGTCCGTGGTCATCGACCAGCCGTTCCGGGTCAGGCAGTGGCTCGACGTCGGCGAGGGCCGCACCCGCGACTGGGACACGCTGTTCGACGGGTTCAGGTCCGCGGTGGACTGGCCGGCCGCCGCCTACTGGCGGGAGCTGGCCGAGCACTACCCGGCGGCGAAGGTCGTGCTGACCGTGCGCGACCCGGAGCGCTGGTACGACAGCGTCAGCGCGACCATCTTCCGCAGCGCGCTGGCCGAGGGCCGTCCCGTGCCGCTGCGGCGGCGGATCATGCGCCGGCTGATCGCCCGCCGGGCGCCGGACTTCGCGCTGTACCCGCGCATGGCCAGGGCGACCGTCATCGACCGGGTCTTCGACGGCCGGGTCGGCGACCGGGAACACGTGCTGGAGGTCTACCGGCGGCACCTGGCCGAGGTGCGCGCCGCCGTACCGGCCGGGCGGCTGCTGGTCTTCGACGTCGCGCAGGGGTGGGAGCCGCTGTGCGACTTCCTCGGCGTCCCGGTGCCCGACGAGCCGTTCCCGCGCGTCAACGAGCGGGCGGCGTTCTGGGGGAAGCGGCCGCGCCGGCGGCTGCGCCTGATCGTGCTCGGCCGCTGACCCCGGCTTAGACCCCGCCGGCCAGGGAAGGAGCGCACGCACAGGGAGTCGATCGGTCGATGGGGGACGTCGTGGTCACGTCGCGGGGCGTCTTCAGGCGCAAACCGGTGGAGCAGATCGCCACCGAGCACGAAGGTGATCTGGCCAGGTCGCTCGGCCTGTGGCAGCTGACCGCCATCGGCGTCGGCGGCATCATCGGCGCCGGCATCTTCGCGCTGGCCGGCGCGGTCGCCAACCAGACGGCCGGGCCCGCGGTGCTGGTGTCGTTCCTCATCGCCGGGATCGCCAGCGCGGCCGCCGCCCTGTCGTACGCCGAGTTCGCCGGCATGATCCCGAAGGCCGGCTCCGCCTACACCTACGGCTACGCGGTGCTGGGCGAGATCGTCGGCTGGTTCATCGGCTGGGACCTGCTGCTGGAGTACACCGCGATCGTCGCGGTGGTGGCCATCGGCATCTCCGGCTACTTCGGCTTCCTGGTGCAGCAGCTCGGCCTGGAGCTGCCGGCCTGGATGCTCGGCGCGCCCGGCACCGGCGACGGGCACGTGGTGGACCTGTTCGCGGTGGTGTTGTGCCTGTTCATCGCGTTCCTGCTGAACCTGGGCATCCGCGCGGCGGCCCGTTTCGAGACGTTCGTGGTGGCGGTGAAGGTCGCCGTCGTGCTGCTGGTGATCGTGGTCGGCTTCTTCCACATCAGCACGGCCAACTACACGCCGTTCTTCCCGTACGGGATCGGCGGCGCGATCACCGGCGCGGCCACCGTGTTCTTCGCGGTCTTCGGCTACGACGCGATGAGCACGGCGGCCGAGGAGTCGCGCGACGCGCAGCGGCACATGCCCAAGGCGATCATCTACTCGCTGGCCATCTCCATGGTGCTGTACGTGCTGGCCACGCTGGTGCTCACCGGCATGCAGAACTACCGCGACATCGACCCGGAGAGCGGCTTCTCCTCGGCGTTCGCCGCCGTCGGGCTCTCCGGACTGGCCTCGGTGATCGCGGTGGGGGCGATCGTCGGCATCCTGACCGTGATGTTCACGTTCATGCTGGGCGTCACCCGCGTGTGGTTCTCGATGAGCCGCGACGGGCTGCTGCCGCAGTGGTTCGCCAAGCTGCACCCGGTGCGGCGGGTGCCCTCGCGCGTCACCTGGATCGTCGGCGCGGCCTCGGCGCTGATCGCCGGGTTCCTGCCCATCAGGGAGGCGGCCGAGCTGACCAACATCGGGATCCTGCTGGCGTTCGTGGTGGTGTGCGTGGCGGTGATCGTGCTGCGTTACCGGCAGCCGGATCTGCCGCGGGCCTTCCGCACCCCCGGCATGCCGGTGGTGCCGGGGATCGGCGTGGTCTTCTCGATCTGGCTGATCACCTTCCTCGACCCGGTCACGTGGCTGCGCTTCGCGGTCTGGTTCCTGCTCGGGCTGATCGTCTACTTCGCCTACAGCCGCCGGCATTCGGTGCTGGAGTGACGGGTCATCCGATCCCGCTGGTGTAGAAGTCCCAGAAGCGGTCCTCGTCCACCTCCAGCACGGTGCGGCCGTCGGAGTCGGTGACGAGGTCCGGGCGCAGGAAGACGGCCGCGGCGACGGCGTCCCAGACGAACATCCGATGCCCCGGGTCCTTGGCGAACGCCGGGCCCTGGAGCTGCTTGAACAGCCGCTTGACCGGGGTCTCCGGGCCCGCAGTCACCCGGCGGTAGCCGTCGGCGTCGAGGGTGAGGCGTTCGGTGGCCGCCAGCGGCACCACCAGCCGGCTCCTGAACGGCGCGGCGAAGACGTCCTTCGAGGCGGCCGGGTCGAACCAGCGGTTGAACTCGGCGCTCTCCTCGCCCGCGCCGAGGAAGACCACTTCCTTGACCAGCCCGGCCGTTTCCGGGTGCGCCTTGACCGCGCGGGCCAGGTTGGTGGCCGGGCCGAGCGCGAACACGGTCACCTCGCCCGGATGGCGTTTCACCTGCTCGGCGAGGAAGTCCGCGGCGCCGCCCGGCCGTGGCGCGGCCGTCGCGTACCCGCCGTGCGGCGGCGTGGGCAGCTCCCGGTGCGAGGCGGGGCGCGGCCGGTCGAGCGCGCCGTCGTAGTCGGCCCTGGGCGCGGGGACGTTCGTCTCGCCGGTCACCACCGGCACGTCGGCCCTGCCGATGAGTTCGAGCTGGCGCAGCGCGTAGGCGGTGCCCTCCTCAGGCCAGGTGTTGCCGCCCACCGTGGTGACGCCGAGCAGTTCCACGCCCGGCGCGGCGGCCAGCAGGAACAGGGCTTGCGCGTCGTCGTTCAGCTCGCCCATGTCGGCGTCGATGATGATCTTCCCGGTGCCCGGCGCGGCGTCGAGCGGCGTGCCCGAGCAGGCGGCCACCGCGCCCAGAGTGGCCAGAACGGTGACGAATGCCAGTACTTTCCTTTTCACGTCCCGTCTGTCGCGGCCGATGCCGCCACCGGTTCGTGAACCGATGAGACGACGGCATCCGACAGAGAGAACATGCAACCGATGGACCCGCTCCCATGAGCGAGCACGAGACCTGGGACGACGCCCGCCTGCTCGCGGCCGTCGCCGACGGGGACCGGCGCGCCCTGGAAATCCTCTACGCCAGGCACGCGCCCTGGCTGGTCATCCGGCTGACCCGGCGCTGCGCCGACCCCGCCCTGGTGGACGAGGCGGTGCAGGACACCTTCGTGGCGGTCTGGCGCACCGCGCGGGCCTGGCGCGGCAAGGGCGAGGTCGCCGCCTGGATCTGGGGCATCGGCGTGCGCCGCCTGCTCGACCAGCTGCGCCGCCGCCCGGCCGCGCAGCCCGCCGCGTACGAGGAGGTCATGGTCTCCGCCGAGGAGCAGGTGCTGCTCGGCATCGAGTACGGCGAGCTCGGCCAGGCGCTGAACCAGCTCTCCCCCGAACTGCGCGCCGTGGTGCAGGCGACCGTGCTGGACGGCCTGACCACGCGCGAGGCCGGACGGCTGCTCGGCATCCCGGCGGGAACGGTCAAGACCCGGATGATGCGCGCCCGCGCGCTGCTGAGGGAGGAACTGGCATGAGCGCCTGGCACCTGGACGAGGACCTGACCGCCCGCTACGCCGGCGGCGACCTGAACCCCACCCTGGCCGCGTCGGTCGAGGCCCACCTGCTGGCCTGCCACCCCTGCCGGACCCTGCTCGCCCCCCGGGTGCCGGGCGAGCGGCTGGACCGGGTGTGGGCGGAGATCGCCGACGTGGTGGACGCCCCCGTGCCCGGTCCGGTCGAGCGGCTGCTCGGCGCGGCCGGCGTGCCCGAGCACGTCGGCAGGCTGCTGGCCGCCGCCGCCTCGCTGCGGCTGCCGTGGATCGCCGCCAGCGCGGTCGCCCTGCTGTTCGCCGCGCTGGCCTCGGCCGAGACCACCCGGTGGGGGCTGCTGGTGTTCCTCACCCTGGCCCCGATCGTGCCGGTCGCCGGGGTCGCGATCGCCTACGGCCGCGACGGCGACCCGGCGCACGAGATCGGGCTGGCGGCGCCGTACTCGATGTTCCGGCTGATGCTGATGCGGGCCGCCGCCGTCGTGGCCGTATCGTCGGCGCTGGCGCTGGCGGCCGGGCTGCTGCTGCCCGGCGGCGCGTGGACGTCGGCCGCCTGGCTGCTGCCCGCGCTCGCCCTGACCTCGCTGACCCTGGCCCTGTCCAGCCGGTTCGACCCGCGCCTGTGCGGGGCGGCGGTGGCCGCGGCCTGGCTGGTGGTGATCGCCATGACGAACCTGCGCGGGCCGAACCTGGCGCTGTTCGACTCGGCCGGCCAGCTCGGGTACCTGGCCGTGGTGGCCGGGTCCGTCATCGTCATCGTCGTGCGGCGCAGGGAGTTCTCATGATCGAGGCGACCGGTCTGGTCAAGGCCTACGGCCGCGGCCGGGCCCTGGACGGGCTCACCTTCACCGCGGGCAAGGGCGTGACCGGCCTGCTCGGGCCGAACGGCGCGGGCAAGACCACGCTGATCCGCATCCTGGCCACCGTGCTGGCCCCGGACGGCGGCCAGCTCAGGCTGCTCGGCCGCTCCCCCGCCACCGACCGGGTGGAGATCCGGCGGCGGCTGGGCTACCTGCCGCAGGAGCCCGGCTTCCAGCGCGGGCTGACCGCGTTCGAGTTCGTCGACTACGTGGCGATACTGAAGGAGATGACCCGGCGCCGGGCCCGCCACGACGAGGTGCGCCGGGTCCTGGCCGAGGTGGGGCTGAGCGCCGTCGGCGGCAAGCGCGTCTCCGCGCTCTCCGGCGGCATGCGCCGCCGCCTCGGCCTGGCCCAGGCCCTGCTCGGCGAGCCCGACCTGATCCTGCTGGACGAGCCCACCGCCGGGCTCGACCCGGAGCAGCGGCTGCGCTTCCGCGAGCTGATCTCCCAGATCGCCGAGGAGCGGGCGGTGGTGCTGTCCACCCACCAGACCGAGGACGTGGCCGCGCTGTGCGGCCGGGTGGTCGTGCTCAAGGCGGGACGCCGCGTCTTCGAGGGCACCCCGGCGCAGCTGCGCGCGCTGGCCGACGGCCGGGTGTGGTTCTCCTCGGGGAAGGCGGGGGTGTTGTCGTGGCGGACGGGCGACGGCCTGTTCCGCAGCATCGGCCCGGCCCCCGAGGGCGGCCGCCCGGCCGAGCCGACCGTGGAGGACGGCTACCTGATGCTCCTCGACGACACCACCGGCGGCGAGAACCCACCGGGCCCGGCTTGAGCGCCGACCGGGGCGAGTTCCGGCCGCTTGGGCTCGATCCCGTCGCCCGAGGACCGGCCGTGGATGCGCCGGTTGATCCACGGGCCCAGGAACTCCCTGGCCCAGCGCAGGTCGTCGCGGCGGGCCGCCGTCCACACCGGCGGCTGCCTGGTCGGGTACGGCTCGCGCCAGTCCTCGGCCACCGGCACGCCCAGCACCTCGGCGGCGCGCAGCGCGACGCGGCGGTGGCCGTCCGGGCTGAGGTGGAGCCGGTCGGGGTTCCAGGCGCGCGCGTCGCGGAAGACGGGCATCGGCCACAGGTCCACCAGCAGCGCGTCGTAGCGGCGGGCGATGTCGTGGATGTGCAGGTTGTAGATCTCGATCTTGCTGTGCGCCAGCCGCATCACCGGCACGTGCCGCACGTCGAACCCGGTGAACAGCAGCACCCGGATCCCGGCCTCGGTCAGCGTCCTGACCCCCTGGTCCAGCCGCCTGGCCACGGCGGCGGGGCCGCTGCCCGGCCGCAGGATGTCGTTGCCCCCCGCGCACAGCGACACCAGGTCGGCCCCCAGTTCCACGGCTCTGGGCACCTGCTCGGCCACGATCTCGTCGATCAGCCGGCCGCGTACGGCGAGGTTGGCGTAACTCAGGCCCGGCTGCTCCGCTTCGATGTGCTCGGCGAGCCGGTCGGCCCATCCCCTGAAGCCGTGCGGGGCCGGGTCCTCGAGTCCTTCGGTGAAGCTGTCCCCTAGGGCGACAAACGAGGTGATTCGTCCCATGACCGGATAGTTTGCCAAGTCCGGATCACCCTACGCGACCGTAACAAATCCAGCGGGCACGCTCCGGCGAAGTAGAGGGGAAGGCAACACCGACACTGAGGAGAAGTGATGCGCAGGAATCTGGTCCTCGCCGTCGCGGTGCTCGGCGCGGGGGCGGTCATCTCCGTCCCCGCCCAGGCGCACAGCGCGGCCCCTCGGGTGACCGGCCTCACGACGGGCGGCGACCTGGTCGCCTTCCGCGCCGACAACCCGGCGAACGTGACCAGGATCGGCAAGGTCACCGGGCTCAAGGACGACACCAGGGTGGTCGGCATCGACTACCGCGTCCAGGACGGCAAGCTGTACGCCGTCGGCGACAAGGGCGGCGTCTACACCCTCGACAGGAACGCCAGGGCGGCCAAGGTCTCCCAGCTCAGCGTCGCGCTCGACGGCGCGAGCTTCGGCGTCGACTTCAACCCCGCGGCCAACCGGCTGCGGGTGATCAGCGACACCGGGCAGAACCTCCGGCACAACCTGGACGACCCGAACGGCGCCCCGGCCCAGGGCACCACGGCCACCGACGGCCGGCTGACCAACCCGCCCGTGCCTCCCGCCACCACCGGGGCGGTCGCGCTGGGCGTCACCGCCGCCGGCTACACCAACAACGACCTGAGCGCGAACACCGCCACCACGCTGTTCGACGTGGACACCACGAACGACCAGGTCTCGCTCCAGTCGCCGGCCAACGCGGGCAACCTCGCGCCGACCGGCAGGCTCGGCGTCGATTCGGGAGCCGACGCCGGGTTCGACGTGTACAGCGCGCTGCGCAAGGGCGTGACGGTCTCCAACAGCGCGTACGCGGCGCTCAAGGTCGACGGCGCCTACCGGTTCTACGCGGTGAACGCCCTGACCGGGGCGGCGCTCCAGATCGGGACGTTCCCGGCGAGCCGCCAGGTGAGCGACATCGCCGTCGAGCTCGACTGATCCCCCCGGTCTACCGCACCCCCGGTGGCATCTGTTACTGGTAGGTAATGCGACGCGTACGGGTCCTGCGTGACCTGATCGTAGCGATGCCCGACGGGGTGAACCTGCTGGCCGACCGCTGGTTCCCGGCCGGGGACGAGCGGGCGCCGGTGATTCTCATCCGCTCTCCGTACGGCCGGTCGGGCCTGATCGGCCGGCTGTACGGGCGCGGCTTCGCCAAGCACGGCTTCCAGGTGGTGATCCAGAGTTGCCGGGGCGGGTTCGGGTCAGGGGGCCTGCCCGACCCGCTCGGCGACGAGCGCGACGACGGCCTGGCCACCGTCGCCTGGCTGCGCGAACAGCCCTGGTACCACGGCTCGTTCGCCATGTTCGGCCCATCGTACCTGGGTTTCACCCAGTGGGCGGTGGCCGCCGAGGCCGGGCCCGAGCTGAAGGCGATGGCCACCCAGATCACCGCCTCCCAGTTCAGGGACGCCGCCTACGTGGGCGGCGCGTTCGCCCTGGAGTCGGCGCTGGGCTGGACCGCGCTGACCGACCCGGGCTCCCCCTTCATGCCCGTCACCTCGATGCTGACCGTGCCCAGGGCCACCAGGCGCGCGGCGCTGTCCGGGCGGCCGGTGGGCGAGCTGGACCTGCTCACCTCCGGCCACCCGCTGCGCTTCTTCCAGGAGCTGCTGGCCCATCACGCCGACCCGGCGGTGCCGTACTGGGACAAGCGGGACTTCCATCCGCGCGTCGGCGAGGTGGAGGCGGCGGTCACCATGCTCGGCGGCTGGTACGACGTGTTCCTGCCCTGGCAGATCAAGGACTACCTGGCCATGCGCGCGGCGGGCCGGCGGCCGTACCTGACGATCGGCCCCTGGTACCACGTCGACCCCAGGCACGGGCGGCCCACCATGGCCGAGGCGGTGGCCTGGTTCCGCGCGCACCTGCTCGGCGACCCGTCGGGGCTGCGTCCCGACCCGGTCCGGCTGTACGTGACCGGCGCCGGGCAGTGGCGCGACTACCCCGACTGGCCGGTGCCGGGGATGCGCGAGCAGCGCTGGCACCTGCAGCACGGCTTCGGCCTCGGCCGGGAAGGCCCGCGCCCGGCCGGGCCCGACCGGTTCCGCTACCACCCGGCGCACCCGACGCCGGTGATCGGCGGCCCGGTGCTGCTGGCCGACTCGCGCCCGCGCGACCAGCGCCGCCTGGAGGCCCGCCGCGACGTGCTGGTCTACAGCTCACCGGCGCTCGACGCCGACGTGGAGCTGATCGGCCCGGTCACCGCCGAGCTGTTCGTGCGTTCCAGCACGCCGTACGTGGACGTGGTGGTGCGCCTGTGCGACGTGCACCCCGGCGGGCGCTCGCTCAACCTCAGCGAGGGCGTGCGCAGACTCGGCCCGGACGACGGGGCCGCTACAGTGGACGGCGTGCGCAGAGTGCTGGTGGACCTGTGGCCGATCGGCCACCGGTTCAAGCGCGACCACCGGATCAGGGTGCACGTGGCGGCCGGGGCGTACCCGACGATCGCCCGCAATCCCGGCACCGGCCACCCGCTCGCCGCGGGCGGCCCGATGATCCCCGCCGACGTCGAGGTCTTCCACTCCCCCGAGCGTCCCTCGGCGCTGCTGCTGCCCCGAGTGCCGGCCCAGGGACGGTCCGCGTGCGCGCCGCGCGGCTGATGTCGCTGGTCCTGCTGTTGCAGGGCCGGGGCGGGATGACGGCGGCCGAGCTGGCCAAGGAGCTGGAGGTCTCCGAGCGGACCGTGCACCGCGACGTGCTCGCGCTGTCGGAGGCCGGGGTGCCGGTCTACGCCGACCGCGGGCGCGGCGGCGGCTACCGGCTGCTCGACGGCTACCGCACTCGCCTGACCGGCCTCGACCGGGCCGAGGCCGAGGCGTTGTTCCTGTCGGGCGTGCCGGTCGCGCTGCGCGAGATGGGCCTGCAGGACGTGGCGGCCACGGCCAGGCTGAAGGCGGCCGCGGCGCTGTCGCCCGGGCTGCGCGACGCCCCCGCCGTCGCCGCGCAGCGCTTCCACCTCGACGCGCCCGGCTGGTTCGCCGGGGACGAGCCGCCGCCGGCCGCCCTGTCCGTCCTGGCCGGGGCGGTCTGGAACGACCGGCGCATCACCGCCGCCTACAAGCAGGGCCTGCGGACGCTGGAGCCGTACGGGCTGGTGCTGAAGGCGGGCGTCTGGTACCTGGCGGCCCGCACCGGCGGGCGGCACCTCATCTACCGGGTCGACAGGTTCGGCGACATCGAGGTGCACGAAGACGGCTTCGACCGCGACCCCGGCTTCGACCTGGCGGCGTTCTGGGCCGGTCAGTCGGCGGAGTTCAGCAGGTCCCTGCTGAGAGACGTGGTCACGCTGCGGCTCAGCGAGCGCGGCGTGCGCCTGCTGCGCCACATCGCCGACCCGGCCGCGCTCGCCGACGCGCTCGGCTCGCTGACCGGCGACGGCACCGTGCGGCTGGCCGTGGAGTCGATCGGGGTGGCGTACTCGCAGGTGCTGCGGTTCGGGCCGGAGGCCGAGGTGCTCGATCCGCCGGAGCTGCGGGCGCTGGTCGCCGACGCCGCCGCCCGCATGTCCGCGCTCTACTCCCCTCCCTGACGGCTAGCGGTAGTCGGCCGGGTCGGCGTCCTTGCCCGTCTCGCGCACCTCGGTGATGAACTTCCACACCTGCGGGCGGCTGCCGTCCAGGTCCGTCACGCCGTACGCCTCGGCCAGCTCGCCGCTGGTGATCGACCTGCCCGACCAGCGGGCCTTGTCCGGGTCGGCGGCCAGCGCCGCGACGCCGCGCCCGATGTAGGCGGGGGTCTCCGAGACCTGGAACGAGATGTCCACCTTGGCCTCGCGCCAGTTCTCCTCGGTGACGCCGAAGGTGTCGAGCATGGCCTCCGAGCGCAGGAACCCGGGCGTGACCGCGACCCCGGTGCCGCCGTGCGGGCGCAGCTCGGTGGACCAGGCGAAGCCGAGCCGGTTCACCGACATCTTGGCCAGGTCGTAGAAGACGTTCTCGCGGTAGCGGGTCTCGTTGAACTCCCAGGTGCCGTCGGTGACCTCCACCACCAGCCCGCCCTGGTTCTTGATCAGCAGCGGGAGCAGGTGGTGGCTGGTGATGAGGTGGGTGTCGATGGCGAGCCTGAGCAGCCGCAGGCCCTTGTCCAGGTCGTGCTTCCAGACCGGGGTGTCGAACGACCACAGGTGGTCGCCGCCCCAGACGTCGTTGACCAGCACGTCGAGCCGGCCCTGCTCGCTCTCGATCCGCTCGGCCAGCGCCTTGACCTGGGCCGCCTCCAGGTGGTCGACCTGCACCGGGATGCCGGTGCCGCCGGCCGCGGTGACCAGCTCGGCGGTCTCCTCGATGGTCTCCGGCCGGTTCATCTCCGAGCGCCGCTCGCGCGTGGACCTGCCGGTGCAGTAGACGGTCGCGCCGATCGCGCCGAGCTGCACCGCGATACCCCGTCCCGTTCCGCGGGTCGCGCCCGCCACCAAAGCAATCATGTCTCCACCCTCCTCCGGAAACAGGACATCTCCTGTCATGTTTTCTGGCGATCCTCCGTGATAAGCACGTAGTTACTATGAACAGCGAATTCGAGCTCCGTGGCGTCAACCACATCGCGCTGGTCTGCTCCGACATGAAGCGGACCGTCGAGTTCTACTCCGGCGTGCTGGGCATGCCCCTGATCAAGACCATAGAACTGCCCATGGGCTGGGGCCAGCACTTCTTCTTCGACTGCGGCGGCGGCAACGCGCTGGCCTTCTTCTGGTTCCCCGACGCGCCCGACGGAGTGCCGGGCGTGTCGGCGCCGAAGAACCTGCCCGACCGCGGCGAGTTGCTGTCGGCGGTCGGGTCGATGAACCACATCGCCTTCGACGTGCCGCCGGAGCGGATCGAGGAGTACCGCGACCGGCTGGTGGCCAAGGGCATCGACGTGGGCGTGCTGCTGAACCACGACGACAGCGAGTTCGGCGTGGCGCCGAAGATGCACGACGGCGTGTTCGTCCGCTCGATCTACTTCAAGGACCCCGACGGGATCCTGGTCGAGTTCGCCGCCTGGACCCGTCCGGTGGGGCAGCCGGGCGACGTGCGGCACGAGCCGCGGACCGCCGCCGAGCGGACCGTCTGATGCCGCGCCTGCGCCGGGTGCCGCGCGCCGAGATGACCGACCCGGTGGTGACCTTCTTCAACGACCGCCTCGTCCCGGACGGCTCGGCCGACGACGGCACCGCGACCGGGTCGCCGGGCGACTGGTGGTCGGTGTTCGCGCTCGACCCGAAGATCTTCCGGCACTGCGTCAAGGGTTTCCAGCTCTACCGCGAGTCCTCGATCGACCCGGTGCTGCGCGAGCTGGGCCAGGTCAGGGCCGGCTGGGCGCGGCAGAGCCAGTTCGTCTACTCCCAGCACTGCAAGCAGCTGCGGGCGCTGGGCGTGGCCGAGGAGAAGGTGCGCGCGGTCGCGCACTGGCCGGTCAGCACCGTCTTCGGCGAGCTGGAGCGCGCGGTGCTCGCCTACACCGACGCGCTGGTGCTCGACGGCGGGCGGGTGCCCGACGAGGTGTTCGCGGCGCTGGCCGCGCACCTGCCGGACGAGCAGATCCTGGAGCTGACCTACATCATCTGCATGTACGAGATGCACGCGACGATGGCGCGGGCGCTGCGGCTGGAGTTCGACGACCGGCCCGACCCGATCGTCGAGGTGCCGGCGCCCGAGGGATACGGCACCCGGGACATCGCCGACGAGCTGGCGGGCTGATCGACCGTTCGTCTCAGCGCCACTGACCGTTCGTCGCGAGTAGCCGACCACTCGCCGATCGGCGGGGGTGTGTGCGCCACCGCTCTCACTAGGGTCCCGGTGAGAGCGGTTTCTCATGCCGCCCGGCGTCTCGGATGCCGAGATTTCATCTCGACATTTAAGCCAAAACGTAACATTCAGGACGTTGGGTTTAATACCGGCATAAAGCTAACCTCCCTCCATTGACCGAATGTCAGGCGCCGGTCACGAGAGTCCGGCCCCTGATGCGTTCTTCGGAGGGGTCCATGACAACCGGCGAACCGGAGCGGCGGCGAACCGACCGCAGCCCATGGAACTGGCTGCTGGTCGTGCCGATCGTGCTGCCGCTGCTGACGTTCCTGTTCAACGCCGATGAGCCGCGGGTGATGGGCTTCCCGCTGTTCTACTGGCTGCAGCTCGCGTTCATCCTCGTGGGCGTCGTCTGCACCACGATCGTCTACAGGATGAGCAAGTGAGCGGGCACACGACCGAGCTGGTCGTCTTCATCGCGCTGTTCCTCCTGGTCAGCGGCATGGGCTTCGTGGCCGCGCGGTGGCGGCGGCCCGACAACATCGAGAGCCTCAACGAGTGGGGACTGGGCGGCAGGAACTTCGGCTCCTGGATCACCTGGTTCCTCGTCGGCGGCGACCTCTACACCGCCTACACGTTCGTGGCCGTGCCCGCGCTGGTGTTCGGCGCCGGCGCGCTCGGCTTCTACGCGCTGCCGTACACCGTGGTGGTCTACCCGCTGGTGTTCCTGGTGCTGGCCCGCATGTGGTCGGTCTCGCACGTGCACGGGTTCGTCACGCCGGCCGACTTCGTCCGGGCCCGTTTCGGCTCGCCCACGCTGGCGCTGATCGTCGCCATCACCGGCCTCGTGGCCACGATGCCGTACATCGCGCTGCAGCTCGTCGGCATCGAGGCGGTGCTGCAGGCGATGGGCGTCACCGGGCACCTGCCGATCATCATCGCGTTCGCGATCCTGGCCGCCTACACCTACCAGTCGGGCCTGCGGGCGCCGGCGCTGATCGCGTTCGTCAAGGACACGCTGATCTACATCGTGATCCTGGCCGCGATCATCTACATCCCGATCAAGCTGGGCGGCTGGGACTTCATCTTCGGCGAGGCGGCCAAGAAGTTCGAGGCCTCGCCGTCCGCCGGTGACGGGATCCTGCTCAACGGGGCCAACCAGCTCCAGTACATCTCGCTGGCCTTCGGCTCGGCGCTGGCGCTGTTCCTCTACCCGCACAGCCTCACCGGCGTGCTGGCCTCGAAGAACCGCGGCGTGATCAAGCGGAACATGGCCGCGCTGCCCGCCTACAGCCTGCTGCTCGGCCTCATCGCGCTGCTCGGCTACATGGCCATCGCGGCCGGCACCAAGCCGGTCCCCGGCAGCCCCAACACGATCATTCCGAAGCTGTTCGACCAGATGTTCCCCGACTGGTTCACCGGCGTGGCGTACGCGGCCATCGGCATCGGCGCGCTCGTCCCCGCGGCGATCATGTCGATCGCGGCGGCGAACCTGTTCACCCGCAACATCTACCGCGAGTACATCAACAAGGCCGCGACCGACGCCCAGGAGGCCAAGGTCTCCAAGGTGGTGTCGCTGCTGGTCAAGGTCGGCGCGGTGGCCTGCATCCTGCTGCTCGACCTGCAGTTCGCCATCGACCTGCAGCTCATCGGCGGCGTGATCATCCTGCAGACGCTGCCCGCGGTGGCGCTCGGCCTCTACACCCGCTGGTTCCACAAGGGCGGCCTGATGGCCGGCTGGGCGCTCGGCCTGGCGGCCGGCATGTGGATGCTGTACACCATCCCCGGCGCCCCCGGCTCCGGCAAGCTGCACTTCGGCGGGTCGGCGTTCAGCCTGTCGAACCTGGGCTTCGACACCAAGATGACGATCTACGCCGGGTTCGTGGCGCTGATCGTCAACCTGGTGGTGGCCGTGCTCGGCACGCTGATCTTCCGGGCGCTGAAGGTGACCGACGGCCCGGACGCCACGCAGCGCGAGGACTACTTCGTCGACGAGGGCGACCCGAAGGTCAAGGAGCTGGACCTGGACCCGGCCGGCTCTCACTAGCCGCCCGATCCCCGGCCCCTGGTGGTGCTCCCGTTTACGGGACCACCGCCGGGGGCCTCGTGCGTGTCACGCCTCCGGGTAGCCGGGGTTGGCGACCGCCAGCTTGGCCCGCACGGCGTCGGTGAGCGCGTTCAGCAGCCGGTCGTCGTCGGCCAGCCGGCCGTCGCGGATCGCCGCCGCCAGCTCGGCGTCGTCCCGCACCCCCAGGTCGGCCAGCCGCCTGGCGTGCTCGTCCGCCTGCTCCGGGCCGAGTTCGAGCTCGCGTTCCACCATCGCGAGAACGTTGATCGCCACCCGCGCATGGAACCTGACCCGGCCGTCGAGGGCCGGCAGCACGTCGGACTGCAGGAAGTCGCGGACGGCGGCGACGAGCTGCCCCGCCGTGGGCACGTCGTGCGGCATGTCGTGCGGCATACGGTCTCCTTCGCGGTGGTGCGCGCGTGTGATCGTCATGGTCGGCGGCCGGGAGCCACCATGACAAGGCAGGATTTATCCGGATCGGAGCGGTAGGCGGCTAACCTGCGGCCATGCACACTCAATCCCCCCTCGTACCGGCGGCCCCGGTGCTCGGCCCCAAGCTCATCAGAGCCGAGATCATCGTCGTCTTCGCGGTCTCGCTCGGCGCCAGCGCGCTGGTGTCGCTCGTCCGGCTGATCGGCGCGCTCACCGCGCCGCGCGAGCTCAAGGGCCAGCAGGCCGTGCTGGTCGGATCGCTGGCCCCCGACCGGCCGTGGCTGGACCTGGCGCTGCAGCTCACCCAGATCGTGATCTCGGTGGCGCCGGTGGGGCTGGTGGCGTACCTGATGGTGCGCTCGGGCGAGTCGATGCGCACGATCGGCGCCGACTTCCGCCGCCCGGGCGGCGACCTGGTGCGCGGGGCGGTGCTCGCGGCCGCGATCGGCGGCTCCGGGCTGGCGTTCTACCTGGCGGTGTGGGCGGCCGGGGTGAACCTGACCGTCGTGCCCGGGCAACTGCCCGAGGTGTGGTGGCAGGTGCCGGTGCTGCTGCTGGCCGCCGCGCAGAACGGCGTGCTGGAGGAGGTGCTGGTCGCCGGATATCTGCTGCACCGGCTCGGGCAGGCCGGGTGGGGGCCGTGGAAGGCCGTGGTCGTGTCGTCGTTGCTGCGCGGGTCGTATCACCTGTATCAGGGCTTCGGCGGATTCGTCGGCAACGTGGTGATGGGCCTGGTCTTCGGCCGGCTCTACCAGCGGTGGGGACGCGCGATGCCGCTGATCGTCGCGCACACGCTCATCGACGCCGTCGCCTTCGTCGGGTACGCCTTCCTGCGCGGGCGGGTGAGCTGGCTGCCCTGAATCCCACTCCAGCAACCCGTTGACCGCGCAACGTTTTCGGGTTGAGATCCGTTCATGAGCTTCGCCGTGCCCGACCACGTCCGTCCGATCCGTGACGCCGTCCACGCGTTCATGACAGAACGGGTGGAACCCGCCGAAGCGGTGCTGCACGGCGGCGGCCCCGCCGCCGCCACGGCCCTGGACGAGCTGCGCGCGGAGGCCAAGAAGGAAGGGCTGTGGGCGCTCGGGCACCCGCGCGAGCTCGGCGGCGGCGGCATGCCGTTCCTCGACTACGTCTACGTCAACGAGGTGCAGGGACGCAGCGAGTTCGGCCAGCTCGCGCTGGGCACCTTCACCCTGCAGGACTCCCTCATGCTGCACGAGCACGCCTCGCCCGAGCAGCGCGAGCGCTACCTGGACCCGCTGGTGCGCGGCGACATCTGGCCGAGCTTCGCCATGACCGAGCCCGCCGTCTCCAGCAGCGACCCGACCCAGCTCGCCACCGCTGCCGTGCTCGACGGCGGCGAATGGGTGATCAACGGGCACAAGTGGTTCACCACCGGGGCCTCGCGGGCGGCGTACACGACCGTGATGTGCCGGACCGAGCAGGACAGCCCGCCCCACCTGGCCTTCTCCATGATCCTGGTGCCCACCGACACGCCCGGCTACCGAATCGTCCGCGAGACGCCCGTGCTCGGCCTGGACGGCGCGCACTGCGAGGTGCGCTACGAGGACGTCCGCGTGCCCGCCGCCAACCTGCTCGGCCCGCGCGGCCAGGGATTCGTCATCGCGCAGCAACGGCTCGGCCCCGGCCGGATCTTCCACTGCATGCGCTGGCTCGGCCAGGCCCAGCGCGCCTTCGACCTGATGTGCCGCAGGCTGAACGACCGCACCACGTCCGGCCGGCCGCTGGCCGCCAAGCAGCTCATGCGCCGGCACGTGTTCGACTCCTACGCCGAGATCCAGGCCGCCAGGCTGCTCACGCTCAACGCCGCCGAGGCCATCGACGCCGGCTCGCAGGCGCGGGTGGAGATCGGCGCGATCAAGGTGGTGGGCGCGCGGATGCTGCACGACGTCATCGACCGCGCCATCCAGGTGTACGGCGCGGCCGGCCTCACCCCCGACACCCCGCTGGATCGCATGTACCGCCACGCCAGGGCTGGACGCATCTACGACGGCCCGGACGAGGTGCACATCGACGCGGTCGGCCGCCGGATACTCGGCGAATACGCGGCCGGCGGCAACTGGGAGTTCGGCCTGCGATGAGCACGGCCGAGACCATCGTCGGCGACGTCTTCGGCCCGGCCGCCACCGTCGCCCGCGCCGTCAGGCTCCCCGGCGGCGCGTCACGCGAGACCTGGGCGCTGGACGTCGACACCCCCGGCGGCGCCCGGCACGAGCTGATCCTGCGCCTGGACTCCCCCGGAGCCACGCCAGACGCGGGCGCGCTCCCCCAGGCGGGCGCTCTCCCCCAGGCCGGCCCGCTCCCCGAGGCGGACGCTCTCCCGCAGGCGGGCGCGGGGCTGGCCGTCGAGGCCGCGCTCATGCGGGCCGCGCACGAGGCCGGCGCGCCCGTCCCCCGCGTGGTCGCCGCCGCCGAGACCTACATCCTCATGACCCGCGTCGCCGGCGAGACGATCCCGCGCAAGATCCTGCGCGACGACGCCTACCGCGCCGCCCGCCCGCTCCTGGCCGGCCAGTGCGGCCGGGCCCTGGCCGCCGTCCACCGCATGCCGCCCGGCTGCCTGCCCGGCCACCTGCCAGAATCCGCGCCGCAGGACCCGCTGCGGTACTGGCGCGACGTGCTCGACCTGCTCGGCGAGCCCCACCCGGTCTTCGAGCTGGCCTTCAGACGGCTGGCGGCCACCCGTCCGGCCAGTCCGCGCACCACGCTCGTGCACGGCGACTTCCGCAACGGCAACCTGATCGTCGGCCCCGAAGGGATCAGAGCCGTGCTCGACTGGGAGCTGGCCCACGCCGGCGACCCGGTCGAGGACCTCGGCTGGCTGTGCGTGAAGGCGTGGCGCTTCGGCGCGAAGCCCCCGGTGGGCGGGTTCGGCGGCTACGACGAGCTGATCGACGCCTACGAGCAGGCCGGCGGCCACCCCGTGGACCGCGACGCGCTGCGCTGGTGGGAGACGTTCGGCGTGCTCAAATGGGGCATCATCTGCGTCATGCAGGCCATGCGGCACCTGCGCGGCGGGGCGCGCTCGGTGGAGCTGGCCGCGATCGGGCGGCGCGTGTGCGAGAACGAATGGGACCTGCTCGCCGCGCTACGGTGACTCTGCGTGACTCCGTGACTACGATGATCACCGTTGTCACCGTCGTGCAGAAGAAGGACGTCCCATGCGCTTCCGTTCCGCCCTCACCGCCGCCGGCGCCGTCGCCCTGGCGCTCGCCGTCACCCTCCCGGCCGCGGCCGCGACCGGCCAGTTCCGCTACACCTACCGCACCTGGCACGGCTCCGAGGTCATCGGCTTCCTGACCGACCCGCTCAGCGGGAAGTGCATCGACCTGCCCATGGCCGGCGCGAACGGCGGCGACGCCGCCTACGCGCCGAAGAACCTCACCAAGTCGACCGCCACGGTGTTCCTCAACGCCGACTGCACCGGCGACGTCTACTACACCCTGCGCCCGGGCGGCGGCGCCTCGAACCGCCTGCTCGTGCGCTCGGTCGTCTTCTCCTGACCGCCTGATCCCCCCGCGAGAAAACCCGTTGCGCCGGTACGGTCACCGAACGCACGCTTGTTCGGTGACCATTCTGGAAGCGTCTCACTTGATGAAGCGGTTCGGACCGGTCACGGCCGTCCGGGACATCAGCCTGACCATCGGCGAAGGCGAGGTCGCCGGGCTGCTCGGCCCCAACGGCGCGGGCAAGTCCACCACCCTGCACATGCTGCTCGGCCTCATCACACCCGACGCGGGCACGGTCGAGATGTTCGGCCTGGAGCTGGCCAGGCACCGGGTCGAGGTGCTCAGCCGCATCAACTTCGCCGCCAGCTACGTCGACCTGCCCGGCGCGCTGCGCGTGCACGAGGTGCTCGACGCCTTCGCCCGCCTGTACGCCGTCCGCCACCCCGGGCGGCGGGTGGCCGAGATGATCGAGCTGTTCGAGCTCGGCGCGTTCCGCAGGCGCCAGGTGATGGCCCTGTCCTCCGGCCAGCGCACCCGCGTCCAGCTCGCCAAGGCCCTGCTCAACGCGCCCAGGCTGCTGGTGCTCGACGAGCCCACCGCCAACCTCGACCCCGACGCCGGCGACCGGATCCGTGGCCTGCTGACCGGCGTGGCCAGAGACAGCGGCAGCGCCATGCTGATCACCTCGCACAACATGCGCGAGGTCGAGCGGATGTGCGACCGCATCCACTTCATGTCCGACGGCGTCATCGTGGCCGCGGGCAGCGCGCGCGAGCTGGCCGGGCACTACGGCGTGGACGACCTGGAAGAGGTCTTCATCAAGGTCGCCCGCCAGAACGAACCCCGGCGCCCGGTGAACGAAGCCCGGCCCTCCCTGAACGAAGCCCGGCCCTCTCTGAAGGAAGCCCGTCCGTGACCGCCGTCACCCTGGAGCCGCGCAGCCTGGCCGCCCGCCGCCGGCGGGTGCTCGGCGTCGTCCACCGCGACTTCGCCGCCCTGCGCCGCAGCCCGATCCGGATCTTCGAGATCTTCTTCTGGCCCACCGTCGAGCTGCTGCTGTGGGGATTCGTCACGCTGTTCCTGCAGACCCAGCGGGTGCCGTTCGTGGTGGCGTTCCTGATCGGCGCCGTGCTGCTGTGGCAGGTGCTGCAGAAGGCCAGCAACGAGATCTCCATCGCCTTCCTCGAGGACATCTGGTCGCGCAACCTGCTCAACGTCCAGGTCAGCCCGCTGTCCAGCGTCGAGTACCTGATCGGCCTGGTGCTGTTCTCGCTGGGCAAGGTGGCCTTCGCCGTCGCCGTGATGGGCGTGCTGGCCTTCGTCCTGTACGGCTTCGGGCTGACCACGCTCGGCGTGGGCCTGGTGCCGTTCATGGCGCTGCTGCTGGTGCTCGGCTGGTCGCTCGGCCTGGTCGGCATCGCCGCGGTGCTCCGCTTCGGCGAGAACGCCCAGGTCATCGCCTGGTCGCTGGTGTTCGTCGTGCAGCCGCTGGCCGGGATCTTCTACCCCGTCTCCGTGCTGCCCGGCCCGCTGGAGAGCGTGTCGTGGCTGCTGCCCGCCTCACATGTCTTCGAGGGCATGCGTACGGTGATGGCCGGCGGCGGCGTGCCGTGGGATCGCCTGGCCTGGGCGGCCGCACTCGACGTCGGCTACCTGGCCGCCACGCTCGGCCTGTTCGCCTGGGCGCTCAACTACGCCCGGCGGCATGGGAAGCTCTCCCGCTTCGGTGACTGACCGCCGCCACGATCACGTCCACCAGCCCCTCCACCACCTGCGCCCGGTCCACCTCCGGGTGCTCCAGCCACCAGTCGCCGGTGGTCTGCACCATCCCGACGAACGCGTGCCCGAGCACCTGCGCGCGCACCGCGTCGGGCACCACCCGCTCGGCGGCCAGCACCGCGCCCAGCTCCTCTCCCAGCCCGCGCACCAGCGCCGTCATGTGGGAGCGGATCCTGGAGTCTTCGGCGCTGGCCCGGTGGAACAGGAACCGGTACAGGTTCAGGTTGGCCGAGATCAGATCCAGGTAGACGCCGATCGTGGCCCCGGCCCTCTCGCGCAGGTCGCCGGGGGCGGCGAAGCCCGGCCGGAGCTGGCCGATCACCGTGCGTACGTGCCGGTCGGCCAGCGCCTGGTACAGCCCGCTCTTGTCACCGAAGTGCCGATACAGGATCGGCTTGGTGATGCCCGCCTCGGCGGCGATGGCCGCCATGGACACCTCGGAACCCTCCCGCTGGATGACACGGTCCGCGGCGTCGAGCAGCGCTCTGCGGCGATCCGGGTCGCGTCCACTCATCAGCCCAGGATAGATCGCCGCCGCCGGGGCAGCAGCGCCGAGGCCACCAGGGCCGTCCCCATCAGCGCGTACAGGCCGTTCGCCCCCGCGACCGTGCCGGCCGGCTCGCCGCGCCCCGGCCACGGCAGCACGTCCGCAGCGCCGATCGCCGCGTCGAGGTCCAGCGCGAACAGCGCCCCGGCCGCGGCCAGCGGCAGCCCGCAGGCCAGCGCCGCGGCCGGGCAGGCGGCCAGCAGCGCCACCACCACCGCCACGGCCGCGAGGTATCCCAGCGCCGCCGGCGCGGGGCCGAAGCCGGCCTGCGCGGTGCGCAGCGCCCTGGCGCCCGCCTCGGTCAGGTAGTACACCGGCGGCAGCGCGGCCAGCCCGGCGACGCTCGCGATCAGACGTCGAACCTCATCCGTCACATCCGGCATCGTCTCTCACCGGCCGCCGGGATACCGGGGTGAGCCGTCAAACATGCCAGGTCGGCACCTTTACAGTGTAGATTTCTACGTAAATACTGGGAAATGCTGGAACTCTTGGTACGCTTCGCGCCATGAGTGACCGGCTGGACGATCTCGAACGGCGGATCGACGAGCTCCGGGCCGGGGTGCGCAAGGCCATGCGGGCCAAGGACAACGCCGCCGCCCGCGCGCTGCGGGCCGAGCTGCGCACCGCCGAGCGGGCCTGGGACTCGCTGGTCAGCGGCGAGCCGTCGCGGGCCAGGCCGGAACTGCCCCGGCTGGTCACCGTCCGCGAGCAGGTGCACCAGGCGCTGGCCCTGCTCGCCTCGCCCGCGCAGCCGCGCCTCATCGTGGCCGTCAGCGACGTCTTCTTCGGCGGCAGCATCCGCAGCAGCCAGCTCACCAGCCTGCGCCGCGACGAGGAGCGCTCGTTCAGGTCGTCGCCGTACGGGCGGCCCTTCTACCTGTGCGCGGCGCTGACCGACCGGTTGTCCCCCGCCCGCGGCCTGCTGGCGCTGAGCACGTGGCCGCTGCACCGGCGCATGGTGGGCCCGCTCAGCCCGCGCGTGGACTTCCTGAACTGCGCGATCTCCATCGCCGGACGGCAGCCGCACGACGAGCGCACGCTGCGCCTGCTGGGCCGGCTGGCCAGGAACATCCCCGGCGCGACCGACGACGACGTCACCCCGCCCGATCCCGGGCGGGTGATCGAGGCGGCCGGCGCCGAGCTGCGCGTGCACGCGGAACGCGACACGCGGGACCGCGCCGAGCTGGAGGAACGGGCGACATCCCAGCTCGGTGACGTGGCCAGGCTGTTCGGCGCCGCTACGCTGAGCACGATCAGGAAGGAAGGGGCCTCAGGTGATGCGCAGGTGATGGGCACGTGAAGAGGCTCAGGCACGCGGGCCGGGCGGTGGGCGCATGAAGGGTCTCGGCCATGAGGACCAGGCCAAGCGGCTCGACGCGCTGCGCGGCGGCACCCCGCAGCAGCCGCACGACGCCCGCGCCATCGCGGCCCTGGCCGCCAACCCCGGCTGCACCCGCAGGGCGCTCATGGACGGCGCCGGCATCGACAAGGACGCCGCGGCCCGGCACCTCGGCTTCCCCGCGCCGTTCGGTCAGTCGCCGTTCGCGATCACGCGCGGCAACGTGTTCGAGACCCTGGTCAAGGCCGACGGCTGCGCCGAGCTGCTGCGCATGCTGCGCGAACTGCTCGGCCTGCCGATCGCCGAGGTGGCCTACCACGACGTGGAGAACGTGGGCGCGCACCTGCGCCACACCCACACCAGGGCGCTGATCGACCGCGCGGCCCGCGACACGCACGACGCCGGCACCCTGTACGACCACCCGCTGCTCAGCCTGCGCATCGCCGGGCACACCGCCTACCTGGAGCCGGACGTGGTGGCCTTCCAGCTCGGCGGCCGCTTCCACATCGTGGAGATCAAGTCGTTCGCGGTGATCGACGGCCAGGCCGACCCGGCGGCGGTGGCCGCGGCGGCCCGCCAGGCGGCCGTGTACGTGCTGGCGCTGCGCACCATGCTGGAGGAGCTGGGCCACGACCCGCTCAAGGTGGCGCACGACGTGGTGCTGGTCTGCCCGGAGAACTTCGCCAACCGGCCGGTGGCGACGCTGGTCGACGTGCGCAAGCAGCTCGCCGTGCTCAAGCGGCAGCTGGCCAGGATGACCTCGCTCGACCGGCTGCTCGACGGCCTGCCCGACGATCTCACGTTCGACCTGGTGCCGGGCGAGGACGGCCGGCCCACCAGGCCGGTCGCCGAGCTGGCCGACGCGCTGCGCCGGGCCACCGCCCGCTACGCGCCCGACTGCCTGTCCACCTGCGACCTGTGCTTCTTCTGCCGCGACGAGGCCCGGCAGGAGGGCGCGTCCGACCTGCTCGGCCGGCACGTGCGCGACGAGCTGGGCGGGGTCGCCTCGGTGGCCGAGGCGCTGGGCCTGGCCGACGGCGTCAGGCAGCCGGCCGAAGGCCAGGAGGAGATCGCCCGCCTGCTGCGCGGCGCGGAACGCCTGCGCAAGGAGTGCCTGACATGACCGCCGCGCGCGTGTTCGGGGAGCCTGTCCCGTGAGCCTGCTGACCTCGCTCGCCCGGCTGCGCGCCCTCGACGAGGGCCGGGCGCAGCCGATCGCGACCGTCAGGCACTGCCATCTGTCCACGCGGCCGATGGTGTTCATCCCGCTCAAGCTGTCCGGCGAGGCCGCCGCGCCGCTGGCCGCCATGCTCGGCACCGACCGCGCCCACCCCCACCTGCTCGTGGTGACCCAGCCGCGCAACCGCGACCTGCGTTTCGCCTGGGCCGCGGACCTGGCCGGGCTGCTGCTGCCGTACCTCGACGGGTTCCTGGACGACACCGAGACCGTCGAGCGCAAGAACTCCGACCCGTACGAGCGGACGCTCGACGCGCCGCAGCTGATCGTGCCGAACCCGGCGGGGGTGGCGTTCACCCGGCTGCTCGGCCGGTCCACCCGGTTCCGCCGCACCGACGGGCCGTACCCGGTGCCGGAGTCGGTGCCGCTGCTGGGCAGGTGGCTGACGTACTTCGCCGAGCGGGCCGGCTATCCCGGCTCGTCGCTGATGCCGGCCGCGACCGAGGAGCTGGGCAGGCACTGGGCCAGCGGGCAGAGCGGGCTGGAGGACGCCAACCTGGCCGCGCTGATGGCCTGGATCACCGACGGTCCCACCGACGCCGCCGAGGACCCGCTGATCTGGCCGCCGGCCGGCCCGGCGACCGATCCCGGGTTCGACGCCGAGGTGCTGGCGCCGGCGATCGAGAGCGAGTCGGCCGAGCGCATCACCGAGGCGCTGCGTACCCAGCTCGAACCCACCTGGCGGCTGATGTGGCAGGCCGTAGACCTGCTGGCCGGGCTGGAGGCGGGGGCGAGCGTGGCGCAGCGCTGGGAACACGACCGCGGCTCGTTCAGCGCGATGGCCGCGCACATCGCCGAGGGCGCGCCGCCGCAGGCCAGGCGCGACGGCGCGATCGCCGCCGCGTCGAAGCTGGCCCGGATGGAACGCGCGCAGGCCTCCTACGACGTGCAGCGCGCCTACGACGATCCGCTGGTCATGGCCGAGTACCGGCTCAGCGGCGAGGCGTTCGCCGGCGAGGTGATCGAGACCGAGCCCGACCACACCGAGGGCGAGGGCCGCTCGCGCAAGCTCCGCCCGCTGGTGGTGATCAAGACCGACGACCCGGTACGCCTGTCCCCCGGCACCGCGCTGGGCACGCCGCAGCGCCGCGCGCAGGGGGCCGAGCTGGTGGAGTCGTACCAGGGTCTGGTCACCGTGAAGATCACCAAGGGCATGGGCCGCGCCAAGACCCCCGCGCCGGGGAGCGTGCCCGAGGTGGGCGAGCGGGTCTGCTACACGTCGCTGACCGACGACTTCCAGGGCTCGCCGACGCTGCCCGACGCCGAGGCGACCCCGTGGACGCACGGCGGGCCGCCGCAGGAATACGTCCCCACGGACGAGGACGCCGAGGAGGAGTGGTCGTGACCCGCGAGCCCAGACGGGGACAGGAGTGGACATGACCGTCGCGGCCGACCTCAGCCCCGAGCAGGTCATCCGGAACGTGCTCGCCGACCTGCCCAGGCACCGCGGCGTGGTGGTCGACTCTCCGCCGGGCGCCGGCAAGTCCACCCTGGTCGTGCGCGCCGCCGCGCACATCGCCGCCACCGGCGAGCCGCTGATGATCGTCGCGCAGACGAACGAGCAGGTCGACGACCTCGTGACGCGCATCAGCGACAAGCACCCGCGGCTGACCGTGGGCCGACTGTCCGCCGGCGGTTACGTGCCGCCGCGCCGCCTGCTCGACCTGCCCGGCGTCACCGTGGGCACCAGGATCCAGGACCTGGGCGATCCGGACATCGTCATCGCCACCGCCGACAAGTGGGCCTGGATCGCCGGACGGGTGTGGCCGTGGGCGATCGTGGACGAGGCGTACCAGATGCGCTCCGACAAGCTGCTGCGCATCGCCGGGCTCTTCGAGCGGGCGCTGTTCGTGGGCGACCCCGGGCAACTCGACCCGTTCTCGATCGTGGACGGCGACCGCTGGTCCGGCCTGTCGTGGGACCCGTTGCAGAGCGCGGTGTCGGTGCTGCTGCGGCACAACCCGGACCTGCCGGTGCACCGGCTGCCGGTGTCGTGGCGGCTGCCCGCGTCGGCGGCGCCGGTGGTGTCGCAGGCGTTCTACCCGTTCACCGGGTTCAGGTCGGGCACCGGGCCGGGCGACCGGCGTCTCGAACTGACCACCGGCGGCATGGGCACCGTGCACGACCGGGCGCTGGAGGAGGCGGCCAGGTCCGGGTGGGCGCTGCTGGAGCTGCCCAACCGGCACACCGTGCGCACCGACGGTGAGGCCGTCGAGGCGGTGGCGCTGCTGGCGGCCCGGCTGCTGCAGCGCGGCGCGGTGGCCGGCTCCGAGCAGGGCGAACGTCCCGTCACCGCCGACCGCATCGCGGTGGGCGCGGCGCACCGCGACCAGGTGGCCGCGATCAGGAACGCCGGGCTGCCGCCCGAGATCACCGTCGACACCGCCAACCGCCTGCAGGGCCGCGAGTACGACGTGACGATCGTCCTGCACCCGCTGTCGGGCCGCCGCGACGCGACGGCGTTCCATCTGGAGTCCGGACGGCTGTGCGTCCTGGCCTCCCGGCACCGGCACGCGTGCGTGGTTGTGGCCCGGGCCGGGATCGCCGAACTCCTGGACGCGCACCCGTCGGCGGAGCCGGTGCAACTGGGGGTGCCGGTGAAGTTCCCTGACGGCTGGGAGGCCAACCAGTCCGTCCTGGAACACCTGGCCGCCCACCGGGTCTGACCCGTTCCGACGAGGAGCGGGCGATCGGCCGGCCTTTCGGGCGTCCTACCAGAGGGTGGACGGTCCGGCGACGACCCAGCCGGCGTCGGTCGGCTTGACCCAGAAGCCCAGCGACACCTCGATGATCCGCGCTCGGCAGGTGACCTCGGCGGAGAGATGGCTGCCGGTGTGGCCCCAGCGGAACCCGCCGAGTTCGAGTTCGCCGAGCCAGGCCAGGTCCTGCTCCCAGGCGTCGGCGGCAACGCTCCCGCTCGCGGCCTCCGCGTCGGCGCTCGCTCCGGCCGAGCCCGCCCACAGCGACTTGAGCACGTGCCGCATCGACGCGTGATCGACGAGCTGTTCGGCCTCCTGGAGGTTCCCGGCTCGGAGCAGGCCGAAGTAGTGGCTGACGACCGCTTCGACGTCGGCCTTGGCAGGGCGCCTCGTCCAGATCTTCACCGCAAGATCCTAAAGGCGGCCCGGATCCCGCCATATTCCCACGTTTTACGGCATGGCCTGGGCGCTGATGAACCCCGATTACGAGGTGAGTTTCCCCGATACTCCCCCGTCCGGCACGCCCGAATTCACGTTGATCCCCGTGAACGTGCTGCCCGTGCCGTGGGAGATCACCGAGGTCGATCGGCCCATCGCCAGGAAACACGAGATCCAGGTCAACAACGTGATCGGCGAGATCTCCGGGGCGATGCCCGGCGGGCGGACCGGCACGTCACTGGCATTCGAACGTTATTCGGCGGGCACGGGCAGGTCGCGGCAGGCCAGGCAGGAGGTCGAAAAGCTGCTGACCCGCCTGGACGACGAGCATTTCATGGTCACCGTCATCGCCGAATTGTCGGAGCCGATGTCCGAGGCGCAGCTGGAACGGACGGGATTGTCGGCGTCCACGATTCTGCTGGATGCCCGGCGAGGAAAGAAACCCTTCGGCTGGAAAGCGGCGAACTGTGAAACCCTGGAGATGTCCGGCTGCGCGGACCTGAGCGTACTGGAGGGGTTCAGGCGCTGGAGCGCGAGCCTTCGCCCGGAGGACGAGAAGGCGCTGGGCGCCTGGGGTTTGAGCGGCGACCGGCTGCGCGCGATCGCGCGCGACGGAAAGGTGTCCGGTCTGATGGCGGACCTGACCTCCCCTTCGGGGGCACTGTCCTTCGTCAGGAACGACCGGGTGCGGGCGGTCTACGTCGCCGCGGTCCTCCTGAGACAGCCCGTGCCGCGATGACCGGATTCAGCATGCGACGTCGGCGGCGCTCGGGCCCGATCCGGTGATCAGGGCGTCGCCGAGTTCCGAGCGCAGGTAGAGGACCGAGCGCCCGTGGCGGGCGCTGGCGAGCAGGCCGGCCGCGCGGAGGGTGCGCAGGTGCTGGTTGACGGCCGAGGTGGTGATGCCCAGGCGGCCGGCGAGTTCGGTGGACGAGGCGGGGGTCTCCAGCATGGCGAGCAGCCCGGCCCGGGTGGCGCCCAGCAGGTCGGTGAGCACGGCGGGAGACGGGCGGGACTCGGTCTGCCAGAGCGTGCCGACACCCCGGGTGGCGTACATGACCAGCGGCGGCTCGGCGGGTGAGATGGGCGTGGTGGGCGCTCGGCTGAACAGGGTCGGGACCAGGGTGAGGCCTTCGCCGCTGGTGGCGCGCCGGTAGTGGCTGTCGCTGATCAGCCGCATGCTGACGACGCCGTCCTTCAGCTGGACGCGTTCGTTGAGGTCGGCGAACATCGCGGCCAGGCCGTGGGCGGAGATGACCTGGCCGCGGTGCACGACGTCGGCCTGCAGCACCGCGCGCATCCTGGGCCACCAGGGCGCGAAGCAGGTGCGCCAGTAGTCGCGCAGCGCGTCCAGGATGCGGGCCGACGGGTCGGCGCCGCGCAGCGGTTCCGGCAGCCGGGGGTGGATGGCGTGCAGGTCGTGGAGCACGCGTTCCACGGGTACGCGGGCGAGTGCGGCGAACTCGTCGTCGATGCGGGTGAGCGGGGCGTGGGGGCGGGGCGACAGGTAGTCCGGTGTCCACATGTCGTCGTTGGTGAGCGCGCGCAGCAGGGGCACGTCCAGGGTGGATCTGACCTGCTCCGTGCGGCGCAGCCAGGGCAGGTGCACGGGATAGCGGCCGGGGTCGCGGAACGTGCGCAGCGAGAGCGTGAGCTCGTTCAGCGGTGAGATGGCGAAGCGGACGTCGGCCACGTCCATCCCCGCCAGCTCGTATTCAATCAGGCCCGGCATGAAGCCATACGCTACATCAATTGGCGACAAAGGCCCTATTACGGGATAAAGACCCCCGTGATCGAGACCTTCTTCCCTCAGGACCGCGTCGCCCGGACGCTGACCGTCAGCACGATGGCGTTCGCGCTCTCCAGCGGCGTCTTCTACGCCGTCAGCACGCTGTACTTCACGCTCGTCATCGGGCTCAGCGTGACGACGGTGGGTCTCGGGCTGGGCATCGCGGGCGGCGCCGGGGTGCTGGCCTCGTACGCGGGAGGGTGGCTGGCCGACCGGGTCGCCGCACACCACGTCCAGACGGTGGCGACCGGGCTCTACGGCCTCTCGCTGCTCGCCTACACGTTCGTCACCGACGCCGTCGCGTTCACCCTGATCGCCTGCGTGGCCGTGATCACCCGCTCGGTGGGCTCCTCGTCGAAGCAGGCGATGCTGGCACGCTGGTACCAGGGTCCGGATCGGGTCGCGGTCCGGGCCAGGATGCGCGTGGTCACGAACGTCTTCATCGGCCTGGGCACCACCGCCGCCGCGGCCGCGCTGCTGATCGGCACCGCGCCGGCGTACCGGACGGCGATCGTCGTCGCCGGTGTGCTGCTGCTGGCCGCCACCGTGCCGCTGGCCGGGCTCGGCCGCCGGGTGCCCGAGCTGGCCGCCGCGATGACCGCCGTCAGGGCTGAGCGCACCGCGTCCACCGGGCCCTCGCCGCTCAGGGACCGCACGTACCTGGCGAGCGTGGTGTGCAACGCCGTGGTGGCCATGCAGTTCGGCCTGCTCACCGTCGGCATGCCGCTCTGGGTGGCCACCACCGACGCGCCTACCGCCATCGTCTCCGTGCTGCTCGTGCTCAACACCGCGGTCGTGGCCGCGCTCCAGGTGCGTGCCTCGCGCGGCACCGACGACGTCCGCACGGCCGGGCTCACGGTACGGCGCGCGTCGTGGCTGCTCGCCCTCGCCTGCGGCCTGTACGCCCTGGCCGGCTACGCCACCGTGATCGTCGCGTGTGCGCTGTTCGTGGTGGCCGCGTTCACCCACACCATGGGTGAGATCCTGGGCGAGGCGGGCGGCTGGGGGATGTCCTTCGAACTGGCCGACCCGCGCAGCGCCGGCGCCTACCAGGGGCTGAGCCAGACCGGCTACGCGATCGCCGGCATGTTCTCGCCGGTGCTCGCCACGACGGCGGTCGAACTCGGCACGGTGGGCTGGGCCGGGCTGGCCGCGCTCTTCGTCCTGGCCGGGACGGGCGCGGCCGCGGTGGCCAGACGCGCGGCCCCGCTGGTCCCCGTCGGCCAGTCGTACTGACCACAGAGGTCGGGTACGGGGTGACGGCGTGCTCGACCAGCCGGCCGCAGGAGCGGAAGCCGAGACGGCGGCAGATCGGTTCTCCGGCCGCGGACGCTCGGCGTCTTGCCGCCGGCCGGTCGGCTCCCGGAGCCTCCGCCCGAAAGGCCCTGGTCAGCCCCCCGGCCGCGGCGATCGGCGTCGTCCGCCGGGCAGGGTCTTCAGCCGAGTTGTTCGGCCAGTCCGACGATGATGCCCTCGGGGCCGCGGACGTAGCAGAGCCGGAAGCTGTCCTCGTACTGTGCCGCCTCGCCGACGAGTTCGGCGCCGTGCCCGCGCAGGCGCGCGACGACCTCGTCGAGGTCGTCGACGGCGAACATGATGCGGCGGATGCCCAGCGTGTTCACCGGCGCGTCCTGCGGCTCGGTCCTGATCGCCTTCGGCGTGTGGAACATCGCGAGCTCGATCCGGCCGTGTCCGTCCGGCGTGCGCAGCATCGCGACCTCCTGCCGGACGTCGTCGACGCCGATGACGCGCTCCACCCAACGTCCCTCGATCGGCGCCCTGCCCTCCAGTTCCATGCCGAGTTCGACGAAGAACGAAATGACGGCGTCGAGGTCGTCGACCACGATGAGGACGTTGTCCATCCGCTGGATCGTCATGCCAGGTCTCCTTGATGTGAATCAGCCACGTCGGCCGTGCCTCCACCCCTGAGACGGAGCCACCGGGCCGTTCTCGACATCCTCCGCGACTTCCTCGTCCCCCGGCGTCGCGACACCGCGGTGTTTCCATCGCTGGTTCGCCCGGGCCAGTGAGCGTGCGTCGGAGTAGCCGAGGCGATGTGCCAGGGCCGCGCGGCCGGCCGCCTTCATGCGGGCGGCCTCGGCCCGCCGTACTCCGTCCAGCTCGTGACGCCACCCGGTGCCCAGGTCGGCGAGCCGTCGCTGCAGCGTACGCGGGCTCATCGCCAGCCGCGCGGCCACCTGGGTCAGGGACGATCCCGACCCCAGCGACTCCCTCAGCACCTGACGGAACCGATCCAGCCAGGTGGTCGCCGCCGGCGGTCGTGGGAGTGCGTCGGCGTGCCGCCGCAGGATGCTCGCCAGCATCGGATCGAATCCCAGGACGGGCAGATTCATGTCGGCCTTGCGTACGGTGACGGCGTCCGCCGGAGCGCCGAAGTGGACGTCGTCCGTTCCCAGGACGTCGACGAACGCGTCGCGGCGTCGGGGCGCGGCCTGCCGGAAGGAGACCCGCACCGGGTTCACGGGCCGCCCGGTGACCGCCCGGGCCCGGGTGAACGTGCCCATGAGGCCGAACTGCATCGCCAGCTCGGCGCCGCGGCCTTCGCCGTTGTTGAGATTCACGTGGAAGGTGATGTCCCGCTCGGTTTCCGAGGCGTACTGGAAATGCCAGTTGGTGCTGACGGTGGGCATGAAGGTTCCCGATATCTCGAATCCCTCCCAGAGCGTCGACGCCGTGATGAACAGGTAGTCGTACAGCCCGAGTGCGCCGACCCGGTAGTTCCGGACGATCGCCACCGCGGCGTACGGGCTGCCCAGTTCATGCTCGACGAGTTCCCAGATGCGTAGATAGCGGTCGCTGGCGACCGTGGCGTGGTTCGTTCGCAGCGCCCAGGCCGGGATGTCGGCCTGACCGGCCACGCGGGCCGGGTCCAGGCCGGACGCGGTGATGACGAGCCGAGGAAGCAGGACGCAATCGAGTGCGTTCGCCGTCGATGGATCTGACACCCTGAACCGCTCCTGGGTTCCGATGCCGGACAAGGATTCCCCGCCGGTGCGCGGAGACGGCCGACCAGGGCCGGCGGCAGCGGTGCGCGCCGGATGGTCGTCGCGCTCACCTCATGAGCTGGTCGTGGAGCCCTTCGTCCTGGTCGACATGGCGTCCTTCTTTCGAGGTTCACGCGGATGCCGTTGTGCGCGCTCAGCATCGCGAGCGGCGCATTCAGAATTGCTGCAGAAAATCTGCGCCGGTATCACGGCGCTCTCGATGCGGCAGCAGCCTCGATGACGACCAGGCGTTGTGACGTTGTGGCGCTGGGCGCGTTCGCGCGCGCTCTGCGGAGAGGCGGGCGCTTCCCGGGCGCTAGCACCGCTAGACAAATGAGCGCCGATAAACTAGCGTCGCTAACACTTCTAGCGACGATCGAAGAAGTGGTCCGCGGGCGGTGGCACGCTCGGCGTCCACGGCCTCGCCGTCGTTCTCATCCGGTGAGAGCTCGAAAGGGAGACGACGATGATGAAGCTCAACGAACTACGCGGTGTTATTGAGGGACGCGTGCTCCTGCCCGAGGACGACGGCTTCGCGCAGGCCGCCACCGCATGGAACCTGACCGTCAGGCAGCCGGTGGCGCTGGCCGCCGGGGTGCTGCTGGTCGTGCGCGGCCGCTTCCCGGCGACGGCGCTGCTGGTGCTGGTGTGCGTCGGCATCGCCGTGTGGGGGGTCGGCGGCACCGGCTACGCGGCCTGGCATTTCTACTCGATCCTGATCCTGGTGCACACCGTCGCCGGCGCCGCGGAACTCCGTACGAGACGCGGGGCGGGCGGTCTCGCCGCGGTGCTGATCGCGTACGTGTTCGTGCAGCTCTACCAGCCCGGCGACCCGGCCGAGGTGGTGATCGGCGCGATCTTCATCGGCGTCGCCTACCTCAGCGGCATCCTGCTGCGTCAGCAGACCGAGCAGACCAAACGCCTGGCCGGGCAGGCCGCCCGGCTGGAGGCCGAGCGCGAGGAACGGGCCAGGCAGGCCGTCGCGGACGAACGCGCCAGGATCGCCAGGGAGTTGCACGACATCGTCTCGCACAATGTGAGCCTGATGACGCTGCAGGCCGGCGCGGTCCGGACGATGCTCGGCCAGGAGGCGCCACGCGAGCGCGACCTGCTGCTCAACGTGGAGCGCGCGGGCCGCGAGGCGGTGGAGGAACTGCGGCTCATGCTGGGCATGTTGCGCGATCCCGGCGGGACGGGGGTCCAGCCGTCCCTGGCCGGGCTGGAGCATCTGGACGCGCTGGTGGGGCAGGTCAGGGAGGCCGGCGTGGCGGTCGGCGTCGAGGTACGTGGCCGGCCGCGGCCGCTGCCGCCCGGGCTCGACCAGTCGGCGTACCGGGTGGTGCAGGAGTCGCTGACCAACGCGCTCAAGCACGCCCGTGCGAGCCGCATCGACATCACGGTGACGCACGCGCCCGGCGCGCTGACGCTGGAGATCGTCAACGACGGCACGACCGACAGCCCCGGCGACCCCGCCTGGCCCGACGACGCCCACCACGGCCGCAAAAGCGGTCACGGCGGTCATCACGGCGGTGATGGCGGCGGTCACGGCGAAGGTGATGGCGGCGGTCATGGTGGCGGTCATGGTGGCGGTCATGGTGGCGGTCATGGGCTGGTCGGGATGCGGGAGCGGGTGGCGATGTTCGGTGGCGAACTGGCCGCCGGGCCCGTGCCCGGCCGGCACGACTTCCGCGTGTGGGCGAGGTTCCCGCTCCTCTGAGCCACAACGCATCGCGCAGGTTCCCACTCGTTCGAACCTCGACGTATCGCGCCTCGGCGTATCGCCAAGACGAGGGTTCCGCTCGGCTGAGCCTCAACGATTTGTGGAGGCGGGGTCGCCCGGGAGGTGGACGACCGCCGCGCGCACCGGTCCCTAGCGTTCATCCCCGAAGGTTCGCCGCCGAAGGAGGACGCGAGTGTCACCGCTGCCCGGCCCGGCGCGTCTCCGCCGCCGCGGCACCCGGACAGGGATGTGACCCGAGTCCCCGGCCACGGGCGGGTGGGTGGCGCCTTCATCGGCAAGACCGCCGGCGCATCCCCAGCATCACGGAAAGAGGACTTCGATGAAAGCGACAGCGTTACTGCTGAGCACGGTCGTGCTCGGCGGGCTGCTGGCCGCCGCACCCGCATATGCCGCCACACCCGTATATGCCGCCGCCCCATCCGCCACATCGGCGGCCACGTCCGCCACGTCCGCCGCATATGCTGCCACGTCGGCCGCCCCGGCAGTGAAGACGGCGGTGGCGAAGGTGAAGGCGTCCCCTGCCAGGCAGTCGGGCGCCTGCCCGACCACGGTCGGTTTCTCCGCCGTGGTGGCCGCCAAGGGCAAGGGCACCGTCCGCTACCGATGGGTACGCGGCGACGGCAGCAAGAGCGTGGTCAAGAGCTTCCGCGTGAACGGCTCACGCAAGGTGACGGTGAAGGACCGGCAGACCTTCGACCGCGATGTCACCGGCTGGCAGGCCGTCGAGATCATCGGCAAGAAGGGGTTGTCGGGCAAGGCCCGGTTCAGCGTCTCGTGCGACGGCCCGCCGCAGGTCTGGGACGTCTCCCGCCCGCTGCCCGCCGACGACGACACGCTCCGCTCGGCCGCCGACGTGGACGTCACCCCGGCCACCCACACCGGCGTCTGCCCCACCACGGTGACCTTCACCGCGACCCTGCAGGTCTCGCGTACCCCGGCCACGATCCGCTACCAGTGGATCGACGGCATCACCGGCGAGTCCCAGCCCGAGTCCCTGCACTTCGCGGCCGGCGGGCCGCGCCTGCGCCAGGTCAGCCTGCCGATGACGGTCGCCGGTTCCGCGAATGGCTGGAAGGCGATCCGCATCCTGAGCCCCGGAGGGCACGACTCCGGCCGCGCCGCCTACACCGTCACGTGCCGGCCGGGCCCTGTCCCCACCCCCACGG